>NZ_JBFAJC010000026.1:0-138157 GCF_040655075.1 Actinoallomurus sp. NPDC050550 | reverse complement strand
GCGTCCAACTGTCCCAATGGTCACACCAAGGCCACATCAACAAGATCGGCCCAGCCCTCTACGGACCCGCACTTAAGCATCTGTGAACAGGCTCTAAGCGCGTCGCCGCGTTCACAAACTCCGAGAAGAAGGCGGTCGGCCTGACCGACGTCGTGCCATTCCTCCGGCAGTCGCGACTGGAGGAACTGGGCGCGATCCACGTCGCGGCAGACGACTTCCAGGCCAACGTCGTGCGCGACGGCCGCCTGGTCACCAGCCAGAACCCGGCCTCGGCTTGAGCCGTCGCAGAGCAGGTCGTGGCCGCCCTGTCGGACAAGTGATCCAGGGATGCGAAAGGCCACCGGACCCCGCAACGGGGAACCCGGCGGCCTTTCACCGCTTCGCGCGAGACGAGGTCAGGAGCGGCCGTCCGCCTCGGACTGAGCCAGCAGCTTCGCCACCATCCGGCGGAGCTCGACCTGCCCAGCCACAAGCACGTGGACGGTGTCATGCTCATCCATACGCCGCTCTAGGTTCGCGACCCGGGCCTGGATGTCCTCCATGACTCCCACGGTGTTTCCGCCTCCTCGGTAGGGGGTTTACAGGTACCGAAAGGCGACCGCTGGCTGCGGTGAGTTCTTCCCTCCAAGCCCCTGTCTCCGCCCGTCAGCCCTGAACAGACGGCCTGCACGGAACCGACCAAGCTTTTGGGTCGGCTCTTTGGCCTGATGAGGTTCCTCCTGGCGGCAAGGGTCACAGAAGTGACTCTTCGCGTCAACTCGATTACACAGAGGATCATCGAGGACCGGAGCGAGCGGTCAGATCAGTCCGAGGTCACGGACCGCGTCGCGCTCCTCTTCCAGCTCGTGCACTGACGCGTCGATGCGCTCCCGCGAGAAGGCGTCGATGTCCAGGCCCTGGACGATCTCCCACTTGCCGTCCTTGCACACGACCGGGAAGGACGAGACCAGGCCCTCCGGCACGCCGTACGAGCCGTCGGAGACCACGGCCATGGAGGTCCAGTCGCCCTCGGGGGTGCCGTTCACCCAGTCGTGGACGTGGTCGACGGCCGCGCTGGCCGCCGACGCCGCGGACGAAGCGCCGCGGGCCTCGATGATGGCCGCGCCGCGCTTGGCGACGGTCGGGATGAAGGTGTCGCGCAGCCAGGCCTCGTCGTTCACGGCCTCGGCGGCGTTCCGGCCGCCGACCTCGGCGTGGAAGATGTCGGGGTACTGCGTCGCGGAGTGGTTGCCCCAGATGGCGATCTTCTTGATGTCCGCCACCGGCGCCTGCAGCTTCTTGGCGAGCTGCGCGATCGCGCGGTTGTGGTCCAGGCGGGTCATCGCCGTGAAGCGGTCGGCCGGGACGTCCGGCGCGTGCGCCTTGGCGATCAGCGCGTTGGTGTTGGCCGGGTTGCCGACCACGAGCACCCGCACGTCGTCGGCGGCACCGGCGTTGATGGCCTCACCCTGCGGCTTGAAGATGCCGCCGTTGGCCTCGAGCAGGTCACCGCGCTCCATGCCCTTCGTACGCGGGCGCGCGCCGACCAGCAGGGCGACGTTGGTCCCGTCGAACGCCCTCTTCGCGTCGTCGGTGACGTCGATGCCCGCGAGCAGCGGGAAGGCGGCGTCGTCGAGCTCCATCGCGGTACCCTCGGCGGCCTTGACGGCCTGCGGGATCTCCAGCAGGCGCAGGTGCACGGGTACGTCGGGGCCGAGCAGCTGCCCCGAGGCGACGCGGAAGAGCAGGGCGTAGCCGATCTGGCCGGCCGCCCCGGTGACGGTGACATTGACGGGAGTGCGAGTCATCGTGGTCTCCAGCTGGTACGAGGCCCGTGCCGAGCGCCGAGCGGAGCTTCGATCGGGTCTCTCGTCGTCGAGATATTCCAGCCGTCAGGCTACCGCGCGCCCCATCGCCCCGCCGCACCGGCCATCACGGCTCGATTACCGGCGCCCCGGAACCGGCTTCGTCTCGCCACGCCGGGTCGTAGGCTCGTCGACGTACGCCCCGGATCCGCTCCCACCGCAAGGTGCGCGCCCGGGGCAGACCCTTTTCCGGCCCGCCGAGCCACCGGCGCTGTTCTGACCGTCCGCGACCAGACGCCGGGAAGCGGACGAGCCGACCGGGCGCCGGCGATCCTGAGGGATTCGTCGGGCCGGTCGGCTCGGTGAGGTCACGCGATGCCGCTCCGGGCGTCAGGCGAGCGTCGCGAGAGCCTCGTTGAGCGTCGGCGACGGGCGCATGACCGCTCCGGCCTTGGCCGGGTCGGGGTTGTAGTAGCCGCCGATGTCGGCCGGGGAGCCCTGAACCGCGAGCAGCTCGTCGACGATCTTCTGCTCCTGCGAGGTCAGCGTCTCGGCGAGCGGGACGAAGGCCTTGGCCAGGTCGGCGTCATCGGCCTGCTTGGCCAGCTCCTGCGCCCAGTACAGGGCCAGGTAGAAGTGGCTGCCACGGTTGTCGATGCCGCCCAGGCGGCGGGTCGGGGACTTGTCCTCGTTGAGGAAGGTCTCCGTGGCCCGGTCGAGGGTGTCCGCGAGGACCTGGGCGCGGGCGTTGCCCGTCGTCTGCGCGAGCTGCTCGAAGCTGACCGCGAGCGCGAGGAACTCGCCGAGGCTGTCCCAGCGCAGGTAGTTCTCCTTGACGAGCTGCTGGACGTGCTTGGGCGCCGAGCCGCCGGCGCCCGTCTCGAACAGACCGCCGCCGTTGATGAGCGGCACGACCGACAGCATCTTGGCGCTGGTGCCCAGCTCCAGGATCGGGAACAGGTCGGTCAGGTAGTCCCGCAGCACGTTGCCGGTGACGGAAATGGTGTTCTCGCCGCGGCGGATCCGCTCCAGGGAGAAGGCGGTCGCCTCGACGGGGGACTTGATCTCGATCTGCAGGCCCGCGGTGTCGTGCTCGGGCAGGTACCGCTCGATCTTGGCGATCAGGGAGGCGTCGTGCGCGCGGTCCCGGTCGAGCCAGAACACGGCCGGGTCGCCGGTCGCGCGGGCGCGGGTGACGGCGAGCTTGACCCAGTCCTTGATCGCCACATCCTTGGTCTGGCACATGCGGAAGATGTCGCCGGCGCTCACCGTCTGCTCGAGGACGACGTTGCCGGCCTCGTCGAGGACCCGCACCGTACCGGTGGTCGGGATCTCGAAGGTCTTGTCGTGGCTGCCGTACTCCTCGGCCTGCTGTGCCATCAGGCCGACGTTCGGAACCGAGCCCATCGTCGACGGGTCGAAGGCGCCGTTCGCCCGGCAGTCGTCGATGACGACCTGGTAGACACCGGCGTAGCTGCTGTCCGGGATGACGGCGAGCGTGTCGTGCTCCTGGCCGTCCGGGCCCCACATGTGGCCGGAGGTGCGGATCATCGCCGGCATCGAGGCGTCGACGATGACGTCGCTGGGGACGTGCAGGTTGGTGATCCCCCGGTCGGAGTCGACCATCGCGAGGTCCGGGCCTGCGGCGAGTTCGGCGTCGAAGGACGCCTTGATCTCCTCGCCGTCGGGCAGCGACTTCAGGCCCCGGAAGATCCCACCGAGGCCGTCGTTCGGCGTCAGGCCGGCCCCCGCGAGCGTCTCGCCGTACTTGGCGAACGTGTTCGGGAAGAAGACGCGCACCATGTGGCCGAAGATGATCGGGTCGGAGACCTTCATCATCGTGGCCTTCAGGTGCACCGAGAACAGCACGCCCTCGGCCTTGGCGCGCGCGACCTGCGCGGTGAGGAACTCCCGCAACGCCGCGACCCGCATGACGGACGCGTCGACGACCTCGCCCGCCAGGACGGGTACCGATTCGCGCAGGACGGTGGTGGAACCGTCGTCGCCCACGAGCTCGATCCGCAGCGAGCCCGCCTCGGCGATCACCGCGGACTTCTCGGTGGAGCAGAAGTCGTCGGCCGTCATGTGCGCGACGTTCGTCTTCGACTCCGCCGTCCAGGCGCCCATGCGATGCGGGTGGGTCTTGGCGTAGTTCTTGACCGACGCGGGGGCCCGGCGGTCGGAGTTGCCCTGGCGCAGCACCGGGTTCACCGCGCTGCCCTTGATCCTGTCGTACCGGGCCCGGACCTCGCGCTGCTCATCGGTCTTCGGATCGTCCGGGTAGTCCGGCAGCGCGTAGCCCTGCTCGCGCAGCTCGGCGATCGCGGCCTTCAGCTGCGGGATCGAGGCCGAGATGTTCGGCAGCTTGATGACGTTCGCACCGGGGGTGTCGACCAGCTCGCCGAGTTCGGCGAGCGCGTCCGGGATGCGCTGGTCCTCCGTGAGGTACTCCGGGAAGGCGGCGATGATGCGCCCGGCCAGGGAGATGTCACGGGTCTCCACGGTGACGCCGGCGGTCGAGGCGTATGCCTGGATCACAGGCAGGAACGAATACGTCGCCAGGGCGGGTGCCTCGTCCGTGTGCGTGTAGATGATGGTCGAATCAGTCACCGGGTACTCCGCTTCACGCTCAACAACATTCGTCAGCAACTCTCATATCGAGACAGATGGGCGGGGTCGGCCGCCCTCAGCAGGTCTCAGTCGATCCCTCGCGTTTCCTATCGACAAGACGGTTTCGCGGAGCGCCGGCTGTTCAGCGAGCTGGAATGCGACCCACCCCCGCGGAGACACGTCGTTACGTGCGGCGACCGCGTTGGGGTGAAGATTTCGATCAACATGAGTGACCTGGCGCACATTTTCCAGTTTCGCTACGGGCTCCTTACCTGCAGCCTGCATCATCCCACTCCGCGGGTCGAGCAAGGAGATGGGGTGACTCCCTCAGCCCGGAGTCCCCTTCGCGACGAACGCGACAAGCGTGACACCGACCGCGGCGGCCGTCATGAGCAGGACGTCGACCCACCGAGGGCGTACGGCGAGCATGCCGGCCTGGCTCTCCGGGAGCACCAGCCGGGCGAGCGCGCCGATGAACACCGCGGCGGCGATCAGCATGCTGCCGCGCCGGAAGTGGTTGGTCGCGACGACGGCCAGGCCGGCCGCGACCCCGCAGAGCACGAAGACGTACGGCAGCTGGCCCAGCCATCGCGGCACGGCCGGGCGGGCCTGCGCCCGCTGCGCCCGGCGGGGGGACGGCGGCGTCCGCGGCCCGGGCGCGGGCTGGCCGGCTGAGGGGACGCCCGTCGAGGGCGCATCGCGTGACTCCGGTGGCCCGTACTGCTCCGACATGTCCTCTATCTTGGCAGCGCCCGCGCGTGCCCGCTCACCGCTCCTCGAGAGGGACCCACGTACGGTCGTGTTCGCCGACGTACTCGCTGTCGGGCCGGATCAGCCGATTGTCGGCGTGCTGCTCGATGACGTGGGCGGTCCAGCCGGCCATCCGGCTCATGGAGAACACCGCCGTGAACAGGTCGGTGGGGATGCCGAGACCCCGGTAGACGGACGCGGCGTAGAAGTCGACGTTGGGGAACAGGCCCTTCTCCGCGAAGACGGTCTCCTCGACCCGGCACGACACGGTCCACCAGCGGTCGTCGCCGGTGCGGTCCGCGAGTTCGCGCGTCAGGCCGCGCAGGTGCGTGGCGCGGGGATCCTCGGTCTTGTAGACGCGGTGCCCGAATCCGGGGATCTTCTGCCCGGCGTCGAGCCGTGACCGTACGGCCGACGGCGCCTCGGCGGCGCTGCCGATGGTCTCCAGCATGCGCATGACCTGTTCGTTGGCACCGCCGTGCAGGGGGCCCTTCAGCGTGCCGATCGCGGCGACGATCGCCGAGTGCATGTCCGACAGGGTCGCCGCGCAGACGCGGGCGGCGAAGGTGGAGGCGTTCATCGTGTGGTCGGCGTGCAGGACCAGGCACTCGTCGAAGATCTCCACGTCGCGGCGGGGCGGATGCCGTCCGGTGAGCTGGAGCAGGAAGGTGCCGGCGACGCCGAGCGCGGGGTCGGCGTCCGCGACGGTCGCTCCGCGGCGGGCGGCGTGGTAGCACGCCACGAGGACGGGCTGCCGGCCCGTCAGCCGGGCCGCCTTGCGCAGGTCGGCCGCGGGCTCGTTGCTGCCGGCGTCGGGGTCGTCCGCGCTGGACAGGGAGACGAGCGTCCGCAGTGCCTCCATCGGCGTCTGGGTCCGCGCGACGTCGTCGAGGGCGCCGGTGACGAGGCCGCCGAGCGCCCTGCCCTCGGCCAGGCGGTCCTGCATGACCGTGAGCGCGGGGCGGTCGGGCAGCGACCCATGGTGGAGGAGGTGCACGCACTCTTCAAACGAGATTCTCCCGGCCAGATCGTGGATGTCGTAGCCCCGGTAGGACAGGAGGCCGCGTGCGCCGTCGATGTCGCTGAGCACGGTGGAAGCGGCGACGACATCGGCGAGCCCCTTCGACGGCGTGCCCATGGACGCCTCGCTTCCTCCGCGCCGCAGAGGTCTTCGTGGCCTCTTTCGGACGGGTCGGATGTCCCGTAATCTCCGGTGTACTCGGTCCTACCCACCGGTAGGCGGGTGTGACCATGGCCGGTCCGGGTAACCAGGCAGACAGGGGTCGCTAACTACTGGAGGGACCGCTGTGGAGGGCCCGTATATACGGATCGAAGAAACCGGCACGGTACTGCCACTGCGCTCCGAGGTCACGACGATCGGGCGAGGTCGTGGTGTGGACATTCGCCTCGACGAACCGAGCGTCTCGCGGTTGCACGCCGAACTGGTCCGCCGCGGTCCGTACGTCTACGTCGTGGACCTCGGCCTGTCGCGCAACGGCACGCGGGTGAACGGGCGGCCGATCGCGCGCCGTGTGCTCGAGGACGGTGACGTGGTGAGCTTCGGCGCAGCGCGGTGCCGGATGGGCGGCATACCGCGCGAGGACGTCGACCCGGACGTCGAGTTGCGCCGTGCCGTCGCCCCGGAGCTGACGCGTCGTGAGATCGACGTGCTGACGGCGCTGTGCCGCCCCGCCCTGTCGGACGAGGCGTTCGTCGCGCCCGCCACGGCCCGTGAGATCGCCACCGACCTGGTGGTGACGGAGGCGGCGGTCAAGCAGCACCTGCTGCGGCTGTACCAGAAGTTCCGCATCCCGGAAGGCGCCAACCGCCGCACCCGGCTGGCGAACGAGGTCATCGCGCTCGGGCTGGTCCGCCCGCTGCCGCCCGTCCACGTGCCGCCCCAGGGCGGCCGTCCGCCGGAGCCGGCCCGTCGCCCGGAGGCATCTCGACCGGGCACGCCGCCGCAGCCACGTCAGCCGACCGCTCCCGGCCAGCCGACCGCCCCGGGACGCCGTGCCAGCTGAGCTCACGGAGACCGCCGGGCCCGGAGTGGTGCGCCCGTCGCGCCGCCGCAGCGCGTCGGCTCTCGGACAGCCGACCGCGCCCGGCCGGCTGACCCACACTCCGTACGTGTGGGGGCGCCGCTAGGTTTCCGGAGCCCGATGACCACACCCTCGTACGCCCCGGGGTGCGCCGAGCCGATCGTCGGCCCCGGGGTGGTGGTGCGCCAACGCTTCGCCGCCCCGGGACCCGCTCGGCGGCAGCCCTCAGGTCGCGGACTTCTCCGCGGCCTCGACGACGTTGGCCAGCAGCATCGCCCGGGTCATGGGGCCCACTCCCCCGGGCATGGGCGCGACCCAGGCGGCGACGTCGCGAACGCCGGGGTGGACGTCGCCGACGAGACCCTCGTCGGTGCGCGTGATGCCGACGTCGAGCACGGCCGCGCCGGGCTTGACCATGTCGGCGGTGAGCAGGCCCGGAACGCCGGCGGCCACCACGATGATGTCGGCCCCGCGGGTGTGCGCGGCGAGGTCCTTCGTCCCGGTGTGGCAGGTGGTGACGGTGGCGTTCTCCGACCGGCGCGTGAGCAACAGGCCCAGGGCCCGGCCCACCGTGATGCCCCGGCCGATGACGGTCACGTCGGCACCCCGCAGCGGTACGTCGTGGCGGCCCAGCAGCTCGACGATGCCGCGCGGGGTGCACGGCAGCGCCCCGGGCTGCATCAGGACGAGACGCCCGAGGTTGACCGGGTGCAGGCCGTCGGCGTCCTTGACCGGGTCGATGCGCTCGAGGACCCGCTGCTCGTCCAGGCCCTTCGGGAGCGGCAGCTGGACGATGTAGCCGGTGCACGCCGGGTCGGCGTTGAGCTCGTCGACGACCGCCTCGACCTCGGCCTGCGTGGCGGTCGCCGGGAGGTCACGCCGGATGCTGGCGATCCCCACCTCGGCGCAGTCGCGGTGCTTGCCCGCGACGTACGCCATGCTCCCCGGGTCCTCGCCGACGAGCACGGTGCCCAGACCGGGGACGATCCCCCGCTCGCGCAGCGCGTCGATGCGTACCTTCAGCTCCGCGCGGATCGCCGCGGCGGTCGCCTTGCCGTCGAGAATTCGTGCGCTCACGGGTCAATCCTTTCAGGCGTGGGAACCTACAGCTCGTCCTGGTCGGCCCGCTGCCGCCAGGCGACGACGCGGTCGGTGAGGTGCCAGCTCGCGGACCCCGCGAGAACGGCGGCCAGCACGGCGGCGACGAGACCGATCAGCGGACGGATCTCGTCGGTGAGCGTCGCGCTCCGGGCGATGACGGCCACGCTGAACTCGAGGAACCCGTTGGGCACGATGTCTCCCTGGGGGCTGCGGTCGCCGGGGACAGGGCCCCGGCGACCGGATGGGGTCAGTGGAAGAAGTGGCGGACCCCGGTGAAGTAGAGGGTGATGCCGGCCTTGGCGGCCGCCTCGATCACCTCTTCGTCATGGATCGACCCGCCGGGTTCGACAATAGCCGTGACTCCGGCGTCCACGAGCACCTGAAGACCGTCCGCGAAGGGGAAGAAGGCGTCGGAGGCGCCCACCGCCCCGGTCGTGCGGTCACCGGCCCGCGAGACCGCGAGGCGCGCGGAGTCGACCCGGTTGACCTGGCCCATCCCGACACCGACGGTCGCGCCGTCGGCGGCGAGCAGGATGGCGTTGGACTTCACCGACCGGCAGGCCCGCCACGCGAACGCCAGGTCGCGGAGGGTGGCCTCGTCGGCGGCCTGCCCCGTCCGGAGCTCCCACGTCGCCGGGTCGTCGCCGGGGGCGTCGATCCGGTCCCGCGTCTGGGCGAGGAGCCCGCCGTCGATCTGCCGGGTGTCGACCTGGGCGGCGGGGCCCTCCGGGCAGACCAGCAGCCGGAGGTTCTTCTTCTTGGCCGTAAGCAGCGCCAGGGCCTCCTCGTCGAACCCGGGGGCGACGATCACCTCGGTGAAGATGTCGGCGAGCTGGCGGGCCATCTCGGCCGACACCGGCCGGTTGGTGGCGATCACGCCGCCGTACGCCGAGCCCGGGTCGCAGGCGTGCGCCTTGCGGTGCGCCTCGGCGATGTCGGCGCCGACCGCGATGCCGCACGGGTTGGCGTGCTTGATGATCGCGACGCACGGCTCGGCGAAGTCGTACGCGGCGCGGCGGGCCGCGTCGGCGTCGACGTAGTTGTTGTAGGACATCTCCTTGCCGTGCAGCTGCTCGGCACCGGCCAGGCCGCCCTCGCCGTCGGTGTAGAGCGCCGCCTCCTGGTGCGGGTTCTCCCCGTAGCGGAGGACGGCCTTGCGGGTACGGACCGCGCCGATGACGTCCGGCCAGCGGCTGTCGCTGTCCGGCGCGTACGCGCTCGCGAACCACGACGCCACGGCCACGTCGTACGCCGCGGTGTGGGCGTACGCCGCCGCCGCGAGCCGCTTGCGCTCCTCCAGTTCGAACCCGCCGCGGCGGACGGCCTCCAGGACCTGGTCGTACGCGGCCGGGTCGACGACCACGGCGACGCTCTGGTGGTTCTTGGCGGCGGCGCGCACCATGGCCGGGCCGCCGATGTCGATCTGCTCGACGATCTCGTCCGGGGTGGCGCCGGAGGCGACCGTCTCCCGGAACGGGTAGAGGTTGGAGATCAGCAGGTCGAACGGCTCGACGTGCAGGTCCTCGAGCTGCTGGACGTGGTCCGGGTTGCGGCGGTCGGCGAGGAGGCCGGCGTGCACCTTCGGGTGCAGTGTCTTGACGCGGCCGTCGAGGCACTCGGGAAAGCCGGTGAGCTTCTCGACCTTCATGACCGGGACGCCCGCGTCGGCGATGCGGGCGGCGGTCGACCCCGTCGAGACGATCTCCACGCCGGCCTGGTGAAGGCCCTTGGCGAGCCCTTCGAGGCCGGTCTTGTCGTAGACGCTGATCAGCGCCCGCTTGATCGTGATGCGGGTCACCCGATCCTCACTTTCCTGTTCTCGATGGTCCATCCTTCGCGGACCAGTCGGCCCACGGTCCGCACGAGCAGGGGGCGTTCGACCGCCTTGATCCGCTCGTGCAGCGACTCTTCATCGTCGTCGTCCAGGACGGGCACGGCCTCCTGGGCGACGATCGGGCCGGTGTCGACCCCGGCGTCCACGAAGTGCGCGGTGCAGCCGGTCACCTTCACGCCGTAATCCAGCGCCTCGCGCGCGCCGTGCGTGCCCGGGAAGGACGGCAGCAGCGCGGGGTGCGTGTTGATGACCCGGCCGGCGAAGCGGTCGAGGAACCGCTTGCCGAGGATCTTCATGAAGCCGGCGGAGACGACCAGGTCAGGGGCGTACGCGTCGACCGCGCCAGTGAGCGCGGCATCCCACGCGTCCCGGGTCGGATGGTCTTTGAGACGGACGACGAAGGTCGGCACGCCGACGCGCTCGGCACGGCGCAGCCCTTCGATATCGTCACGATCGGCGCCCACGGCAGTGATCCGAGCGCCATAAGCTGGATCGACACACGCGTCGAGCAGCGCTTGTAGGTTGGTCCCCGCACCGGAGACGAGGACGACGAGCCGGGCGGACACCGTGACTCCCAGGAACGACTGGTGGGCGGGCCGTACCAGCCTATCGGCCGCCGCACGGCTAGGCTCAGCCGACACCAGGAGGACCAGTGAGTGACGCGCCAGGCCCCGACCAGGCCGGGCCACAGACGCAGCTCCCCGACTCGCCACCCGTGCCGCCGAGCATGCGTCCCGCGAGTGACGAGCCAGGCCCTGACCAGGCCGAGCCGCGGACGCAGCGTCCCGAGCCGCCGTCCCGGCCGCCGCTGCCGCCGACCGCGCCCGAGCGCGGCGGCCCGCGTGCGCTGATCCTGGGGATCGCCGGG
Organism: Actinoallomurus sp. NPDC050550; assembly: GCF_040655075.1. Taxonomy (NCBI): domain Bacteria; kingdom Bacillati; phylum Actinomycetota; class Actinomycetes; order Streptosporangiales; family Thermomonosporaceae; genus Actinoallomurus; species Actinoallomurus sp. NPDC050550. Next base: position 127,168 of record NZ_JBFAJC010000026.1, on the reverse strand, counting down.
CTCGTGCTGACGTTCCTGTTCCTCCCCGCCGGACTGCTGTTGTCCGTCGCGGCGGTGGTCACGGGTGTGCGGTCCCGCAAGCGGGCCCGGCGGGTGCTGGCCCCGGCGCCGGGCGCGGTCGCCGGTGTGGTCCTCGGTTCGATCGGGCTGGTCTTCTGTGCCTTCTCGATCGCGCTGACCGCCGTGATGTGGAACGAGCTCAGCGGCTACACGAAGTGCCGCGAGTCGGCCCTCACCTTCGACGACAAGCAGACCTGCCAGAACAAGTACTTCCCGAAGATCGAGCGCCGGCTGCACATGCCGAAGGACTCGCTGCACCGGTACGACTCCTGGTTCTGAGCCGATCGTCCGGCACTCGGGTCCTGAGCTGACCGTTCAGCGTTCGGATCGGCTCGGCGCTCGGAGTCTGAGCCGGGCGTTCGGCGTTCCCGGCGCCGAACGCCCGGCGTTCAGCGATCGCGCGGGGGCCGCCGCAGCCGGGAGACCTTCCCCGATCCGGGTTCCTCGCGGAGCCGGCCCGCCTCGGCGGCCCGCGAGATCGGGATGACGCCCTCGGGGAGCGACGGCTCGTCGATCGACGACAGCACCGGCTCCGGGTCCTCGAACTCGACCTCCTCGGTCTCCGGCTCCTCGTGCTCCTCGGCCGGCGCGGTGGCCGCGGCGGGCGGAACGCGGCGCAGCAGCCGCCAGTTGGTCACCCAGGCGGCGATCGCGGCCGAGACCCCCACCTCCAGCGCGGCCAGGAGCCCGGTCTGCCACGCGGAGGGCCCCATGACGGCCATCCGCCCGCCGCCGAGCGGCCCGCCGGACAGCGCCGCCAGGAAGGCGATCACGCCGCCGGTCAGCGCCCCCGACACGAACCCCCACAGCGGCGCGGCCTCGGTCGTCGCCGCGGGCAGGTACCGGATCGTGAGGACGCCACCGACGGCTCCGGCGATGAACGGCACGGCCAGCGCGAACAACGAGACGACCGGTGCCGGCCCCGGCTCCGGCAGCGCGGCGAGCGACGGGAACGCCGGGATCATGCCGAGGAACACCCCCGACGGCGACACGCTCGTACCCGCCCCCACCGAGAAGCCCGGCCCCACGGCGTACGCGACCGCCCACAGCGCCGCGTTGGGCAGGTAGACGAGTGCGATGAGGAACACCAGGATCCCCCCGACCACGCCCGGCTTGAGGACCTCGAAGAGGTTCTTGGCCTGTGGCAGGTGGTACAGCAGGGAGGCCAGGAAGATCACAACCCCGGAGCCGAGCAGCACGGCGGTCGCGCCGGTGGCTCCGGCGGCCACCGAGCGGGCGCGCCGGGGCAGCAGCCCGAGCATCGCCACCCAGGGGGCACGGTTGGTCGTCGAGACGAGGGCGCGCGCCGCCCCGAGGCCTCCGGCGCACAGGGCCAGCGGGAAGCACAGCAGCAGCGCCTGCCACGCCGACGGCCGTACGACCGACGAGCGCGCCAAGAGTGCGAGCAGCCCCGACAGCACCGCGTACGGGACGGCCAGCGCCAGCGCGGCGTGCACGACGCCGATCCGGTAACGGCCCCGGACCCGCCCGGTCCGCGCGATCCATCCGCCGCTGCGGAACAGCAGCGCGCCGGGCAGCACCATCAGCCCGAGCGGCAGCAGCCCCACCCGGCCGTGCGGTGCCGTGAACCCCGCGTGGTGGGACACGAGCCAGAACCCGACCGCCGTGCGGAAGACGCCTGGCAGGCCGGTGCCGAGCGCGCTGCGCGGCGCGGCGATCCAGCCGATGAGGGTGATCGTGGTGAGCACGGTCAGGCCGATGCCCGCCGACCACACCGCGGCGACGATGCCGGTGACGGCGAGCGGCCGGGTGACGGGCTCGGTCACCGGGGACGGTTCGGCCTCGTCCGGGTCGTCGAACTCCTCGTCGTCAAGATCCGGCTCGCCGTGCTCGGTGGTGGACATGGGGCGCTCACCGCTCCTCAGTTGCTCGCGGGTCCACGGCCTCACCATGCTGGCAGCGCCGCACCGGCGATCTCGCGCATCCGCCCGGCGTGTCGCCCTTCCCTGCCGCATGCGAAGACGCCCGTGCCGGGAGGCCCCGGCCGGGCGTCTTCGGTGAGTGCCCTTGGATCAGGCGGACATGATCTCGCGCATGAGGCGGGCGGTCTCGCTCGGGGTCTTGCCGACGCGGACGCCGACCTTCTCCAGAGCCTCCTTCTTCGCCTGGGCGGTGCCGGACGAGCCGGAGACGATCGCGCCGGCGTGGCCCATCGTCTTGCCCTCGGGCGCGGTGAAGCCCGCGACGTACCCCACGACCGGCTTGGTGACGTGCTGCTCGATGTACGCGGCGGCACGCTCCTCGGCGTCACCGCCGATCTCACCGATCATCACGATGGCGTCGGTCTCGGGGTCGGCCTGGAAGGCCTCCAGGGCGTCGATGTGCGTGGTGCCGATGACCGGGTCACCGCCGATGCCGACGCACGTCGAGAAGCCGATGTCCCGCAGCTCGTACATCATCTGGTAGGTCAGCGTGCCCGACTTGCTGACCAGGCCGATGCGGCCGGGCGTGGTGATGTCGGCCGGAATGATGCCGGCGTTCGACTTGCCCGGCGAGGCGATGCCGGGGCAGTTGGGGCCGATGATGCGGGTCTTGCCGCCCTTCTCGACCGCGTGCCCCCAGGCCCAGGTGCTGTCGTGCACCGGGATGCCCTCGGTGATCACGATGCACAGCGGGATCTCCGCGTCGATGGCCTCGACGACGGCGTCCTTGGTGAACTTCGGCGGCACGAAGACCACGGACACGTCCGCGCCGGTCCGCTCCATCGCCTCCGCGACGGTGCCGAACACCGGCAGGTCCCGGCCCTCGTGCGTGACGGTCTGCCCGGCCTTGCGGGCGTTGACGCCGCCGACGACATTCGTGCCGGCGCGCAGCATGCGGGCGGTGTGCTTGGAACCCTCACCACCGGTCATCCCCTGGACGATGACCTTGCTGTTCTCGGTCAGCCAGATCGCCATCTCATGCCCCCTGCGCGGCCAGCTCGGCGGCGCGCCGCGCCGCTTCGTCCATGGTCTCTACCTGCTCGATGACCGGAATCGCGGCCTCGTTGAGGATGCGCCGGCCCTCCTCGGCGTTGTTCCCGTCGAGCCGGACGACGATCGGCCGGTCGACGGTCTCGCCACGGTCGCCCAGCAGCTTGACGGCCTGGACGATGCCGTTCGCGACGGCGTCACCGGAGGTGATGCCGCCGAACACGTTGATGAAGACGCTCTTCACGCTCGGGTCGCCGAGCACGATCTCCATGCCGTTGGCCATGACCTCGGCCGAGGCGCCGCCGCCGATGTCGAGGAAGTTGGCCGGCTTCTGGCCGCCGTACTGCTCGCCCGCGTAGGCGACGACGTCGAGCGTGGACATGACCAGGCCTGCGCCGTTACCGATGATGCCGACGCTGCCGTCGAGCTTGACGTAGTTGAGGTCCTTCTCCTTGGCCTTCGCCTCGAGCGGGTCGGTCGCGGCCTTGTCCTCCAGCGCGACGTGCTCCTGCTGACGGAAGGTCGCGTTGTCGTCGAGGGTGACCTTGCCGTCGAGGGCCACGACCCGGCCGTCGGCGGTGAGGATCAGCGGGTTCACCTCGACCAGGGTGGCGTCCTCGTCGACGAAGACGGCCCACAGCCGTTCGATGAGCTCGGCCGCGCCGTCCAGGGCCTCGGCCGGCAGCCGCCCGGCGGACGCGATCTCACGGGCCCTGGCCCGGTCGACGCCGGCCAGGGCCGAGATCGGCAGCTGGGCCACCGCGTCCGGGTTGGTCGCGGCGACCTCCTCGATCTCCATGCCGCCTTCGACCGAGCAGATGGACAGGAACGTCCGGTTCGCGCGGTCGAGCAGGAACGAGAAGTAGAACTCCTGGGCGATGGCACTGGCCTCTTCGACGAGGACCTTGTGGACCGTGTGGCCCTTGATGTCCATGCCGAGGATCTGGCGTGCCTTCTCCTCGGCGTCGGCGGGCGAGTCGGCCACCTTCACGCCACCGGCCTTGCCACGGCCGCCGGTCTTCACCTGCGCCTTGACGACGACGCGCGAGGTGCCGGCCGCGGCGAACTCATCGGCGATCGCGCGGGCCTCCTCCGCCGTCGTGGCGATCTTGCCGGTGGGGACCGGGACGCCGTACTCCGCGAAGAGCTCCTTCGCCTGATGTTCGAACAGGTCCACGGGGGTCCGTCCTTAACGGGATCGACAGATAACGACCGCGTCCAGCGGTCCGCTCCGACCAGGCAGCCTAGTCCTTCCGGTATACACGCTGGGCCGGTGGGTCCGGCCGAGCCCATTCCATAGATGACGACCGGGTAAGGAACGGATGTCGTCAAAGTGGCCGCCAGGCTTTGGTGTACTGGAACGCCATGGATCGCAGGAGCCGTCGGTGAGACTCGACAGGGGACAGGGGGTACGCCGGTGACGCGGATGACCGCACGGAGGGTGCGCCGCGTCGCCCTTCTCCTCCTCGTGGCCGCGCTCAGCGCGACCTGCGCCGCGTCCCTGCCGCGGCCCGGCACCGACCCGTGGCGCAGCCCCGGCCTGATCGGCACGGGCTGGCCGTTCGCCCGCGCCGCGGTCGCCCCGGAGGACGCGGCGGGCGCGTCGTACATCCCCGGCAGCGCCGTCCTGCTGCTCCCGGACGGCAGGGCGCGGCTGATCCCGTTCGGCGGCCGTGCGCCGCAGACGCTGAGCCGCGACGATCCCCGGGTGGCCGACGCGGTGCGCTCCGACCAGGCGTGGCTGGCCTCGGGCGCCGTGCCCGGCCGCACGGCCGAGGAGCGCGAGGCGGCCGGCCGCGCCCTGCTCGACCTGCGCATGCTGACGCTGCCGAACGGCGCCTCCACCGCGTCCTGGTACGGCGCGTGGAACTACGTGTGGCCGCGTGACGGCGCGTTCACCGCGGCGGCGTTCGCCGCCACCGGGCACGGCGGCGACGCCCAGCGGGTGCTGTACTTCCTCGCCCGCGCCCAGGCCCCCACGGGGCTGTGGGCCGCCCGGTACCTGCCCGACGGTACGGCCGTCACGGACGGCCGGGACGTCCAGCTCGACAGCCTCGGCTGGGTGCTGTGGGCGACCTGGTTCCTGTACGAGAAGGACCCCGCGGCGGCCAACCTGGACACGCTGTGGCCGATGGTCCGCCGCGCGGCCGACCGGGCGGCGTCCGCCCTGCGCGCCGACGGCCTGCCTCCGCCGTCACCGGACTACTGGGAACGCAGCCCGTCGCGGGAGCAGCTGCCGCACGCGGCGACGCTCGGCGTCTCCGCGCCCATGCTGGCCGGGCTGCGGGCCGCCGCCGCACTGGCCACCGCCCGTTCCGACGCCGACGAGGCGCGGCGCTGGGACCGGGCCGCCGATCGGCTGGCCGACGGCATCGAGCGGCGGTTCGGGCCGTACGGCTATCCTCGGTCACCGATCCGCGGCGGCGCGGTGGACGCCTCCGTCGCCTTCCTGGCCCCGCCGTTCGCGACACCCGCACCCGGCGTACTGTCCGCCGTGGCCCGGATCCGCGACCGGCTGCGGCTGCCGTACGGCGGGGCGGTGCCCGGCGAGGTGTTCGGCGCCAGCGCCGCGTGGACCCCGGAGACCGGGCTGTTCGCGCTCGAGGCCGCAGCGATCGGCGACACCAAGGGCGTACGCGACTGGCTCGGCTGGCTCATCACGCACCGGACCTCGCTGGGGTCCTTCCCGGAGAAGGTCGACGACCACGGCGCCCAGGCCGGGGTCGCCCCGCTCGGCTGGACCTCGTCACTGGTCGTCCTGGCGCTCGCGGCCGAGCAGTCTCCCCTGCCCGTCCCGCCGAGTTAGGGCCTGTCTCAAAGCCTGTCTGTCTCAAAGCCCCGCCGGCCTACTGCGCGACAGGCGCCGGCCCTGGTCAGTCCTTGCCGACGTTGGCGCGGACCCACTCGGCGATCTCCTGGGTGGTCGCGCCGGGCGTGAAGACCTTCGGGATGCCGAGCTTCTCCAACTCGGGGATGTCGGCGTCGGGGATGATCCCGCCGACGAAGACCGTGATGTCGAGGGCGTCGCGGTCCTTGAGCAGATCGAGGACCTTGGCGCACAGCGTCATGTGCGCGCCGGACAGGATGGACAGTCCGATGCCGTCGGCGTCCTCCTGCAGTGCCGCCTCGACGATCTGCTCGGGGGTCTGGTGCAGCCCGGTGTAGATGACCTCCATACCGGCGTCGCGCAGCGCGCGGGCGACGACCTTCGCGCCGCGATCATGGCCGTCGAGACCGGGCTTGGCGATGACGACGCGGATCGGACCCGCCATTACTGCCTCCTACCGGGGTGCGTGGATGTCCCGCACGATAGCCGTAATACGGGGAGACTCCATCGACCGCCCCGGGTGCCGGCGGATCAGGCCGCGGGACGCGGTGGCGTGGTGAGCCAGGTGCAGCCCTTCGGGTCTCGGCTGTGGGGCGTGTAGGCGGCGCAGGCCGTCACGACGGAGGTCTTGGCGGGGTTGCCCAGCTGGGCGTACGGGCCACCGGATGAAGGGTGGTCGCAGTCCGGCAGTGCCGCCGGGTCGCTGCGCGGCCGCCCCCACGAAGAGGCGTTGTTCTGCCAGCAGTTGCCGTCGCCCTGTTCGTCCCACCAGAAGTCGACGCCGTTCGACGCGCGCCCGCCGGAGGGCGTCACGCCCATGAGGTTTCCGACGTACCGGTTGCCGTGCGAGGTGTCCCGCTGCTTGGCGGGGTCGGTCTCGCCGCGGCGGCTCGCCGGGATCCAGTGCTGAGCGATGCCGTAGCGCCAGTTGTCGTAGACGAAGTTGCTCGCGTAGGTGTTCTCGTCGCCGCCCGCCAGCAGCATGCCGGTGCCGACCGGGACCGCCCGTGCCGGGCACTTCGTCCCGCAGTCGCGGTAAGGGTCGGCGTTGTTGGAGAACACCCGGTTGGCGACGAACATCGCGTGGTTCTGCGGCATGCCCACCGCCTGCGCGCTGCTGTCGAGCACCGCGCCGGTGGCGTTGGCGGAGAACTCGTTGTCGTGGACGTACACCGAGTCGCCGGCCGTTCCGGAGTAGCCGATGAGGTTGCCGTGGGAACGGCAGCCGCGGATCTCCACGGACAGCCGGTTGCCACGCTGGTCGGATGCGGACGCCGTGGCGATGCCCGCGTCGCCGTTGCCGGACGCCTCGCAGTCGGCGATCACTCCGTGGTCGGTGCCGTACGCCGCGAGTCCGTGCTCGCCGTCGTTCAGCGCGGCGACCTGGTCGAGGACGTATCCGTCGGTCTCGACGACGGCGACGCCGTCCTCGGCGAAGCCCTTGACCGTGACGCCCCGCAGGTAGAAGCCGTCGGCGCGGTCGGCGCGGATGCCGATCGGCTTGTCGCCCTCGACGACGACCCCGGCGCCGACGCCCTCGATCTGCAGGTCGTCCAGGCCGGAGACGTTGATCAGGTTCCGTAGGTGCGGGCAGGCGTGCTGCTGCTCGTACGACAGGGTGGTGCGGTCGGCGAGCGCGCGGCACGGCCCGGACGGGGTGGCCAGGCTCGGCTGCTCCCGGTAGGTGCCCGGCAGGACGTAGATCGTCGTGCCGCGCTGCCGGACCGCGTCGACGGCCGCCTGAATGTCGTGGTAGGCGCACTCCTCGGCCAGCTGCTGCGCCAGGCCGGTGAGGTTTCCGCCCGGTTTGCAGACGACCAGCCGTGACGTGGCCGGAGCCGGTCGGTAGGTGGGAACGTGGTAGGTGCCGGCCGGAAACACGACCGGCCGGTCGGCGACGACCGGAGACACGACCGGCTGATCGGCGGCCGAAGCGGGCGACGCCAGGACCGATGACGTGAGAACGGCCGTACTCACCGCGGACACGACCGCGACAAGGAGACGCCGCGCGAACCGCCCCATTTTCCTCCCAACGGGCCGCAGGTGCTCCCCACGTGCATCATGCAGGTCCACGCGTCTCATGTCGACGCCCGCATCCGGCCACGAAAGCCGTGAACTTTTACAACTTCTCGATCGGCGCGTACCGGAGGACGAAGCGCTTCACCCCGTACTCGCCGCCGAAGTCGACGGTGGCGGCCGCCTTCTCGCCGGCTCCGTCGACCGCCACGACCGTACCGAGACCGAACGAATCATGGGACACCCGGTCGCCGGCGGACAGGGCGGGCACCGCGCGGTTGCCCGGTGAGCGCACCCCCGGCCGCTGTGAGAGCGACGCCATGGCGGGAGTGGCCTGCGCGCCCTGACCGCCGCCCTTCCACTCGACGAGCTTGTCGGGGATCTCGGAGAGGAACCGCGACGGCGGGTTATACGAGGGGGCGCCCCACGAGCTGCGCATCGTCGCGCGGGAGACGTAGAGCCGCTGCCGGGCGCGGGTGATGCCGACGTACGCGAGCCGCCGCTCCTCCTCCAGCTGCTTCGCGTCGCCGAGCGAGCGCAGGTGGGGGAAGACGCCGTCCTCCATGCCGGTGAGGAACACGACCGGGAACTCCAGGCCCTTGGCGGTGTGCAGGGTCATCAGCGTGACGACGCCCTCCGGCCCGCGGTCGCTCGGCGGGACGACGCCCGCCTCTCCGCCGGGGATCTGGTCGGCGTCGGCGACCAGCGCCACCTGCTCGAGGAACTCGACGAGGCGTCCCTCGGCACCGGCGGGCGCCGCGGCCTCCTCCTCGTCACCGGCCGGAGCGGCCACTCCGGCGGTGAAGCGCTCCTCGAACTCGGCCGCCACCGACTCCAGCTCGCGGAGGTTCTCGATGCGGGTCTCGTCCTGCGGGTCGCGGGAGGCCTCCAGCTCCGCGAGGTAGCCGCTCTTGGTCAGGATCGCCTCGATCAGCTCGGTCGGCGTCGCGGTGTCGACCATCTCGCCCAGCTCGTCCAGGAGCGCGACGAAGTCCTTGATCTGCTTCAGCGAGCGGGTGGCGATGCCGGGGGCCTCCTCGGCGCGGCGCAGCGCCTGCCAGAACGAGATGCGCTCACGGCCGGCGAGGACCTCCACGCACGCCTCGGCGCGGTCACCGATGCCCCGCTTGGGAACGTTGAGGACGCGGCGGAGGCTGACGGTGTCCTCGGGGTTGCCGAGCACCCGGAGGTAGGCCAGCAGGTCGCGGATCTCCTTGCGCTCGTAGAACCGGACACCGCCGACGACCTTGTACGGCAGGCCGACCCGGATGAAGACCTCTTCGTAGACACGCGACTGGGCGTTGGTGCGGTAGAACACCGCGACGTCCCCGGCCGCGACCTCCTCCTCGTCGCTGAGCCGGTCGATCTCCTGGGCGACGAACGCCGCCTCGTCGTGCTCGTTGTCCGCGACGTACCCGATGACCTTCGGGCCCTCGCCCTGATCGGACCACAGGCGCTTGGGCTTGCGGTCGGCGTTGCGCTCGATCACCGCGTTGGCCGCCGACAGGATCGTCTGGGTCGAGCGGTAGTTCTGCTCGAGCAGGATGACGGCCGCGTCGGGGTAGTCGCGCTCGAACTCCAGGATGTTGCGGATCGTCGCGCCGCGGAAGGCGTAGATCGACTGGTCGGCGTCGCCGACCACGCACAGCTCGGCGGGCGGCAGGTCGTCGTCGTCACCCGGCTGTCCGACCAGCTCGCGGACCAGGACGTACTGCGCGTGGTTGGTGTCCTGGTACTCGTCGACGAGGACGTGCCGGAACCGCCGCCGGTAGTGCTCGGCGACGTCGGGGAAGGCCTGCAGCAGGTTGACCGTCGTCATGATCAGGTCGTCGAAGTCCATCGCCCCGGCCTGCCGCAGCCGGGTCTGGTAGGTCTCGTACGCCTCGGCGAGGGTCTTCTCCATGTGCGTCGAGGCCTGACCGCGGAAGGTCTCGTAGTCGATCAGCTCGTTCTTCAGGTTGGAGACCTGCGCGGAGAAGCTCCGCGGCGGGTAGCGCTTGGAATCCAGGTCGAGCTCGCGGCAGACCAGCGCCATCAGCCGCTGCGAGTCGGCCTGGTCGTAGATCGAGAAGCCGGACGGGAAGCCGAGCCGCTTCGCCTCCCGGCGCAGGATGCGCACGCAGGCGGAGTGAAACGTCATCACCCACATCGCCCGCGACCGCGGCCCGACGAGCGCGTCGACGCGCTCCTTCATCTCCCCGGCGGCCTTGTTGGTGAAGGTGATCGCGAGGATCTCACCGGGCTGCGCGCCCCGCTCCCCGAGCAGGTAGGCGATGCGGTGGGTGAGGACCCGGGTCTTGCCCGACCCCGCACCCGCGACGATCAGCAGCGGACCGCCCTGATGGGCGACCGCCGCGCGCTGGGCGTCGTTGAGTCCGTCGAGAAGAGGGTGGCTTACGAGCGTCGACACTCAATGAAGGGTATTCCCTGACGGCGACACTCCGAGTCCGATGCGCCCATCCGGTCACACCGGGCACCGCGCTTCGCGACCGAGAGTGGATTACCTAAACTTCCCTATCGCTCCCTTAATCGCGTACGTTAGGGAGTGATGGATGACAAGATGTACAGATCTCAACGAGAGGCCGGCGGTGCAGGCGGCATGACCACGATCTACAAGTCCGAGGCCGGTCGACGCGAGCTCCTCGACCACTACCGGCACGTGCTGGACGCCTGGCCCGTTCCGGCCGAGCACGTGCGGGTGCCGACTCGCGAGGGCGAGACCTTCGTCCTCGTCTCCGGCCCCCGGGACGCGCCGCCCCTCGTGCTGCTGCACGGCTCGGGCGCGAACGCGTCGATGTGGCGGGGAGACATCGCCACCTGGTCTCAGAACTTCCGCACGTACGCCGTCGACCTCGTCGGCGAGCCGGGCCTGAGCGCGCCCTCGCGTCCCGCCCTGGGCTCCGACGCCCTGTCACTCTGGCTGGACGACGTACTGGACGGGCTCGAGATCACCGACGCCGCGTTCGCCGCCGTCTCCCTCGGCGGCTGGATGGCCCTGGACTACGCCATCCGCCGTCCAGAACGAGTGACTCGCCTGGCGTTGATGTGCCCCGGCGGCGTGGGACGGCAGAAGGTCGGCTGGATCTTCAAGGCCCTGCTGACCCGCCCGTTCCGGCGTGGTGGACTGCGCGAGTCGGCGATGGCCGTCGCAGGCCTGGACGGGGAGAGGGACCGGCAGGCGCTCGACGCCGTCGTTCTGACGTTCACGCACTTCAACCCGCGCAGGGAGAGGCTCCCGGTGTTCCCCGACGACGCGTTGCGCGGCCTCACCATGCCCGTACTCGTCATCGTCGGCGGCCGTGACGCCATGTTCGACTCGCGTCAGACCGCGCGGCGCGTCCGCGAGTGCGTCTCACACTCGACTGTGAATCTGCTCCCCGAGGTGGGTCACGCCATCTTCGGCCAGGCCGAGCCGGTCGCGAAGTTCCTCCGGGCCTGACGTGAACCCTGTGGAGCCCTTCGAACAGAGGCTCCGCAGGGGTCAATGGGTCAGGTCTTGCGGAAGGCGTACGCCTCGTGGGCGGCGCGGGCGACGTCGGCGACGTCGGCGCCCCCGGCCGAGGCCGAGGCCGCCGCGACGGAGCCCTCGACGAACGGCGCGTCGGCCAGCACGATCTTCGTCTCGGGCTCGCCGGGACGGCCGGCGCGGGCGTCCTCGAGATCTTCCAGATAGGTGCGGGCGGTCAGCACCGAGGAGCCGAGGTCGGCGATCAGCACGACCCCGGAGCCGCCGTCGGCCTCCCGTACGGCCCGCTCGACCAGGTCGATGCTGGTGCCCAGTCCGCCCTCGCCGTCGCCTCCGGCGGGCCGTACGGTGACCTCTCCGACGCCCATCTGGGCGGCGAGTTCGGCGGCTCCCTCGGCCAGCGCACGGCTGTGCGAGATCAGCACGATTCCGACGGTGCTCATGTCCCGATGTTCTCGCATTCCGAACATGAGCCGCACAACGCCCTAATCGCGCCGGTAGGCGTGCCGGGAACCGGCCAGGTCAGCCGATGCCGTCCGGAAGGAGGCTCTGGCGCTGCCTCCGCATCTCCTCCAGCTCCTCCGGGCTGAGCATGGCCGTCGCTTCGGCCCGCTGCCGCTGGAGCTCCTCGACCTCGGCCGGAGTCAGCCTGGCCCTCATCTCCTCGCGCTGCCGCGTCATCTGCTCGAGCTGCTCGGGTGTCAACCTGCGGTCCATCGCGACCATCCCTTCGATCAGTTCGACGAGTTCCTCGACCGGCGGGTCGGCCCCCTCGTCGTTCGGGGCCGACGCGCCGATGACGGCCAGCAGGGTGCGACGGAGCCGCCGGGCCGCCGCGATCCGTTCCTCGGTCTGCCGGAGCTGCCGGTGCAGCAGCGCCGGTAGGTCGGCCCCCGTGCCGTCCAGTACCTCGGCGATCTCGGCCAGGGACAGCCCGAAGCCGCGCAGGGCGAGGATCCGGTGCAGCCGGCGGACCTCGGCGGGGCCGTAGCGCCGTCGCCCGGCCCGGTCACGGGCGGGCGACAGCAGGCCGAGCCGGTCGTAGTGGTGGAGGGTCCGTACGGTCAGCCCGGTCGTCCGGGCCAGCTCCCCCACCGGCATGGTCCGGCCCGATTCCGCGTCTGTCGGCGTCATGGCCTGGACGTTAGGCCGTGACGTCACGTCAGGTGCAAGCCGCGCGAACGGCCCCGCGTCTCGTCGCTTCAAGGACCCGTCGCCAGGAGGGCCCGGAGCCGGTCCAGGGAGGCGCGTGCGGTGGTCAGGCCCGGCCGGTCGCGGGCCGCGCGGAGGTCGCTCAGCCGCGCGAGCCCGCCGATCACGACGTCGAGGGGCGGTCCGCTGGCCGTAATGTCCTCCCGGCGGTCCGGGAGCGCGTCCTCGGCAGGCCGCTCGAGGAACGGCTTGACCAGCCTGTGGTGATGGTAGGTGTACGCGGCCGCGTGCGCCCGGCAGACCTCGAGGAACAGCTCCCCGTTCGGCCGGAGCCGCTCGCCGGCCGATCCCGCCGCCGCTTCGCGGAGGAAGGCGGCGAGCAGCGGTTCGGCGAGGGCGGCGGCCCGCAGGCGGCCTTGGTCCTCAGGCGGGACGTAGGGGTACTTCTCGGCAAGGACGTGCTGGTAGAAGGGGTCCGCGGCGTCGCACAGCCCGAGCAGAAGGTCGATCTCGTTGATCGCGGCGAAGTCGCCGGCGTTGGCGCCCCGGTACTCCACCGCGCCGACGCGGTAGGTCTTGAAGTACGGGCGGATGTTGAGGAAGAACCGGTCGGGATCGAGTTCGTCGCCGAGCGTCCGGTTGAAGCGCAGCACGTCGTCGAGCGCCGCCCGCGCCTGGTCGAACAGGTACGTCGCCATCGGGCTCGAGACCCCCATCGGCGGGATCCGGCGCAGCGCGTCGGCCGCCCGCTGGTAGGCCAGGACCGGCAGCGCGTTACCTCGGATGAACACCTCCTCGTCGCGGAGCGAGGTGAAGGTCAGGAACGTGCCGCGGACCGCCGGGTTGTGGATCGACTGGTGCGCGAACACGAACCTGGGGGCGACGCCGAGCGACGAGCCAAGCCGGTTCGCGAGCGACCACGCGGTCGCGAGCGGTTCCCCGCCGCTCTCCACCTCGTGTCTGCGGCAGGCCGCCAGGTAGAAGCCGACGGCGCCGAGGAGCCGATACCTCTCCCGGGCGTCGGCCGGGATCCGGCCGGTACCTACGATCCGGGCGATGAGCGTCCCGCCGTCCTCCAGGATCGCCCGTTTGGTCTTCTCGAGGTCCGGGCCGTCGAGGATCTCGCTTCGCGCCGCGAAGTACGCCTCTTCCAGTTCGGTGTTGAGGTCGACGAACTCGTGCCTGAGCCATCGGTCCAACTCGTTGATCGCTGCTTCCACACCCGGCCTCCGCGGTTCGGAAAAGGGGCAGGTCGCGGCGGATCCTCACGCCGCGCCCGCACGGTCACCGCGCCGCCGGCGCCTCACCGGGCCTCGCGGCGCACGCTCCACCCTGGTGCCCGCTACGGCCCGGTGAACAGATCCAAAAGAGGCCCACTCAACCGGTCCATAACCCGGGCTCCGAGCCCGGCCGGTCGCTCTCAGGCTGCGTCGTCGGACGCCTCGGCGAGGGCGCGGAACAGCAGCACCGTGGAGGCGGCGCCGGGGTCCAGGTGGCCGATGCTGCGGGGTCCGAGGTAGCTGGCCCGTCCCTTGCGCGCCTGCATCGGGACCGTGGCCTCAGCGCCCTTCTCCGCGGCTTCCAGGGCCGCCTGCGCGGCGGTCGCCACCCCGTCCCCGGCGGCGGCACCGTACGCCTGCACCGCGGGGGCGAGGGCGTCGACCATCGTCTTGTCCCCTTCGACGGCCTTGCCCAGGTCCCGTACGGCGTCCAGGGCGGCCTGCAGGGCGGCGCTGAGAGCGGCTGCGTCCACGTCGTCGGCGTCGCCGAGGGCCTTGCCCGCCCGGCGCAGCGCGCCGCCGTACAACGGCCCGGACGCCCCGCCGGTCTTGGATATGAGTGTTCGGCCAGCGGTCATCAGCACCTTGCCGGGCGGCAGGCCGGGGCCGAGGGCCTCGACGGCCGCCCGCATACCGCGGTTGAGGTTGGCGCCGTGGTCTCCGTCGCCGATCGCGGCGTCGAGCCTCGTGAGGCGGTCGGCGTCCGCCGCGACCAGTTCGGCGAAGCGTTCCATCCAACGGCGTGCGTCCATCAGCGTCCCCACCGCAGGCCGGGCGTCTCCACCGGCGCGTCCCACAGCTCGGTGAGCTGCGGTGTGAGGCGCAGGACCGAGACCATGACGCCGGCCATCTCCAGGCTGGTCACATAGTTGCCGACGAGGGAGCGCGCCACCGTGACGCCGTGCCCGCCCAACCATTCGGCCGCTGCCGCGTACGCGCCGTACAGCTCCATGAGCGGCGTGCCGCCCATGCCGTTGACCATGACGAGGACCTCGGACCCGGACAGCGGCATGTCGTCGTTGATCGCCGACAGGGCCACATCGACGATCTCCGGGGCGGGGCGGAGTTTCGTGCGCTCCCGGCCGGGTTCGCCGTGGATGCCGATGCCCAGTTCCATCTCGTCGTCGGCGAGCTCGAACGTGGGACGCCCGGCGGCGGGGACGGTGCAGGCGGTCAGCGCGACCCCGAACGAACGGGTCCGCTCGTTGACCTCGCGGGCGACGGCGGCGACGTCCTGCAGAGAGCCGCCGGCCTCGGCCAGCGCCCCGGCGGTCTTCTCCGCGAAGAGGGTCGCCCCGGTGCCCCGCCGTCCGGCGGTGAACGTGCTGTCCTGCACCGCCACGTCGTCGTCGATCACGACGGGCACGACCTCGACGTCCTCATCCTCGGCGAGTTCGGCGGCCATCTGGAAGTTCAGGACGTCACCGGTGTAGTTCTTCACAATGTGGACGACCCCGGCGCCGCCGGACGCCGCGGTGGTCGCGGCGAGGATCTGGTCGGGCACCGGTGAGGTGAAGACCTCGCCGGGACAGGCGGCGTCGAGCATGCCGTACCCGACGAAACCCCCGTGCAGCGGCTCATGGCCGGAGCCTCCTCCGGAGATCAACCCGACCTTGCCGGTACGCGGAGCGTCGGCCCGGACGATGATCCGCTGGTCCAGATCGACCCGCAGGGACGGATGTGCGGCCGCCATGCCGCGCAGGGTGTCGAGGACGACGTCGTCGACGTCACCGATCAATTTCTTCATGGTTCCCGGAATACCGTGTCCGACCCCACGACGCCAGAGTTGTGGCTGATTGATGGGTTAAAGGCTGAACCTCCGTAAGATGGCGAAACGTGATCGACGACGTTGAGCGCGCGCTCGTGGTGATGGCCCACCCCGACGACATCGACTTCTCCTGCGCCGGAACGGTCGCGACCTGGACCGACGCGGGCATCGAGGTCGCCTACCTCCTGGTCACCGACGGCGACGCGGGTGGCTTCGACGACGACGTGCCGCGCGAGGAGATGGGCCCGCTGCGCCGGGCCGAGCAGACCGCGGCGGCCAAGTGCGTCGGCGTCACCGACGTGCGCTTCCTCGGGTACCCCGACGGGCGCGTGGAGGCGACGCTCGACCTGCGCCGCGACATCGCGCGCGTCATCCGGCAGGTCCGCCCCGACCGGGTGATCATCCCCAGTCCCGAGCGGAACTACGAACGGATCTACGCCGGCCATCCGGACCACCGGGCGGTCGGATCGGCCGCGTTCGACGCCGTCTACCCCGACGCCCGGAACCCGTACGCCTTCCCGGAGCTGCGCGCCGAGGGGCTGGAAGCCTGGACCGCCCGGGAGATCTGGGTGATCGGCGGGCCCTCCCTCAACGAGTACGTCGACATCACGGACGTCTTCGACCGCAAACTCGCGGCGCTGCGCTCCCACGTGAGCCAGGTGTCCCACCACGACGATCTGGAGGGGATGCTGCGCACCTGGATGCGCGCGAACGCCGTTAACGGCGGGCTCCCCGAGGGCCGCCTGGCCGAGCCGTTCCAGATCGTTCCGGCCGTGTAGTCCCCGGGCCCGGCCGAATGACGCCCCAGGCCCGGCGAGCCGCGCCCAAGACCAGCGGGTCGCGTCCCAGAGCCGCGAGCCGCGCCCTGGAACCGCCGGGCCGTGACCCGGCCCGGCGGGACCCGTACCGCCTCGACAACATCCCCATGACCGGCGACGGACGCCCGGACCGGTCGTTTCACCCTGAGGAAGCGCACAACGTGGCACCGAAGATCCTGCTGGACTGCGACACCGGCATCGACGACGCGATCACTCTGCTGTACCTGGCGACGCTCGTGAAGGCCGGTGAGGCGGAGCTCGTCGCCGTCGGCACCGTGCACGGCAACGTCGCCCCCGACGTCGGCGCGCTCAACACGCTCCGGGTCCTCGAACGCGCCGGCCTGGCGGGTGTGCCGGTCGCCGTGGGCGCCGTCCGCCCCATGGCCCAAGAGGTCGAGTACGCGCACGACTGGCACGGCGCGGACGGCCTGGGCGAGACCGGACTGCCCGAGCCGACGGGCCGCCCGGTCGAGATCTCCGCGCCGGAGCAGATCATCCGGCTCGGCCGGGAGAACCCCGGCGAGCTGACGCTCCTCGCCGTCGGCCCGCTCACCAACCTCGCCATCGCCCTGCTGCTGGAGCCGTCGCTGCCGACGCTGTTCCGCGAGGTGGTGGTCATGGGCGGCGCGTTCGACCACCAGGGCAACATCACCAGCCACGCCGAGGCGAACGTCTGGCACGATCCGGAGGCCGCCGAGCTGGTCCTGGGCGCGGGCTGGCCGATCACGCTGGTACCGCTCGACGCGACCCACCCGACGGCGGTCGACGGTGGGTGGCTGGACCGGCTCGCCGAGGCCGACTCCGAGGTCGCGCGCTTCGCCGCCCAGGTCCTGGAGTTCTACGCCACCGCCTACACCCGCTCGCTCGGCGCCCGGGGAGCGGTGATCCACGACGCGCTGGCCGCGATGCTCGCCGTAGACCCGTCCCTCGCGGAGTACGCCGAACGGCCCGTACGGGTCGAGCTGCGCGGCGAGCGCACCCGGGGCACGACGCTGTGGGATCGCCGCCGGTACGCCGACGAGGGCGACCGCCCGGCCGTCAAGGTCGCCGTCGGCGTGGACGCCACGGCCTTCCAGGAACGTCTGCTGGCCGCTCTGCTGTGACCGTCGCGCCCGTACGGGCGCTCGCACCTCGGGAACCGCGGCGGACTCTCGCCACCACGAAACGGCCGAATATCAAATACCGAAAAGTATTCTTCTCCCGAAGCGCCGCGAATCAGTTTTTCTCGGTTAACGGACGAAATTTGCACTATTCCGCTCTACGTTGCCTCTGGGCGATGTAGCGTCTCAGCCTCCTGGAAGTCTCGTTCCGATCAGGGGGCAATGCGTGCTGAGCATCGACGGGTGCCTTTCGCGGCTCATGGGCGTTCCCGGCGCGCGGAGTGTCACGCTCGTCGACTGCGCCACCGGCCTCTGCGTCGCGGCGGCCGGCCGTGAGGACGTGGTCGACCGGCATGAGAACGCCGCGGGCACCACCGAGGTCGTCCGCGCGATCCTGGCCGACCCGGCGATGAGCAGCACCTCCAGCGGCGATGACATCCAGGAGGTCATCGTCTGCGGTGCGAACGGATATCACCTGCTCGCCGCCGTGGACACGGACGTCGACGCATTACTCTTCCTGCACCTGCTGATCGACCGCGCGCAGGGAAATCTGGCATTGGCCCGGCATCGCCTGCAGAGAATGGTCCAGGAAATGGCGGGGCCCGAACGTGCGCGGTGATGACGCGGCCGGGAAAGTTCACGAACCAACGCACGCTGCGGCCGAGACGGTCCTTCCGCCTCCGGTGCCCGATGAGCACACATTGATCTCGGCATTACGCCGGACCGAGCAGAACCGCCGAACCGGCGTGCTGCGGGTCGGCGACGACGGTGTGCTCTACTTCGCAGACGGGGCCGTCACGTTCGCCGAGAGCCGCTGGACGCCCGCACCCGGCACGGCCCCACCGATTCCTGTGGAGCGGTCGCCCGCGCCCGACCAGCCCCGTGACGTACCTCCGCCCGTCTCGAGTGATCCCGTGGAGTGGCACCGGGAGGCGCGCGCGTTGTTGGCGATCTTCGACGCGGTGTACTTCCTGCTCGACTCGGACGCGGTCCCGTCCTTCGCCGAAGGCCCGCCGCGCCGGCCCGCCCCGGAATGCCGGATCTCCCCCGCCGCGCTGCTGCGCGAGTGCGCGCGTCGGCGCGAGGAGCCCGATGGCGGGTGGCCGCCGAGGCTGGTGGACCGGGCTCCGGTCGTCCCGGTCCGCACGGTGCGCCGCCGGCGGATCGTCCTGACGGCGCCGCAGCTCGAGGTCCTCCTCAGCGCGGACGGCCTCCGTACGCCCGCCGACCTGGCGCGCGACCTGGGGCGTACGACGTTCGGATGCCTCACAGCGGTCCGTGCCCTCACTGCCGCCGAGTTGGTCCGGCCGCCCCGGCGCGAGCCCGCCGCGCTTCCGGTCAGGCGGCGCCGTCGGCCGCCGTCAGGGGCCGGCGAAGGCGCGCCGGGCAAGCCAGGTGAGCCAGGCAAACCAGGCCAGCCGGACGGGCCGGGCACGCTGGGCGCGCCGGCACCTGGCCGGTGGGCGCCGGTCGAACTGGACGTGCTCCTCCGACTCCGGGCCGGGCTCGAGGAGCTGACATGACGAAGCGTCGGCTCGGCGGTCTGCGCGAAAGATTGACGAAGGTGACGATGCCCGGCCCGTGGCCCGCCGCATCGCCGATCACCTGGTCGGCACGGCGCCCGGCCCCCAGCGCCCCGCACTCCCATAACCCGAAAGGATCACGCATGTCCAACCTGGATCTGGCCCTGAAGAGCATGATGGCGGTCGATGGCGCGCTCGGCGCCGCCGTCGTCGACTACAACAGCGGCATGGCGCTCGGCATCCTGGGCGGCTCGAAGACGCTCGACCTCCAGGTCGCCGCGGCGGGCAATACCGAGGTCGTACGCGCCAAGATGCGCACGATGGAACAGCTCGGCATCAAGGAGGCGATCGAGGACATCCTCATCACCCTCTCCGGTCAGTACCACATCATCCGTCCCGTCACCGGACGCAAGGGCAAGGGCCTGTTCCTCTACCTGGCACTCGACCGGGCCAGGGCGAATCTGGCACTGGCCCGCCACCACCTCAAGGGCATCGAGGAGGAGATCGAGGTTTGACGTCCACGTCGCACGTACGACCCCGGGCCCCCGGAACCCTCGATCCGGGGGCTCCGGCCCTCCTGGCCCGCCCGGGGTGATCGCCGCGGGCACCGCGGAGGACGCCCTAAGCTCTCGAATCATGGGTGACACGAAACCGCAGGTGGCAGCATTCACGGAACTGGATTCCGGCACCCTCTACGCGCTGCTGAAGCTCCGGGTGGACGTCTTCGTCGTGGAACAGGAGTGCCCGTACCCGGAGCTGGACGGGCGGGACACCGAGCCCGGCAGCCGGCACGTCTGGCTGTCCGGGGACTCTGGGGCTCCGGAGGCGTACCTGCGCGTCCTGGACGATCCGGACGGCGCGCGGATCGGCCGGGTCGTGACGGCGCCGCACGCGCGCGGAGCGGGGCTGGGGGCACGGCTGATGGAGGCCGCGCTGGAGGTCATCGGCGACCGTACGGCCCGGCTCGACGCCCAGACGCAGGTGAGCGGCTTCTACGCGCGATACGGCTTCGTCGTCGACGGCCCCGAGTACATCGAGGACGGCATCCCCCACGTCCCGATGGTCCGCCTGACCGCAGACCGTTAGATCAACGATCACCTTCCTCTCGTTCGGCCAGGAGCAGGTCCAGGGGCGACACGTCGGCCGGTGCGGCGTATCGCGGAAGGCGGTCGAGGTCGCTGGTCGTCGTCGGCTTCAGCCTCAGTAGGCCCTTGGCCACAAGCGGGGAGTACCACCCGAGGGCGCCGGTGTCCGGAAGCAAGAGAGCAATGGCCTTTCCATGTCGGGTGGCCTGCGTCTCCAGCATGCCGCAGAACCGGCCGGCGTGGCGTCGCGCCTGGACAGTGGGCGGCGAATTCACGAAATCTGCTTCGTGGTTAAATGTGGCGAGCGATGACGAACGGAGGAATCGTCACATGTCCGTCACCGACGCACTCCTGGCGAACGCCCGGCGCTACCCCGACCACTTCGCGACCGGTGGGCTGTCGGCGGCACCGGAGCGGCACCTGACCGTCGTGGCGTGCATGGACGCCCGGCTCGATCTGTTCAGCCTGCTCGGCCTGGAGATCGGCGACGCGCACATCGTCCGGAACGCCGGCGGCGTCGTCACCCCCGACGTGATCCGCTCGGTGGCGATCAGTCAGCGGTCGCTCGGCACCAGAGAGATCATGCTGATCCACCACACCGGGTGCGGCCTGCTCAACGTCACCGACGAGGGGTTCCGTGCGCAGCTCAAGGCCGACACCGGCCTCGAGCCCGGCTGGGCGGTCGAGGCCTTCACCGACCTGGACGAGGACGTGCGCGAGTCGATCGCGCGGATCAAGGCCGACCCGTTCATCCCGCACAAGGACTCCGTCCGCGGCTTCGTCTTCGACGTCAAGTCCGGCGAGCTGCGCGAGGTGATTCCCTAGACGAGGCGTCGGGCGGCGGCCCAGCGGGACAGCTCGTGGCGGTTGGACAGCTGGAGCTTGCGCAGGACCGATGACACATGCGTCTCGACGGTCTTGACCGAGATGAACAGCTCCTTGGCGATCTCCTTGTACGCGTAGCCGCGGGCGATCAGCCGGAGCACCTCGCGTTCGCGCTGGGTGAGCTGGTCCAGCTCGGGGTCGATGGGCGGGGCGTCGGTCGCGGCGAAGGCGTCCAGCACGAACCCGGCGAGCCGGGGCGAGAAGACCGCGTCGCCCTCGGCCACCCGGCCGATCGCCTTCGTCAGCTCCGGCCCCGAGATCGTCTTGGTGACGTAGCCGCGAGCGCCGCCACGGATCACGCCGATGACGTCCTCGGCCGCGTCCGACACCGACAGCGCCAGGAACCGCGTCGTCGCGGCCTCGGCCGTGCCGCTGTTGCGGGCCCCGCCGAGGACCCGGCGCAGCACCTCGACGCCACCGCCGCCGGGCAGGTGGACGTCGAGCAGCACGACGTCGGGCCGGGTCGCCGCGATGACCTCGATGGCCTCGTCGACGTCGCCCGCCTCACCGACGATCTCCACCGAGTCGCCCAGCTCCGCCTTCACGCCGCTGCGGAACATCTGATGGTCGTCGACCAGCACCACACGCGTCATGTCCGTTTCAACTCCAGTCTCACTTCGGTGCCCTCGCCCGGAGCCGTACGGATCTCCGCCTTGCCGCCGTTGCGCTCCATCCTTCCGATGATGGACTCCCGGACGCCCATGCGGTCCGCCGGCACGGCGTCGAGGTCGAAACCCCGTCCCCGGTCCCGTACGAAGATCATCACATCGTCCCCGTCCACTTCGGCGTAGACCGAGACGGACGGCGGCGCGGTCTCGTTCCCCGCGTACTTGGCGGCGTTGACCATGGCCTCGCGGGTCGCCTGCAGCATCGCGCCGAGCCGCTCGTCCAGCGGGCAGTCGCCGACGCAGACGACCTCGATCGGCACGCCGTGGTGGTCCTCCACCTCCGCGGAGATCTTCCGTACGGCGGCGGCGAGCGCCTGCTCGGCGTCGGCCTTCGGCTGGTACAGCCAGGCGCGCAGGTCGCGCTCCTGGGCACGCGCCAGCCGCTGGACCTCTTTCGGGTCGTGCGCGTTGCGCTGGATGAGCGTGAGCGTGTGCAGCACCGAGTCATGTACGTGCGCGGCCACTTCGGCCCTCTCTTGTGATCGGATCCGCTCCCGGCGCTCGACGTCCAGGTCGCGCCACATGCGCAGCAGCCAGGGCGTCACGATGACGGCGACGCCGGCGAGGACGATGCCCGAGCCGAGCAGGACCTGCCCGACGTGCTTGAGGTTCTGGACGAGGAAGGCCACCAGCCCCGCGGTCACTAGGGCCGCGCCGACGACGCTGCGGATCCACAGGGAGCGGGTGTTGCGGACCCAGCGCCGCCGGTGTTCGGGGTCGGCCTGCTGCCAGATGATGCCGACGCCGATGCCGCCCGCCACCACCGGCCACAGGGCCCAGGCCTGCGTGGCCGAGGTCATGGTGAACGTCGACAGCGCGCCGATGAGCACGCCGTACGCGAGCAGCTGCGTCCAGTCGCGGGACGGCTGGGACTCGACCCGCGGGGGGACGAGCAGCCACAGCGCGACGTAGGCGATGACGCCCACCCCGGCCGCGACGAGCACGGCGAACGCCACGCGCACGACGACGAGGTCGAGCCCCAGATGTTCGGCCAGGCCACGGCAGACGCCGCCGACGACCCGGCCGTCGGCGCGTCGTTCGAGACGGGGGCGACCGTCGTCGGCCTCACCAGGGTTTTCGGGCACAGGTCGATCGTCACACGTTCCGCGCCGGATCGCATCGGGGCTCTCCCCGGACCGTCCCTCAGGGACGTGTCAGGGGTCTCCCGGATGGTGATCGGTGACGGCGTTCGGGACGATGTGTGCATGACCGAGGACAGCGGCGCGCCGCCGCGGCGGCTCACCCGCTCGAAGGAGGGCCGGCTCATCACGGGGGTGTGTGCCGGCCTGGCGCGTTACACGCGCATCGACCCGCTGGTCTTCCGCGTCGGGTTCGCGCTGCTCGTCCTCGCCACGGGGGTCGGCGTTGTGCTGTACATCGGGGCGTTCCTGCTCATGGGACAGCCCGACGGGGGCCCATCGAAGATCGAGCAGCTCGGTCGCCGGCTGTTCGACGGCGACACCGCGCTCGCGCTGCTCGGCGCCGCGCTGGGCGCGGGCGCCGTCCTCGGGATCGCGGGCGACTGGACCTCGCCCAACGCGCTCGCGGTGGTCGTGGTGTTCGCCCTCACGCTGTTCACGGCGCGCTCCCGCGGCGTCGACCTCGTGCCTCTCGCGCGCAGTCTCCCCGACCGCGTCAAGGGCCGGCCCCTGTCGTCCTGGACTCCCCCGGCCCGACCCGCCGCTCCGCCTTACCGGATGCCCAACGGTATGATCGATCTCGCTCGTCTGGCCGGCACGGAGCCGCTCGAAACGGCACCACATCCCCCCTCGCCGCCGACGCCTTCGCCGGTCCTTCCACGCCGGCGCCGGTCGTACCTGACGGCGTTCACATTGGTGACCGCGGTGCTGGTGGCGAGCGTGCTCTACGCCGCCGGCGATCGGCGGCCCGACCTGGACGGCCTCCAGACCATCATCGCCGGCGCACTCGTCGTGATCGCCGCCGGTCTCTTCATCGGCTCCTGGTTCGGCCGGGACCGCAAGCTGATCTTCGTTGGAGCCATCATGTCTCTCGCCCTCGCATCGATCTCGATCGCCGGCGATCCGTCCGTCGCGCGAAGGACGCACGCCTCCGCGTGGCGGCCCGCCGACGTGTCGCAGGCCGAGCGGTCGCACAAGGTTCTCGTCGGCGAGGGCGCCGTCGACCTGACCTCGGTACCGCTCGCTCCCGGACAGCGCATCCGCGTCACCGCCACGGTGACGGTCGGGGTGCTCACGGTCAAGCTGCCCGCCACGGCGCGCGTCGAGCTGAACGCCCAGGCGTTCCTCGGCGACATCACCGTGGACCGCCAGATCACCGGCGGCCCCCGCGCCCGGGTCGTCCGCGTCCTCGAACCGGACGTGTCGCAGAACGGCGCGGCGCCGATCATCGAGCTGCGCCTCCGCAGCACGGTCGGGGACATGGAGGTCAGCCGTGTTCCGGCATAGGTTCGACCCGTCGTCGCTGCTGGCGGCGGTCCTGTTCCTCGCCGTCGCGTGCGCCTATCTCACCGGGAAGGCTCCCGTCTGGGTCGCGCCGGGCCTCGTCGGCGCCCTCGGTGTGCTCTTCCTGTTCCGCGTCATGTTCCGGTCGCGGCGGCGCGAGCCCACGGACCCTCGGTACACCCGGTGGTTCGACGCCCAATACGGCAAGAAGAGCGACGGGCCGGCCTGACGGCGTCGCCTGATGGCGTCAGGCCGCCGGAGCGGTCGAGGACGACGACGCCGACGGAGGTGCCGGGGGCACGAGCGTCGGCGGCTCGGCGGGGGGTTCGGCGGCGGGGGCGCGGCGGCTCGTCCGCCACACGACGAGGACGAACACCGCCAGCCAGAGGAGGTTGGCCCAGCGCACGCCGAGGTGCTGGTAGCCGTTCACGCGGACACCGGGGAGGGTGAACACCCCGAGCATGACGCCGCGGACGATGACGGTCCAGTCCAGCCGCCGGTACGGCAGCAGCGCCAGCATCGGCAGCAGCATGGCGTCGTACCAGGGGTACTGCAGCGGCGACACGAGGGTGGTGCCGAACGCCAGCACGGCCACGGGCAGCACGTCGAGCGGCAGCCCTTGCACCTCGGCGGACGGCCGCCGCCACAGCGCGAAGGGCAGGCCCGACCGCCACCACAGGAAGGCCGTCAGCGCGAGCGCGAGCACGGCCATCCACACCATGTACATGCCGTGGTGGTTCAGGATGAACTCCGGCACCGGCAGGTACCGGTCCTTCTTGCGGCCGAGCCGGGCGTTGAGCGAGTTCAGTGCCGCCGGCCCGGCCAGCGCGTAGCCGCCGACGCCGACCAGGAGGAAGCCGACCACGGTGGCCGCCGCGCGCCGGTACCGCGCCGGGGACAGCCAGGCGGCGATCACCAGCCCGGCCGCGGGGAAGAGGAACGACGCCTTGACCGCGACCGAGGCCCCGCCGAGCAGCCCGCCCGCGAAGGCCGAGCGCCGCGCCGCGTACAGCGCGGCCACGAGGAAGAACACCGCGAAGGCGTCCGCGTGCCCGCTGCCCACCATCCAGAAGAGGATCAGCGGGTTGGCCGTCCACAGCAGGCAGGCGCGGAGCCGGCGCACCGGGTCGGGGCCGGTCATCCGGTCGAGGATCAGCCCGGTGCCGATGAACGCGGCCGCGTTGGCCCACTTGAGCACGAAGATGATCCGCGCCATCGAGTTGCCGCCGAGGTGCGCGGCGAGCCACTGGATGAACGTCATGACGGGCCCGTACACGGTGGGGACCCGCTGCCAGCCGCTGGGCAGCAGCAGGCCGACCGGGTCACCCGTGTGGGCGAGGCGCAGCGGCGTCGTGACGTACGGGTCCCGGCCCAGGTCGGCGATGCGCCCGTAGATGGCGTAGTTCATCATGTCGACGGAGCCGGTCGGCGGGAGCAGCGCGTACACGCACGCGACGACCGCTCCGGCCAGGAGCAGGCGGCGTGGGCTCACCCACGGGCCCTTGCGCAGGGCGTACAGCCCGGACAGCACTCCCGCTCCCGCGCAGCCCGCCGCGATCCACGTCAGGGTCGCGACCGTCGCCCAGGACGGAGAACCCCCGAAGGTCAGGAACGGCCAGGTCGGTCCGAAGTCGGGCACGGCCGCGGAGGTGCCGAGCATCATTGCCGCGCCCATCGCGACGATGCTCGCCCCCAGCATCACCCAGGAAAAGACGCGGGACATGGAATACGACGTTAAGGCCGGAATATAGGGGTCGCAGCCGGCCCCGCGGGGTGTTCACCCAACGCTCATCTGACGGTCGCGTGGAGGCTGAGCGCGTACCCCGGACCAAGATTCACCAGCTCACGCGGGTGGCCGCCGCCGTACACGCGGACCCGGTTGGCCCGCAGCGCGCGCTCGACGCCCCCCTGGTCCGTGATCGTGCGTTCGGACAGCTCGCCCGCGAGCACGGTGAGCACATCGGCGGTGGGAGCGGCGCGATGCCCAGGCGCCCAAGCGTACAGCCAGATCTCCTGCTCCCCGGGGAGCCGCACCGGCGTGCCGTCGAAGCGCGCGAGGTTCCACCAGTCGCCGGGGCGTGCGGCGAGCTCGCGGACGAGCCCGGCCAGCCGGCCGATGGTCACGGTGGGGCGGGCGGCGTACGGGCCGGTCTCGCCCTGCATGGTCAAGTCAGGTATGACGGACAGGTTCAACGGGAAGTCCTTCGTAGCGCGGCGGAGCCGCAGGCCTGGTGGTCGGTCTGAACGAGGTCAGCGACAACAACACGAAGGACACAGCGCGGCGACCGCGTGGCGAGAGGCCACGGATGCGGTCGGGATCTGGCGCGCTGGCATGGAGTCAAGTGTGCAGGCGGCGGACGGGTGCCGTCAAACGCACGTGCCGCCGTTCTTCGGCGAGGTCGCCATCGACGGCGGCGCGGAGGCGCTGACTGTACGGCTCCGCGACCTGGACGGCAAGGCCCTCTACATCGTCACCCTCGACCCGAAGCGCTGACGGACCCGTCGCCGGTCCCTCACGCTGAACGCCGTAGCTGAGCGGCGAACAGCGGCTCCAGCGCGTTCAGCATGAGGGTCCGGGCGCGGTCGGTTCCGCCGGCGATCCTGCTCGCCATCGCCAGCGACACGCATCCGTGCAGGAACGCCCAGAGCGTGTCGGTCGCCCCGGCCGGGTCGGCCAGCTCGGCGCCCCTCGCCTCCGCGATGCTCTGCAGGGCGACGCGGAACGTCCGGAAGGCGGTCTTGGCCTCGGCCGGGGTCTCGGCCGTGCCGAAGGGCACACCGTCCAGGCCGTTCATCGCCTGGTAGAGCTCGGGCGAGGCGAAGGCGAAGGCCCAGTAGGTCCCGGCGATCGCGGTCAGCCGGTCCTCCGGGGATGCCTTCGCCGCCTCGCTCAACCGGTCGGCGAGCTCGGCGAAGCCGACTGCCATCAGCTCGATGAGCAGCTGCTCCTTGCCGGCGAAGTGCTGATAGAGAATCGGCGCGCTGTATTCGAGCCTGCCGGCGATGCGGCGGATCGTGACCGCGTTCCAGCCCTCCTCGGCCGCGATGCCCCTGGCCGCCTCCAGGAGGCTCGCGCGCATCTCCTGACGCTCCCGTTCTCGCCGCTTCCTGCTGATGCTCGGCTCGGGCTGAGCCTTCGTCGTCATATCGCCCCCTTTCGTTGACATCCGCATCCTATCGCCGGTCTAATATCTAGCACTGTTAGATCTATGAACAATGTTAGGAGCGATCGTGATCGTCGTTTTCGGTGGTACCGGCAGGCTCGGCCGCCAGATCGTGGAGCGACTGCACAGCGATGGGAACGCGGTGCGGGTCGTCACTCGCGATCCGTCCTCCGCCAAGCCCCCGAGGGGCGTCGAAGTCGTCGCGGGTGATCTGCTCGACCGGCCCTCGCTGGTGCGGGCCGTCACCGGGGCCAGGGCGATCGTCTGCACCGCCCAGGGCGGCGGAGGCAAGGGTAAGAACGGCCCCAAGGGCATCGAGGGCACGGGCGTCCCCGCCCTGATCGAGGTCGCGCAGGACACCGCGATCGAGAACTTCGTCTACTTCTCCACCGCCAGCGCGCGCCCCGACAGCCCGGTCGCCTTCTTCCGGCTCAAGTTCGCAGCGGAGCGGGCACTGCGCGACAGCGGCCTGCCGTATTCGATCCTGCGGCCCACCCACCTCATGGACACCTGGGCGGAGATGCTCGCCGAGTCGCTGACCGGCAAGGGCAAGGCCACGATCTTCGGCTCGGGAGAGAACCCGGTGTCGTGGGTGGCCGGTGTGGACGTCGCCCGGGTCGCGGCGGAGCTGGCCGTGAGCCCGGGCCAGGGCTGGTCGGCCGACCTCGGCGGCCCCGAGGCTCTGACGCTGAGGACGGTCAACAGGCGCATCGCCGTCTCGCTGGGAGTGGAGATCAAGGGCGAGAACACGATGCCGGTCAGGATGCTCAAGACCATGAGCCCGCTGGTCCGGCCGTTCAACCCGGTCCTCGCCCGGCAGATGCTGATGGGCGCGACGCTCGACACCGAGCCCCAGGTCGTCGACTCCGGCGAAATCTGGGGCCGGTACGGCGAGCCGCTGTCGCTGTCGGCGTGGCTGGAGACTTATCGGCCGGGCGTCAGGGAAGGGGTCTGATCGGCGCCGTTCATCCGGTGCGGCATGTTCCAGCCGTCGGCGAGCCTCGACGGGTGGATGTTCTCGCCGCCGCCGAAGAACTCACAGAACTTCATGATCAGCGGGTCCCACCGCAGCGGGTCGACGTAGTGCGTCCCCGGGATGATCAGTTCTTCCTCGATGTGGGCGCGGACGACTCTGACCTGGAACGCCGTCGCGTTCAGATCCGGCCCCTCGAAGGGGTGGACCGCCTCGACGACGCACTCCAGCTGGATCGGGCACTCCGCGACGCGCGGCGCGCCCACCAGATCGGCGGGCTGCTCGGTCAGCCCGGCCGTCCCGAACTTGTCCCGCTCGAACCGGTAGCCCTGCTCCAGCTTGAACTCCGGGACCTCGGGCTTCCCGGTCAGCAGCGCGAGCCGGTCGACGGCGTCGACCATCGCCGATGACGCGAGGTTGAGCACGCACTCGCGTTCGCGCTTGAGGTTCGCGGTCGTCTGGCCGCTGTTGCCAAGGCCCAGCATGCAACAGTCGCCCAGCCACCAGGCGGACGACATCGGCGCGAGATTCGCCGAACCGTCCTCGTTCCGTGAGCCGATCAGGACCACCGGGGTCCCGAAGTAGAGCACCTTCAACGCGGCGACCTTGTGCATCTTCCCCGTCCTCGTTCGCGATGTACGGAACGACCCTGCCCGGAGTCCGCCGGGGACGCTGGCCGGAATGCGACGTGTGGTTCGCGACCGCCAGGCACGGCGGTCCGGGTGGTCGGGGGTGCAGGCCGGGCGAGGATCACTCGCGACGGTTGTTCGCGCCGGCGACGAGGCGTGCTTCGAGACCGTCGAGGATGGCCTGGAGGCCGAACTCGAAGCTGTTGTCCGGCGCCGCCGCGTAGCCGGCCGCGGCGGCGGTGTCGAGGCGCTCGCGCAGCCGCGGGAACCGCCTGGCGATCTCGGTGGCCTGGGCCATGGTGTCGGCCAGCAGTCGCTCGGCGTCTCCGCCGTTCCTGCTCAACCGCCGGGTCAGCGAGAGCTCCGCGGCGGGCCCGAGGGCACTGCCGAGTACGAAGACGAACACCGAGGCGGCCGCCTGATCCGCGTCCGTGCCGACGAATCCCGCCTTCTCGTGGATGGCGAGGGTGTGGTCGTCGTAGCGGCTCTTGGCGGGCCCGTAGAGCAGGTGACTGCCGAACGCCTGTCCCAGCCACGGGTGCCGGGTGAGCATGGCGTGCATGCCGGTGGCCGTGGCCGTGACGGCCGTGCGCCAGTCCGTGCCGTCGAGATCGGGCAACTCGACCTCGTTCCAGATCGCGTCGCCGGCGAGCCGGACCAGTTCGTCCTTGGTCTTGATGTGCCAGTAGATCGCGGTGGGTGCCGAGCCGAGCCGTTTGCCCAGGCTGCGCATGTTGAGGCCGTCCAGTCCCTCGTCGTCCAGCAACTCGATGGCGGCCCGGACGATCTGGTCTGCGGTCAACGTGTCTCGCGGCATGGCCGTCAGCCTACTTTAACTAAGTTCAGTGAAGTACTTGCACTTTGTTCGAGATCCGCCCTAGAGTCAACTCGTACTTAGTTCAAGTCACTGGAGGGGTGGACACGATGACGCAGGAGCAGCTGGCCGGTTTCGTCGAGGCGACGGCCGAGGAGTTCGGTGTCCTGGGAGCCGCCGTCGGCGTGCTGGCCGGCGGCCGGGAGATCCATGTCGCGCACGGCGTGACGAACCTGGACCACCCGCTGCCGATCGATGAGCACACGCTGTTCCCCATCGCATCGGTGACCAAGACCTTCACCGCGACCGCGCTGATGCGCCTGGCCGCCGAGGGCAAGGTGGACCTGGACGCGCCGGTGCGCCGGTACGTGCCCGAACTGCGGCTGGCCGACGAGCGCAACGCCGCCGAGATCACCGTGGCCAACCTGCTCAACCACACCGCGGGGCTGGACTGGAACCTCATCGACCCCGAGACCGGGGACGGCTCCCTGGCCGCCTTCGTCGCCAAGATGGCCGAACTGTCGATCATCGCGCCGCCCGGCGCGCGGGCCTCCTACAGCCAGGCCGGCTACAACCTGGCCGGACGCGTCATCGAGAAGGTCACCGGCCTGTCCTACGAGAAGGCCGTGGCGTCGCTGGTCCTGGAGCCGGTCGGCCTGACCGACACCGTCTTCGACCTGGACGACGTGGTCGTCCGGCGGTTCGCGGTGGGATACAACCGCGACGAGGACGGCACGCCGCATCCCGCGCGCCCGTGGAAGGCCTACCCGGCGGGCCAGCGCGGCAACAACCCCGGCGGGGGCGGTGTGTCCTCGGTGAGCGACCTGCTGCGCTGGGCCCGCTTCCACCTCGGCACCGGCGACGGCGTACTGCCCTCCGAGACACTGCACGCCATGCGGGAGCAGACCGTCGAACTGCGGGCCAGCACGCTCGGCGACGGCTTCGGCATCTGCTGGTTCCTGCGCCAGGTGGGCGATGTCGCCACGATCGGGCACGGCGGGTCGGGCAACGGCCAGTTCGCCGAGCTGCTCATCGCCCCCGACCACGACTTCGCCGTCGTCTCGCTGTCCAACCTCGGCCCCGACGGCCACCAGTTCAACCAGGCCATCGTCCGCTGGGCGCTGGAGCACTACCTCGGCGCGGTCGAGCACGACCCCGAACCCGTCCCGTACGACGAGACGCGGGCGCGGCAGGTCGCCGGACGCTATGAGATCGACGCCATGAACCTCGACATCGCCACCGACGGCATCGCACTCACCCTCGCGGTCGGCATCAAACCGGAGATCCGCGCCGCCTCCGAGGTCGACATGCCGGAGGACTACCCCGCCGCCACCATCGGCTTCCTGCCCGGCGACGGCGACGAGTACATCGTCACCGAGGGCGGGCTGAAGGGGCAGCGCGGCTACTTCACCCGCGACGACAACGGCACGATCGTGGGCGTCGACCTCGCCGGGCGCCTCTTCAGCCGGGCCCCGGAGGTACGGCGGTGAGGATCGTTCACTTGTGGTCGTGAAGGAATGACGGAATGTCGGTGCGGGTCGGGTAGTTCGGCAGGGGCGCCGGCCTGTTCTGGAGGAACGCGGTGATGACGGCGGAGGCTCGTTGGTCGTTGCCGCCGAGACCGTTCCACATGTGGTGTCCGACGCCGGGCATGTACTGGGTGCGCTCGATGGCGGGGTCATTGGCGAGGACGGTGGTCTCCCACTGACGGACCTGAGCGGAGCACTCGGCGATCATCAGCATCGCGGGGACACGGGAGCGCCTCAGCTCTCCCGCGATGGAGGGTGAGTCCTTGACCGTCTGATCGACCTGCAGGCTCGCGGCGGCGCTGAAGGAGAAGTTCTGCGCCGTGTCCTCGACGGGGATGCGGTGCGCGTCCCGCGCGCAGTAGGCGGACGCGGTGTCGCTGCCGAGGTCGGCGGCCGTGAAGGCGTTGTCGCCTTCGGCCTGCCCGATCAGGCCGGTGCCGGGGGTGAGGAGCCCGAGTCGCATGAGGCCGAACGCGACGGCGTACCGGGGGACGTGCGTGGACCGTGGCCCGGTCATGGCGGGTGCGAGGCCGCGCGCGGACGGTCGTCCCTTCGATCCGATGATCCGCGTGGTGGGGCCGTCCATCGGGCCGGGCTCGGCGATGATCGCCCGGTGGACGCGGGCGGCGATGTGCGGGTCCGCCAGGGCCCGGGTGAGCACGACCCCGCCTGAGGAGAAGCCGAGGACGTCGGCCCGGCCCTTGCCCAGATGGTCGATGAAGGCGCCGAGGTCGCGCACCGGCCTGGAGATCGTGTACTGCTCGATGGGGAACAGGTCGCTGCGTCCGCCGCCGGCCTGCTCGTAGGTGTAGACGTCGTAGCCCTGCCGGGCCAGGAGCTGCAGGAACCGGTGGTCGCGCACCGCGATGCCACGGACGGGTCCGCCGTTGAGGTACACCAGGGGCCTCGATCGCCGGACACCGCCGGGTGCGGGCGGATAGTGGTACACCGCGACCCGGCTTCCGGTGGCCAGGTCCCAGTGCTGCGTCGCCACGAACGGCAGGGCGGGCGGGTATCGCCGCTGCGTGGGCACGGTCGGGATGCACACCGACGCGGTGAGCGCCGCGGCGACGACCACCGGCAGGAACGGTATGAGGCGGGCCGGCCAGGTACGGCGGCGGCCCCGCCACAGTGCGGCGACGGCCCCGACGCCGAGAGTGGTCAGCCACGCGGCGAGCCCCGAACCTGCCCCGTCCGTCAGGACGATCAGTGCGAGGAACAGGCCGAGCAGCCCCACGACGGCAGCCAGGGCCAGGCCCAGACGCCCGGTGAAGCGGACAAGACGGATCAAGGCGTGCGTCATCACGATTCCCTGCGACGAGTTTCCAAACGCTGTTTCAAAACAACGTTATCAGCACGGGCTAGGCTGGCGTCGTGGGTAGGCCGAGAACGAACGACGACACCGTGAAGGACCGTCTTGTCGAGGCCGCGACCGAGATGTTCGCCACCCGGCCACGGGAGTCGATCACCGTCCGCGCCCTGGCCGCTGCCGCCGGAGCCTCGACCGCGGCCCTGTACTCGCTGTTCGGCGGCAAGGACGGGCTGATCGGCGAAGTGCGCAACAGGGCGGTCGCCGGGCTGTTCCGGGACCTGTCGGCGGTGCCGACCTCCGACGACCCCCTCACCGACCTCTACGAGGTCGCCGTCGCGTACCGGCGATGGGGGCGCGAGCACAGCCACCTGTACACGGTGCTGTTCGGTGGCGTGCAGTCCTTCGACCCGTCGGGCACGGTCGGTGCCGGCGACCCCGTCCGGCCGCTCATCGAGGCGATCGATCGCGCCCTGTCGGTCCCCGTGCTCGCCGGCGACGCGACCTCCATCGCCCTCTCGCTCTGGGTGACCCTCCACGGGCTCGTGACCCTCGAACTGGCCGGGGCGCTCGACACCGCCACGGCCGAGACCACCTTCCGGTCGACGATCCTCGCCACGCTGCGCGGCTGGACCACGCCAACGATGTTCGGCACCCTCCGGCAGGCCGAACCCGTCCCGTGATGCGCGGAGGCGGCGCCCTGTCCCGGCGCCACTTGAGCGCGAAGATCATCGCGTGTTATACGTGGATCGGTGCGATTCCAAGGTGCGGCGGTGACAGCCCGCCGGTTCCACTGATCACGGTGGGACGACTCGGTGTGATTCCGAGGCCACGCGGTGATACCCCGCCACCTCTCGGACCCGTTCGCTCGGGTCCCTGGTTCTCCATGCGGTGAGGATCGTCCTCCCGCCGTCGAGAGGTGGTGTCGGATGTTCACAGGGCACATCGACGAGATCGGTACGGTCGTGGCCGTCGACGAGGCTCGCATCGTGGTCAGGGCGCCGAAGGTCGCCGCGGGCACGCCCGGCTCGATCAGCGTGAACGGTGTGGGTCTCACCGTGGTACCGGCAGGGCCCGAAACGAACCTGCTGGAAGCGGCGCTTTCGGCCGAGACGCGGCGCCGGTCGACCCTCGATCAGGTCCGGCCGGACACACCGGTCAACGTCGAGGCCCCTCTCGCACTGGGCGATCCGCTCGGCGGCCATCTGGTACAGGGCGACGTGGACGCCGTGGGAAAGGTCGTCAGGGTCGACGACGAGGGCCCCATGCGGCGGTTGTGGATCAAGCCGCCGGAGCGCTTCCTCTCGCTGATCGTCGCCAAGGGCCAGGTCGCGGTCGACGGCGTCAGCCTGACCATCGCCGAGGTCGCCCGCGACCGGTTCTCGGTGGTGCTGATCCCGTTGACCCTACGGGCGACCACGCTCTCGGACCTGTCGGCCGGTGACCGGGTGAACCTGGAACCGGACCTGGTCACCCGACTGACCCGATGCCGGCCGTACGACCCGGTACGGGCGGTGAGCCAGGTGGTCGCGGCGCTGCCCTGGGCGGGACGCCTCACCGGAGCGGGCGGGGTTCAGAAGGCGGTGGCGCAGCTGGCGTCCGGAGGAGCGGTGCTCGTCTGGGACCCGGATCGCGAGGGCGAGGGTGATGTGGTGTTCGCGGGGGCGCGGCTGCGCCCGGAGGCGTTCACCTTCCTGCTCACCCAGGTGTGCGGGCATTCGACCGTGCCGTGCGCGCCGGAGATCCTCGACCGGTTGGAGATCGATCCCATCCCCGGTCCAGGCGACCGGCACGGCACCCGCCCGCACGTCCCGGTCGACCTGGTGGCCGGAACCGGCACCGGGGTGTCGGCCGCCGAACGCGCGGCGACCGTACGCCGGCTGGCGCACCCGGACGCCCGGCCGGACGACTTCCTGCGGCCCGGGCACGTCTTCCCCCTCGCCGCCCGGCCCGGCGGCCTCGCCGAGCGCGCGGGCCACACCGAGGCCACCGTCGCCCTGTGCGTCGCGGCCGGGCTGCCGCCCGTCGGGGTGTGCTGCGAGGTCATGAACCCCGACGGCACCATGGCCAAGGCCGCCGACCTGGAGATCTCCGCGCTGCGCTGGGGTCTCCCCCTGCTGGACGTCGCCGATCTCGTGAGGCACCTGTGACGGGGATCATGGGCCGGGATCTTTACGACGACCCGCGTTTCTTCGCGGGCTACCGACGGCTCAGGACGTCCGGTGCCGCGATCAATGACGCCATCGAGGTCCCCGCCATGGCCCGGCTGCTGCCCTCGGTGGCGGGCCTGTCGGTCATCGACCTGGGCTGTGGTACGGGCGCGCTCGCCCGTCGCCTGGCCGACGAGGGAGCCGCGGACGTACTGGCCGTCGACGCCTCGGAACGGATGCTGGCGTCCGCCGAGAAGCACCCCCGCGTCCGGTACCTGCGCGCGGACCTGGAGACGCTGACCCTCCCGCCCGGCTGTGCCGACCTGGTCGTCAGCAGCCTCGCCCTGCACTACGTCGCCGACTACCCGGCCCTGATCCGGTCCGTCGCCGGCTGGCTGCGTCCCGGCGGAGGACTCTTCTTCTCGCAGGAACACCCGATCTGCACCGCCCGCCGGCCGATGGCCGGCTGGCTGGAGACCGGCGACGGCATGGTCTGGCCGGTCGACGACTACGCCGCCGAAGGACCCCGGACCCAGAACTGGATCGTCGAGGGGGTCGTGAAACACCACCGGCGGATCGCGACCCTGATCAACGCACTGCTCGAGGCCGGTCTTGAACTGACCGGGATCGACGAGCCCGTTCCCGCCCTCGACCGCAGCCCCGAACTGGCCGAACACCTCAGGCGCCCCCCGATCCTGATACTCGCCGCGGTCCGGCCCCCGTGCGACCCGACCCGTACCAGCGCCCTTCGCGGCGACGTCGTGACCCGCCCTGTCCTCTCGCCGGCCGATGTCCGAGGATCGTTCCATGAGCGATCAGCCCGAAGCCTTCTACCTGCCCGCCGACGATGGTGTCTACGAGCCGACCAGCGCCACGGAAAGCCCCTGGGACCGCGACGCGCAGCACGGCGGACCCCCGACCGCGCTGCTGGCTCACGCCATCGACACCACGGTCGCGCCCGGCATGCGGATGGCCCGGATCTCGGTGGACTTCCTCGCCCCCATCCCGCGCCGCCCCGCCCGCGTCGAGGTCACCCCGCTGCGGCCCGGCCGGCAGGTCCGCCTCACCGAAGCCCACCTGATCGTCGAGGGGCAGGTCGCGGTGACCGCCCGCGCCTGGCACATCACGACCGGCCCGACCCCGCCCGTACGAACCGAGAGCACCCCGCCGCCTCCGCTCCCGCCCGAGCCGACCGAGCAGTACGACTTCGACGGCATGACCGACTGGGGCTACGGCCAGGCCGTCGAATGGCGTTTCACCCACGGCGGCCGTGACACCCTCGGCACCGCGCAGGTATGGACGCGCGTCCGCATCCCACTGATCGCGGGACGGAAACTCACCGGCCTGACCCGCACACTGATCGTCGCCGACTCCGCCAACGGCCTGTCGGCGACTCTCCCGTTCGATCAGTGGCTGTCCATCCCGCCCACCATGACCACCACCCTGCTGCGCCACCCCGACGGCGAGTGGGTGCACATGGACTGCCGCACCCACCTGGGCGACGACGGCCTCGGCCTGACCCAGGCCGCCCTCTCCGACCCCGACGGCCGCCTCGGCGACGTGGCCCAACCTCTCCTCATCCGCCGGCGCTGAACGGGTGGAACGCGGTGTCAGTCGTCGATCGCCTGGTAGAGGGTGGTCCAGAAGTCATGGATGACCCACGCCGGGTCCGGGACGGACATCCCGACCTGGGTGAGCAGGATTCCGGTGAGCTGGTTGTCCGGGTCGGCGTAGGTCGAGGTGCCGCTTCCGCCGTCCCAGCCGAACTGGCCGATGGAGGCGTAGTCGCCGCGGTAGGTGCGCACCGCCATCCCCATGCCCCAGCCGCCGTGCTGCCCTTGGCCGAACGAGACGTGGACGTTGTCGCGGGCCATGGCGTTTCGGGCGGCGTTCTGCTCGGGTGTGAGGCGGTTGGTGGTCATCAGCTCGACGGCCGGCCGGGACAAGATCCGTTCGCTCCCGTGCATCCCGCCGTTCAGCAGCATCCGGAAGTAGGCGTGGTAGTCATCGGCGGTGGAGACCAGCCCGCCGCCGCCGTCCTGGAACGCCGGAGGCTTGCTGTGGCGTCCCCCCTCGGCCGCGTCCCACACGATGAACTCTCCGGTCTGCGGGTCGGGGGTGTAGAGGGGCGGCAGCCGGTCGATCTTGTCGGCGGACACGTGGAAACCGGTGTCCTTCATCCCCAGCGGATCGAAGATCCGCTCACGCAGGAACGTCTCGAACGACTGGCCCGTGACCCTGGCGACGAGCACGCCGAGCAGATCGCTGCTGATCTGGTACTGCCAGCGCTCGCCGGGCTGGTGCATCAGCGGAAGCGTGCCCAGGCGGCGCATCCACTCGTCCGGCTCGGGCATCGGCTCCGGCAGATTGGGCGTGAGCCCCTGCTCGAAGACCGCGCCCATGATCGGAGTGCCCAGCGACGTCATGTCCATGCCGAGCCCGAACGTGGAGGTCAGCACGTCCCGCACGGTGATCGGCCGCCGCGCCGGCACGGTATCGTCCAGCGGGCCGTCGATCCGCTTCAGCACCTGACGGTCGGCGAGCTCGGGCAGCCACGGCTCTACCAGGTCATCCAGCCGTAGCCTGCACTCATCCAGCAGGATCATCGCCGCCGCCATCGTGACCGGCTTGGACGTCGAGGCCATCCGGAAGATCGTGTCCCGGCGCATCGGCGCGCCACCGTCATGACGCATCGTCCCGATCGCCTCGACGTGCGTCTCCTCGCCCCGGCCGACCAGAGCGACAAGCCCCGGAATCCTTTTGGACTCGACATGCCGAGCCAGCACGTCACGCAATCTGCGCAGCCCCGCTTCGGAGAAGCCGCTGTTGCTATTTCCCATCATGAATCTCCTTGTGTACGGCCCTACCGGTGGGGCCGGCACCAACCCTCGCTCTGGGGACTGGTCTGGATCAACGCCAACTTCGTTTATGTACTGTTAAGTCGCGGGTTATGACTGCAGGAAGAGCGCCGGTGGAGCGCGGGCCCCCTCAATGCTTCTCAGCGGCTGCGGGCGACGATGTCACCGTTGGAGGTGGTCGCGTGGATGTCGAGCTGGGCGGCGGCGCCTTCGGTGTTCTTGAGCGTGTTGTGGATCCGGCCGTGGGAGGTGCCCGCGTCGAGGGAGGCGGAGACGCCGGCGGCGGCTCCGACCGTGATGTCGCCGGAGTGGGTGGCCAGCACGACCGTGCCGCCCGTGGCTTCGGCGATGGTGATGTCGCCTCGTGAGGTGCTGATCTGGGCGGGGCCGCCGAGGCGGCCGACCTCGACGTCGCCGTCGGTCGCGGTGAGGCGGAGGCTCGCGGCCTCATCCAGCTTGATCTGGTGGTAGGCGCCTTCGAAGGCGACGTCGCCGAGGCGGCCGACGGTCCGCAGCTCGGTGCTGGCGGTCTTGGCCTCGACCCGGGAACCGGCGGGCAGCTTGACCGTCACCTCGACGGACCCCGACGGGCCGAAGTACTGGTTCTTCGCCGCCTGGGTCTCGATCCGCAGGACACCGTCGGCGAACTCGACCGTGGTCTGCTCGGCCGCCTTCACATCGCGGCTCTTGGAGGCGTCGGAGGGCAGGACCTCGACCATGGTGTCGGCCCGGTCGGCGGCGATGAACTGCACGCGCCCGGCGGGGACGTTCAGGACGGCGGTGATCGGGGCGGGGGTGTCGAACTTGTTCATCGTGCGCTCCTTGCGACTCGTTGTTTCGAACAATGGAAAAGCTACGTTGCCTTTCCAGATCTAGCAACCAGCTTGTTGCAAGTAAGCAGAGTCTATGCAGGTAGAAGCAAGAAAAGTGTTGCAGTGGTCTGACGCGTAACGCAACATCGGCCCACCTGTTCGTTGCAGTGGACTGAGAGTGAACGCTATGCCGAGGGCATCGTCCTTCTCACGGGCCTGAACCCCACCGCTTGGCGTGCGGTATCACGGGCGGGGCGTTCGGCGTGTTCGGCGGTCAGGCCGGCGAGCAGGCGCAGGGCGGATCGGGACGGGGAGTCCGGCTCGGCGGTGAAGATCGCCAGTCGCTGGCCTTCGTCGTCCGGCAGCTGCAGCAGTTCGTCGGTGAGGGTCAGCGGGCCCACGACGGGGTGTCGGTACTCACGGGTGTGATGGGCGCAGCGGCGTACGGGATGGGCCGACCACAGGGCGGAGAACTCCGCGCTCTTCATGGTCAGCTCGCCGATGAGTTCGGCGAGGAGGCGGTCGTCGGGATACTGGCCCGCGATGACGCGCAGGTCGGCGACCGTGTCCAGCGCCTTCTTGCCCCAGTCGGTGAACAGCGCGCGGATGTGCGGGTCGAGGAAGAACAGCCGCGCCCAGTTGGGCCGGTCGGCCGGCCGCTCGGGCGCGTGGAAGTCCAGGTGCCCGGCGAGGAGGGCGTGCCCCATCCTGTTCCAGGCGAGCACGTCGACGCGCCGTCCGAGGACCAGGGCGGGCACGTCCCCGAAGGACTCGACCATGATGCGGATCGTGGGGCGCAGACGCTCGGGAGCCGGGCGGCGTCGCGGCCCGGGCGCCGGGCGGGCCAGGGTGTACAGGTGCGTCCGCTCGTCGCCGTCCAGCCGCAGGACCCGGGCGATCGCGTCGAGGACGGCGTCGGAGGCGCCCGGGCTCTGTCCCTGCT
Organism: Actinoallomurus sp. NPDC050550; assembly: GCF_040655075.1. Taxonomy (NCBI): domain Bacteria; kingdom Bacillati; phylum Actinomycetota; class Actinomycetes; order Streptosporangiales; family Thermomonosporaceae; genus Actinoallomurus; species Actinoallomurus sp. NPDC050550. The sequence continues at coordinate 87,983 of NZ_JBFAJC010000026.1, read as the reverse complement.
CCAGGCGCGTGTAGTAGCCGACGCTGACGCCCGCGAGCCGGGCGAGCTCTTCACGGCGCAGGCCGGGCACCCGGCGCCGCCCGCCGTAGTCCACCAGCCCCGCGTCTTCGGGCCGGAGCCGCGCCCGCCGTGAGCGCAGGAACTCCCCGATCTCCGTACTTCGCTCCATCAGGTTTCCTTCGCGGGGACCATCCGGTGAGTGAATCGATGGCCACTTCGGGGCGGCCCGATATAGCCGGGACGGCCATCCATCACGTGTGTGGCGAGTCCAGAGATTGCACAATTCGTGTGTAGATGATGACCATGTGTTAGTAGTGTGATTGTTGCCAGGGCGGTTCGCCGGTTCTTCGGCGACATGTATGACCTCGGGTTGCACGTGGTGTGTGTTCGAAGTACCGCCGTCCAGTCCTGGGCGGCCGGGTCGCGGCCCGTCTGTAGGAGCTGATCGGGGTCAAGGCCGATGAACGGGGGTGGGAGATCGTGGCGCTGGAAGTGTTGCCCGACCTTGTCCACGTGTTCGTCAAGCACGATCAGAAGTCGTCGGCCTCGTGTGTTGCGAACCCGTTCGAGGGCTTGACCTCTCGCGTGCTGCGCCAGGAGTTCCCACGCCTGCAGCCAAAGCTGCCGACCTTACGGTCGTCGTACTTGGCGGCCTCGGCCGGGGCGGTAAGCGCCGAGACGGTGCGGCGGTACGTCGACACCCAGTCCGGACGCCACTGGAAGAAGGCTGGCGGCTCGTGATCCGTGCCTACAAGTTCCTCCTGCGTCCCACCGCCAGTCAGGCCCTCGCGCTGGGTGAGATGCTGCGGGATCACTGTTCGCTGTACAACGGCGCGCTGGAGCACCGTCGTACGGCCTACCACAAGGCGGGCGTGACGATCCGCTACGGCGAGCAGTCGGGGGAGCTGAAGGCGATCCGCGGCGAGGATCCCGGTGGTCAGGGCCGGTGGTCGTTCTCCTCCCAGCAGGCCACGCTGCGGCGCCTGGACAAGGCGTTCGCCGCGTTCTTCCGGCGGATCAAGGCCGGCCAGACGCCGGGCTACCCGCGGTTCAAGGGCCGCGGGCACTTCGACACCGTCGTCTTCCCCAGGGACGGCGACGGCTGCCGCTGGGACTCCACCCCGCACGAACCGCAGACCCGCGTACGCCTGCAAGGTGTCGGGCATGTGCGCGTGCACCAGCACCGGCCCGTGGCCGGCCGCGTCAAGACGATCAGCCTCAAGCGTGAGGGCAAACGCTGGTACGTCGTCCTGGCCTGCGACGACGTCCCCGCGCAACCGCTTGCGCCCACGGGCGCCCTCGTCGGCGTTGACATGGGGACGACACACTTTTTGACCACCTCCGGCGGCGTCCATGTCGCCAACCCGAGTTTTCTGAGCACGGCAGCCGGACAGCTTGCCGAAGCCCAGCGGCACCTGGCGACGTTCCCCAAACGCACCCGGCAACGCACCAAGGCCCACCGCGCCGCCGCTCGCAAGGTCGCCAAGCTGCACGCCAAGATCCGGCGGCAGCGCCTGGACTTCCACCACAAGACCGCCCGTACGCTGGTCCGCGACCACGACGTGATCGCCCACGAACGGCTGAACACAGCGGGCATGACCCGCGCACCCAAACCCAAACCCGACCCGGAAAACGATGGCGCGTTCCTGCCGAACGGCGCCGCCGCCAAGGCCGGGCTCAACCGCAGCATCCTCGACGCGGGCTGGGGGCAGTTCCTGGCGATCCTGGCGGACAAGGCTGAAAGCGCCGGTCGGCTCGTGATCCCGGTGGACGCCCGCAACACCTCCCGCACCTGCCCGCCTTCCGCCGGAGGCTGCGGGCACATCAGCGCGGACAACCGCCTCACCCAAGCCAAGTTCCAGTGCACGGCGTGCGGTTTCACCGCCAACGCGGACCACGTCGGCGCAACGAATGTCCTCAACAGGGCCGGGCTGGCCCTCTGCGACGTGGCCTAGCCACCGACACAGGAAGCCCGCGCGTTCACGCATGGGTGGAGTCACACGGCCAGTCTGCCGAGTCCGCGGGCGCGAAGCCTGCACCTGTCAGGGGTAGGAACCGCGGTCCTACCTCTCGCACAGGGCTCGGCACGATCCGCGACGGCCACCAGAGTCGGGTCGTGATCCCGATCGCCGGGACACGCACTGGCGATGGCCAGGCATGGAGGTGTGCTCGAGCATGAAGATCCTCGTAATCGGTGCGACCGGCACGATCGGGTCCGCGGTCGCCGCCGTACTGGAGTCGGGCGGTCACGAGGCCGTACGCGCGTCCCGGAACGGACCGGTGGCGGTGGACATGACGGACCCGGCCTCGATCGAGGCCGTCCTCACGTCGGTGTCCGACCTCGATGCCGTCGTGTGCTGCGCGGCGAGCGGCCGGTTGACTCCCCTGGCGTCCGCCTCGGACGAGGACTTCACGGCCGGCCTGGACGGCAAGCTCCTCGGTCAGGTCACCCTCGTACGCCGGGCGCTGCACCTCGTACGTGACGGCGGATCCATCACCCTCACCAGCGGCGTCTTCGCCGAACCCACGCCGGGAGGCGCGTTCGGCGCCCTCGTAAACGCCGGCCTGGAGGCCTTCGTCGAAGCCGCCGCGATCGAGATGCCCCGCGGCCTGCGCCTGAACGCCGTGAGCCCAGGCTGGGTAAGCGAGACCCTCGAGGCGATGGGCGAAGACGGCTCCCAAGGAACGCCGGCGATCGAAGTGGCCCGCGCCTACGTTCGAGCCATCGAAGGAACGATGCGGGGTCAGACACTCCTCCCGCGATGAGAGCGAGTCCGAAGCGAGGAAGACACGGCAGCTGGATCACCAAGGGGACGTCCCCGGCCGTGTGGCCGGGGACGTCAGGTCAGGCGTGGCGTTCGCCGAGCCTTTTGTTCCGGGCGTGGAGCGCGGAGTGCGCCGCCGCCGCCCCGATGATGACGGTGCTCGCAGCCATGCCGGTCCAGTCCGGGACATTCCCGGTGAGCCCGACGACGAGCTGTAAAGCGAGGATCAGCATCGTCCAGTAGGCGCCGGCCTCAAGGTGGATCAGCTCCGTGAGCCGTCCCCCCTTCGACAGGCGGACGTTCAGGCTGCGCATCAGCAGGATCCCGGCGAGGAGCCCGACGACGATCACGACGACGTTGGAGCTCAGCGACAGAGACCCGATCCCCGTGTCGAGGGAGAACACAGCCTCGATGGCCTCGATCAGCGCCAGCATCTTCCAGCCCGGCACATTCTTTCGGCCGTTCCCCGTGTTCCCCTCGGAACCTTCGATGACGTGCTTGAATATCTCGATTCCGAAGAACACGGCGATTCCCGCGAATCCCGCGACCGCGAACGGCCACGAGTACCAGAACGCACCCACGGCGCTGACCCCGGCGATGGCGATCAGCGTCGTGGCCCGCCAGACGTTGGCGTGCCGCCGGAGGACGTTCTCGATCGGAAGCCAGACGTGTTCCCTCTCGGCGTTCGTGAGGGTCCACACACTCGCCGCCGCCATGAACGCGGCGCCGAACGCGGCCACCTCCGGGTGGATCTGCTCCAGTACCGCGCTGTACCGCCCGGGTGCGGTGACCAGCATCGCGAACATCTCACCGATGCCGTGTCCGGTGAGGACCGCACCGGCGACCAGAGGGAGCGCCAACTGCACGAGCAGGGCGACCACTAGTCCGACACTTCGGTAGGCGAACTGCCATCCGGAGCTCAGTTTCCTGACATACGGAGATACGACAACCAGGTTGTCGATCCCGAATGCCACAGCGTAACCCGCGATGAGGCAGGCGGTGATCGCGGTCCCCGGTCCCTCGGCCAGGCACAGGAGAACCGGCAGGAGTGCCGGCAACCCGACCATCAGGGCTAAGGACAGTCTGCCTTTGAGCATGATTCGGCTCCTTCCTCTTATTTGTCGCACTTTTGTCCCGCCTGCGAAGGGCGGTCGAAGACGGACTGTCCGAAGCGTTCGCCCACCTGCAAGTCCGGCCAATGAGGGGCACCGGTCGAGGTGGCCGCGCCAGGTCGCGCGGGCGATCCGAGCGCCTCGGCGACGAGCGGCATCGTGGTACGTGCGCGGACTCCAGGCCGGTCAGCACCGGCAGGCGCGGGTCACGGCCGGTGGATGCGTCACCAGCCGGAATGAAGAATCCCCCGCCCTTGGCTCCGGTAAGCAAGGGCGGGGGACGACAGGGATTTGTTACTTGTCGCTCTTCTCCGCAACGGCGACTTCGACGCACGCACCGCCGTTGTTGGTGCTGTGGGTCGACTTACGCCAGTTCAGGGTGCCCATGATTCTGCTGCCCTCGCGATGAGTTCTATGGATGCCTCTTCAGGGAGCGCCTTAGCGCTCAACATCTGCCAGAGTCGGCGAATCGCCGCGACGTCTTCCGGTTTCTCTATCACATCCCCGCGTAGCGCGTTGTCGACGTAGGCCACATCCGTACCGTCGACGCTCGCCAGCACGATTCCCGCTCCGGCGAATCCGGCGTGCGCTCCGGCGGAGAACGGAATCACCTGGATGATGATCTCGTCGCATTGCGACAGTTCAACCAGCCGCATTAATTGATCATGCATGACCTTCGGCCCGCCGACCGCTCGCCTGATCACCGCCTCGTCGAGCACGGCGTGGAACAGCGGGGGATCCTCGCGCGCCAGAACCTTCTGTCTCGCCCGTCGTGCGCCCACCTGCCCCTCGAGGTCGAGCGGAGACGGCTTCCCGAGACGGAGCACGGCGCGAGCGTAGTCCTCCGTCTGCAGGAGACCGGGAATCACTAGGGGCTCGTACCAGAGCAGCGACGACGATCCGAACTCCGCTCTGGTCCACTTGCCGAGCCACTCCGGCGCGACCTCCCTGCTGACCAGATCATCGAGTATCCGCAGTATTACATCGGGAAGACCGAGAAGGTCCGTTAGGTGAGGAAGGTATTCCGTTTTCGGGATGATTCGTCCGGTTTCCCACGAGGCGACGAGGGATTCGGAGACCGGGAAGGTCTTCGCCAGTTCGGCGCGGGTGAGCTGCTTCGATTCGCGGGCGTGACGGATCTCCTTGCCGACGAACTGCCGCGCCGTCATGTGGTTTCCCGACATCTCGCTGCACACCTTCCGTACAAACGCGGGACGCGCCTCTTGTCTCTTCATGCTCCACGCGTTGGGGGCTCCCAGCGTACGACTTCTCAGTCATTCTGTGGAGTCAAACGACAACAGGGAGTCACCATGACCATCAATTCGCTCGAAGACGTCCACGAACTCGCCGGAAAACTCGTGACGGCCTGCCAGGCAGTCGGCCTGGACGCGCAGCAGCAGGGGCCGACGCGGGTTTACGTTCACGCGCCGGGGACCAGCAATCACCTCTCCGAGATCGTCACGGCGAAGCCGGACGAGAACGAGCGCCTCTGCTGGTGGTGGAGCTGGGACAAGCCGATCTGCGGCGCGGACGAAATCGAGAAGGCCGTCGAGATGATCAAAAAGGTCGTCTCCGTTCCGCTCCCACCCCGGAAATGACCTCGCCGGACGAGCTCATGCGCTCCGTCAACGAGTTCCTCGACATCCTGAACTCGATCGCAGGGGGTGTCCCAGGCCGCAGAGCTGACGCAGTTGGACCGACTCGTACGGCGGTATCCCGAGGCGGCGCGCAAGAGCCTCGAACTCTACGACCGGCAGTTCCGCACCGACCGGGGGCTGGTTTGATGACCGGATGCGAAAGTTCTTGTTCCTGATGGGCAGTGCGCGTTCGGGGGGTAACACCGAGGAACTGGCGCGCCAGGCCGCCGCGCACCTGCCCTCGGACGCCGCCCAGCAGTGGCTGCATCTTCGCGATCTCCCGTTGCCGGACTTCCAGGATGTCCGCCACGTGCCGGGCACCGTCTACTCCCAGCCGACCGGTAACGAGCGGGTTCTGTTGGACGCCACGCTCGAGGCGACCGATCTCGTCATCGCTTCACCGCTCTACTGGTACAGCGTCTCGGCCGCCACGAAGCTCTACCTCGACTACTGGTCGGGCTGGCTCCGCGTGCCCGGGGCGGATTTCAAGGCCAGGATGCGAGGCAAGACGATGTGGGCGATCAGTGCGATCAGCGAGGAGGACCCGGCCAGGGCCGACCCTCTGCTGGGCACCCTGAAGATCTCCGCTGACTACATGGGCATGCACTGGGGCGGGGAGCTTCTCGGCTATGCGAATCGCCCAGGCGACATCCTGGCCGACGAGAAGGCCCTGGGAGAGGCCAAGTGCTTCTTCGCGCTCAGCGGCTGATCCCGTACGCGGATCGTGCGGTCGAGCCACCTCACGGCCTGATGCGTTCGGGGAACCCGGTCCAGCGCAGGTCGGTCGGGAGATGGCTCATGTCGTTGAACATCACGATCGTGGGCGGCAGGCCGTTGCGGTACTCGATGACCGTCAGTGCGGTGTTGGCGCTGTTCAGCCCGAGCCACCGGGATTGCGGCGCGTCGAGCGCGTGCCGTACCAGCCACGCGATCGGGTAGGCGTGCGTCACCAGGACCTCGTGCGTGTCGGGCCGGGTCCGTTTCGCGCTCGCGTCGGGGACCTTCGCGAACCGGCCGACCAGGGCCTCGGCGAGCCTCTGACCCGAGGCTGCCTCGGTGTCGTCGTAGCCGTCGAAGAAGCCGGCCCAGGACGCGGGTGTTTCGGCCGCGCTGGGGACGTAGGGCACGTGGTCGACGAGTTCGGCGGCCTCGGTCACGGGCACGTTCGGTAGATGCCGGGCGAGTTCGTACGCGCTTGCTTCGGCGCGTGGCAGCGGAGAGTGCCACACGGCGTCGACCGGTACGCGGGCGAGCCGTTCGCCCAGCAGGTCTGCCTGCCGGCGCCCGATGTCGGTGAGCTTCCCGAACGCGTCGGCCGCGCCGTGGCGCGCCAGGTAGAGGACTCGGGTTGTCATCCGTGGTTTCCCGTCGTGATCAGTTACGCGTTCGTCGCGATGACGGTGCCGGCGGTGCCGTCGATGGTGATGACGGTGTCGTCACGGAGCCTGCTCGTTGCGTTGGGGATGCCGAGGACGGCGGGGATGGCGTGCTCGCGAGCGACGATCGCGGCGTGGGAGAGCACACCTCCGGTCTCGGTGACAACACCGGCCGCGATGCGCAGCAGCGGCGTCCAGGCGGGGTCGGTGAAGGGGCAGACGAGGATGTCGCCCGGGTGCACGCGCGCGAAGTCGCCGGGGCCACGGACGATCCTCGCGGTGCCGGTCACGGTCCCGTGGCTGCCCGGTGTTCCGGTGAGTGCGGCGGGTGGGGTGTCCAAGGTGCCGGAAGGCGGCGGTGGGGGTGCGGCGGTGACGGGCCGCGCTTGCAGAACCCAGGCGCGGCCGTCGGCGATCGCCCACTCGATGTCCTGTGGTCCGCCGAATACGGCGGCGATCTCCTTGCCCAGCTCGGCGAGGTGCGTCGCGGTCGCGTCGTCGATCGTCGGTTGGTGCCGGGCATTGGTGGGCACGTCGCGAACGACGAGCTGCGTGCCGCGCCGGTCGAGGCGGGTCCGTTTGTCCGCGAGGGTGCGTGTGATCGACCCGTCCGCGGCGACGCGATAGGCGTCCGGGGTGACCGTGCCTCCGACGATGCTGGGGCCGAGGCCCCAGGACGCCTCGATCTCGGTCGCGTCGTTCGGGCCCGCGGGTGTGAACGTGACCCCGGATACCTCGGCATCCAGATGGCGTTGGACGATGACGGCCATCACAAGATCGCCGGACGGCCGGCCGTCGCGGCCGGAGGCATCCCGGTAGCCGATGGCACGTGGAGACAGCAGCGAGGCCCAGCAGGCACGTACGGCATCGGCGACCTCGCCGACTCCGCGCACGGCGAGAAAGCTCTCGTACTGACCGGCGGCCGACGCCTGACCGGTGTCCTCGTCCGCCGCCGATGACCTCACCGCCACGGGCGGGTCGCCGAGCTCGTCGAGTGCGCGCCCCAGCGCGTCGATCACGGTGGCGTGGAGCGGGCGGGCCTGGATCGCCTGCCGCGCCGCGTCGAGATCCGCCGGCTCACCGGCGAACCGCCTGCGGCCCAGGTCGCCGACGGCGGCCAGGTAGGCGGCGAAGGGGACGACGAAGCCGTCGGGAACCGGCAGACCCGCGCGGAGCAGCACGCCGAGTGCGCCGGCCTTGCCGCCGCAGGTATCGGCGGCAGCCTCCATCAGGGAAACGATCACCGGCCCGCCTTTCAACGGATTATTGACAACGTTTTGTTGAGTCTCCATCATGAGTCGCATGCAGCGCAAGCAGGACTTCACTCACACCGCGCACGCCGACCACGTCCAGGCCCAGCGTGAGCAGGACGCGTCCGAGCGTCTGCTGGGCCTGGGCGCGGACGCGCTCGACGCCCGTCCGTGGCGGCCCTCGCCCGCCCCGCCGTCGGCGGTCGACCTCGTACAGTTCGCCGTCTGGCGCTGCGCCGACCTGGCCCCGGAGGACGTCCTGAGCGCGCTCGCCCTCCTGCAAGCCGCACGCGCCGAGGTCGAAGGACTCGAATCCGCCCTGCTGTTCATGGCCCGGGGTGCGGGACTGACCTGGGCACAGATGGCGGACGCCATGGGGTTCAACTCCCCGCAGGCGTGCCAGCAGCGGTACACCCGCCTGACAGCACGACAGGACGCCGACTCATGACGCGGGACTCTCCGCTCGACCTCCTAGTCCTGCACGCGGTGCGCATCACCGGGTTCGCGGACACCCCCGTTCTCGCTCATCGGTACGGGCTCGACGCGGCCGAAACGAAAGAGGTGCTGCGCGACGCCCAGGCACGCGGCTGGGTCGAGCACACCGCCTTCGCCGGCACCGAAGGTTGGTCATTGACCGAAACAGGCCGGGCCGAGGACGAGCGCCGGCTCGCGGCCGAGCTCGCACGCATCGGCGATGCCGACGAGGTCGGGGACGTCTACCGCGGGTTTCTCCCGCTGAACGCCCTCCTGCTACAGGCCTGCACCGACTGGCAACTCCGGCCCGCCGCCGGCGATCGGCTCGCCGTCAACGACCACTCCGATCCCGACTGGGACGCCGGCGTTCTCTCCGAGCTCGCCGGCATCGACCGCGCGCTCACGCCACTCGCGGACCGGCTCGGGAGCGTCCTCACCCGGTTCCGCGGATACAACGAACGATTCACCGCGGCCCTGGCACGCGCCCGCGCCGGGGAGGGCGCCTGGGTCGACGGCACCGATGTCGACTCATGCCATCGTGTCTGGTTCGAGCTCCACGAAGACCTCATCGCCACGCTCGGCCTCGACCGGCACACGGAACCCTGACCCCACGTCCTACCGACGCTTCTTCGTCGCCCAACCCGTCCCAGAACGCACGTAACCGCGCAGCAAGGCGACCACGCCACTTCCCGGCCCGGGAGCGGCGGCGTCTCGACGGGTATAGGCGAGGGCGGCGGCGATGCAGGCGACGGGGACCGCCGGGATGACGTAGCGGTAGTCGAACTCGGCGGTGGTCGGGGGCACGACGATCGCGACGACGGCCATCGTCCAGGGCAGCAGCGCCTCCCACCGCCGGCGCAGCAGCGCCCCCAGCCCGACGAACAGGATCAGGCCGAACATCGCGCCGCGCAGGAAGAAATAGCGCTGGTACACCTGCATGATCCGGGCGTACGGCCGTACGACGTGCGTGTTGAGGTGGCCCCGGTCGTACGGGCGCATCCGCCGGACCGCGGTGTGGAGCGGCTGCGGCGGGTGCTGCTGGAAGAGGTAGTAGCTGTAGGTGGTGTTCTCCGGGAACGGCGGGTGCTTCCACCGGAACGTCCGCAGCAGGTCGGAGGTCACGGTCGCGGCGTAGTCGCCGGGTTGGGCGAGGATCGCGCGCTTGGCGAAGTCGCCCGCGCGGGCCTCGGTCTCGGCCGTGAACTTGTGCTTGCCGAGCCGGTGGAACGGCGAGATCCGGCCCCAGATGTAGAACTGCGACCGTCCCCGCTTGTTCGGGGGCGTGTCGCTGCACAGCGGCAGCTCGTCGACCGGGGGCTTCATCTTCCCGCAGTCGGCGAACGGCATCGTCCTGCTGTAGAGGAAGATCCCCGTGCTGTACGTGAGCGCGAAGCGGTGCGTACGGGAGTTGAACCATCCGGCGTACAGGACGATCGGCAGCAGCCCGGCGACGAGTCCGGCGGCGACGGCGCGCCAGCCCGCCCGCCGTACGGCCAGCCAGGCCAGCAGGAGGATGAGGACGGGGAGACCCACGGAGCGGGTGACGGCCGCGAGGCCGACGAGGAGGCAGACGAGGGTCGCCCGCCGGGTGCTGAGGGTGTTCCGCCACATGGCGAGGGTCACGGCGAGGGTGACCAGGAAGGTGAAGAGCGTGTCGGACAGGACGAGGTGTTCGAGCTGGATGCCGAAGGCGTCGTACAGGGCGGGGATCGCCGCGGCGGACGCGAGCCAGGTGGGCAGCGCGAAGCGGTGGCGCAGCAACGCGTAGACCATGACGCCCACGGCCACGCCCATCGTGTGCTGGACGAGCACGACGAGCGTCAGGCTGTGGAACGGCGAGAGCAGCCACAGGAACAGGGAGTAGCCGCTGGGCCGGATCAGGTTGGGCGTGAGGGTCAGCGCCCCGCTGACGTAGTCGTACGAGTCGGGGAACCACAGCGCGCCGCGGTATCCGAGCATCGCCACCAGGCGCAGCCCGATGGCGGGTAGTAGCACGGCGAGGAAGACACGGTGCGCGGCCGCGTGCGTCAGGGCCTGGCGCACGCGGCCGCGCACCGTCCCCTCCGCCGCCGACGGATCGTCGGCGACGCGCTCCTCGACACTGGTCACAACCCCTCCGTTCAGAAGCGACGGAACAACACAATGCCACCGTTTTGGGTGATCTGTCGGATCCCCTGCGACGAAAGCGCGATCAGGGCGGCCTCCTGCTGGTCTGGTGGCACGGGGACGCCGCTCATCCACGTGATGTCAACGACGACCCGGTGAACGGCACACGGCGGGAAGAGGACGACCGCCGCCGTTCACCCCGCACGTATCGCGTCCACGGCGAAGAGCCCGACAGTAGCGAGGTTTACCGAAAAACCCGGTTAATTCGTCGCGGGCCGGCCGGCGACGGGGCGGGGCTGTGATGATCGCGGGCAGGTTCCCGCAAACGCTCCTGGTCAGACGGCCTCATGACCCGGCCGTGGTCTTCGCGGTGGCGTCCTGGGGGAAGCGTTCGCCGCAGCGCCCAGGCACGGTCAACCGGCGTCCACTTTTTGTCTTCCCTCTGGCCTAACCCGGCATTCCCGGCTTACGTTGAAACACACGCCTCCTGCCACTGGAGCCAGCGATGTCGCGTAATCGTGCGAAACGCATCCGACGAGCCAGCGCCAAGATCCGCCGCAAGCACCGCGAGGGCGCCCGGCGCAGCCACAAGGTGAACACGCACCACAAGTTCAACCACGGCTGACGCCCCGCGTCCGAACCGTGCTCCGGGGACCGCCGCGCCGCCCCGGCCTGGACGTCGGCACCCGTACGACGTCGGCGCCCGTAGGACGTCGGCGCCCGTGGGGCGGTCGAGCACGGGCTCGGCGCGCCCGAACGGCCTCCCCGGATCCGCATGTACGTGTCCGAAACGCACTTCCTGGGAGGACGAATGCCCCGTGTGTCGGTGGACGTCGACGGTGTCAAGTACGAAGACGAGGTCGAGCCACGCCTGTTGCTCGTGCACTATCTACGCGAACGGCTCGGCAAGGTGGGCACCCCCATCGGCTGCGACACGTCCAACTGCGGGGCCTGCACCGTCCTGATGGACGGCCTCAGCGTCAAGAGCTGCTCCGTCCTCGCCGTCCAGGCGGACGGCCATGAGATCACCACCATCGAGGGCCTGGGCGACGGGCAGAACCTCCACCCCTTGCAGCAGGCGTTCCACGAGGAGCACGCGCTGCAGTGCGGCTACTGCACCCCGGGCATGATCATGGCCGCGCTGGACCTGCTGCGGGAGAACGCCGACCCGTCCGATGAGGAGATCCGCGACGGTCTCGAGGGCAACCTGTGCCGCTGCACCGGATACCAGAACATCGTCCGCGCGGTCCACCGGGCCGCGGGCGGCATGCGGCAGGCCGAGGAGGCCCGCTCATGAGCGAGGTCGCGTCGGAAGCCGTCACCGATCAGGTCACGCCGGACGCGACAGGCGAGGTGGGGCGGGCCCGGAGGCGTTCGGAGGACGCCCGGCTGATCACCGGGAAGACCAACTGGACCGACAACATCCAGCTGCCCGGCCTGCTCCACGTGGCGTTCCTGCGCAGCCCGATGAGCCACGCCCGGATCAGCCGGATCGACGTCGAGGCCGCCCGCGCGCGGCCCGGGGTGGTCGCCGTCGTCACCGGCGCGGACCTCGCCGACGAGCAGGGCAGCCTGCCGTGCGCGTGGCCGGTCACCGAGGACATGGTCCTCCCCGACCACCCGCCGATCGCGGTCGACGAGGTGCGGTACGTCGGCGAACCGGTGGCCGCCATCGTGGCCCGGGACCGGTACGCCGCGACCGACGCGCTGGAGGCCATCGACGTCGACTACGAGGCGCTGCCGGCCGTCGTCGACATGGAGCACGCGATCGCGGCGGGCGCCGACCTCGTCCACGCCGACAAGGGCACGAACAAGAGCTACACGTGGGTCTTCGAGGCCGGTGACCTGGGCGCGGCGTTCCGGGACGCGCCCGTGGTCGTCGAGCGCCGCTACGTCCAGCAGCGGCTGATCCCGACGGCCATGGAGCCCCGCGCCGTGGTCTGCTCGGCCGTCGGCGACGAGTACACGCTCTGGTCGGCCACGCAGATCCCGCACATCCTGCGGCTGATGCTCGCCACGGTCACCGGTATCCCCGAGCACCGGCTGCGGGTGATCGCGCCGGACGTCGGCGGCGGGTTCGGCTCGAAGCTGCAGGTGTACGGCGAGGAGGTCGTCTGCCTCCTGCTGGCCAAGCGCCTCGGCCGCCCGGTCAAGTGGACCGAGTCGCGCAGCGAGGGCAACATGGCCGTCCACCACGGCCGCGACCAGATCCAGCGGTTGTCCCTGGCCGCCGACCGCGACGGCCGGATCCGCGGCCTGAAGGTCGACCTGCTCGCCGACATGGGCGCCTACCTGATGCTGGTCACGCCCGGCGTTCCGCTGCTCGGGGCGTTCATGTTCAACGGCATCTACAAGATGGACGCCTACTCCTTCCAGTGCACCGGGGTCTTCACCAACAAGACGCCGACCGACGCGTACCGGGGCGCGGGCCGGCCGGAGGCGACGTTCGGCATCGAGCGGATGATGGACGAGCTCGCCGCCGAGCTCGACCTGGACCCCCTGGAGGTACGCCGGCGCAACTGGATTCGGCACGAGGAGTTCCCGTACGAAACGATCGCCGGGCTGACGTACGACTCCGGCAACTACGAGGCCGCCACCGAGAAGGCGATGCGGCTGTTCGATTACGACAAGCTGCGCGCCGAACAGGCCGACCGGCGCGACCGGGGCGACCCCGTCCAGCTCGGCATCGGCGTGTCGACCTTCACCGAGATGTGCGGGCTCGCGCCGTCCCGGGTCCTCGGCTCGCTGGCGTACGGCGCGGGCGGCTGGGAGCACGCGTCCGTACGGATCCTGCCGTCCGGAAAGGTCGAGGTCGTCACCGGGTCCTCCGCGCACGGGCAGGGGCACGAGACCGCGTGGGCGCAGATCGCCGCCGACCGGCTCGGCGTGCCGTTCGAGGACGTCCGGGTCCTGCACGGGGACACGGGCATCTCACCGAAGGGCATGGACACGTACGGCTCGCGGTCCCTCGCCGTCGGCGGGGTCGCGCTCTACAACGCCTGCGACAAGGTGGTCGACAAGGCCCGCCGGATGGCCGCGCACCTGCTGGAGGCCGCCGAGGGCGACCTCGAGTTCTCCGGCGGATCGTTCAAGGTCAAGGGCGTCCCCGGCCAGGGCCGTACGCTGCAGGAGGTCGCGCTGGCGGCGTTCGCGGCGCACGACCTGCCCGAGGGGTTCGAGCCGTCCCTGGACTCCGACGCCACCCACGACCCGGACAACTTCTCCTTCCCGCACGGCACGCACCTGTGCGCGGTGGACGTCGACACCGAGACCGGGTTCGTGAAGATCCGCTCGTACGTCGCCGTCGACGACGTGGGGAAGGTCGTCAACCCGTTGATCGTCGAGGGGCAGGTGCACGGCGGCCTCGCGCAGGGCATCGCGCAGGCGCTGTACGAGGAGGCGGTGTACGACGCCGACGGCAACCTGACGACGACCACCATGGCCGACTACCTCATCCCGTCGGCGGCCGACCTACCGACCTTCACCACCGACCGCACCGAGACGCCGGCGACCACCAACCCGCTCGGCGTCAAGGGCGTCGGCGAGGCCGGCACGATCGCCTCGACGCCGGCCGTCGTGGGCGCGATCGTCGACGCCCTCCGCCCGTACGGGGTCGACGACGTGCCGATGCCCTGCACGCCCGAACGCGTCTGGCGCGCCCTGCACGCCGCACGCGGGCAGGCTCCACCCGAAGGCGCGCCTTCGCCGGGTGCCGGCGGCGGTCTCGGATCCGCAGGAGGTGCGGCATGATCCCGGCACCGTTCGAGTACGTCCGGCCGTCCTCGCTCGGCGACGCCGTCGCCGCGCTCCGCGAGGCGGACGAGGAGGGCAAGGTACTGGCCGGCGGGCAGAGCCTGATGCCGCTGCTGCGCCTGCGCCTCGCCTACCCCGAGGTGCTCATCGACGTCTCGAACATCCCCGAGCTGCGGGGCGTTCGCGACGACGGCGACTCGGTCTTCGTCGGGGCCATGACCACGCACTACGAGGTGCTCCGCGATCCGCTGATCCGCGCGCACGCCCCGCTGCTCGCCGCGGCGACCTCCACCGTCGCCGACCCCGCCGTACGCCACCGAGGCACCCTGGGCGGATCCCTCGCGCACGCCGACCCGGCGGGCGACCTGCCCGGCGTCGTGCTCGCCATGGACGGGGTCTTCGTCACGTCGGCACGGGAGATCCCGGCGGGCGACTTCTTCGCCGACTACCTGACGTCGGCCCTGGAACCCGACGAGATCCTCCTCGGCGTCCGGCTGCCGAAGGCCTACACCGGCTGGGGCTTCCACTACGAGAAGTTCCACCGTACGGCGCAGGCCTGGGCGATCGTCGGGGTCGCGTGCCTCGTCCGGCGCACGGACGGCGAGGTCGCCGAGGCACGAATCGGCCTGACGAACATGGGGCCGACGCCGGTACGGGCGTACGCCGTGGAGACGGCCGTCGCCGACGGCCCGGCTTCTCGGGAGGCGTTCCAGACGGCGGCCCAGGACGCCCCCGACGGCACGAACCCGCCCAGCGACCTGCACGGCTCGGCGGAGTACCGGCGACATCTCGCCCAGGTACTGACCGCCCGCGCCCTGGCGACCGCGTCGGGTCTCTGAACCACCAGTGTCGCTCCGCTCGCCCCGGGAAGGTCTCCCGGTGTGAGCGGAGTGCGGCGCCGTGTGGGACGCCGCGGGCGACATCCGCCGGGCCGGCCCCGCCGTCGGCCCGGGGCATGTCGTCCGCGCGCGGTCGCGACGGGTCTTCGCCACATTCAGTGGCATATGCGGCGAAGACCACCGTAATGTCGCCCGCAGACCACCGATCACGAGGAGGCAAGGCATGGAACTCGACCACGAGTTCACCGTTCCGGTGCCGGTGGAACAGGCGTGGCAGGTGCTGCTCGACGTGGAGCGCATCGCGCCCTGCATGCCCGGAGCGACGCTCGACGCGGCCGAGGCCGACGAGTTCACCGGCCGCCTCAAGGTGCGTCTCGGCGCGATGACCATCACCTACCGGGGCGCCGCCCGCATCGCGTCCCGTGACGACGCGGCCCACACGGTCACGATCGAGGCGTCCGGTAAGGAGGCCCGAGGTTCGGGCACCGCCACCGCGACGGTACAGGCCACGCTGCACGAGGACGACGGACGCGCCCGGGTCGCCGTCCACACCAAGCTGAACGTCACGGGACGTCCCGCGCAGTTCGGCCGGGGCATCCTCGCCGAGGTCGGCGGCAAGCTGATCAGCCGCTTCGCCGACAACCTCGCCACCGAGCTGGCGAGCGAGAAGCCGGCCACCGCCGAGACGGCGAGCGAGACCGGCGCGGGCACGCCGACCACGAGCGGGACCGCCGCTCCCGCCGAGGCCAGGGCCGAGGCGGAGGCCTCCACCGCGGCCACGACCGAGGAGGCGGTCCCCGCACAGCCCGCGACGAGCGCTCCCGCCGAGACACCGACCAGCTCCCCTCAACCGACCGCGGCCGAGATGGCACCCAGTGCGCCGGAAGAGGCCGCAGGCGAGGCGGCGGAGCGCGCCGCGGCCGAGACTACGGCCAGAGCCCCCGAGGAGACGGCGACCGGGACTCCGGCGGCGAACGGGGCCGGGGCCGGTGTCCCGGCGGAGTCGGCCACGGAGGCTGCTGGTGAGCCGGAGAAGGCCACCGCGAGCAAGCCGGTCGGGACCCCGGCGGCCCGCCCCGAGGCGGAACCGATCGACCTATTGGAGATCGCGGGGCCCTCCGTCGCGAAACGGGTCGTCCCCGTGGTCGCCGGGCTGGCTCTGCTGCTCGTCCTGTGGCGCCTTATCCGCGGCCGCGGACGCTGAAAGCCCGCTGTGGGCCCAGCCGGTACGATGCCACGGTGTCCGCTGAGACGCTCACCGTGGCCCTTGCGCAGATCTCGCCGGAGCGGGGGAATGTGACGGCGAATGCCACGTCGGCGGCCGCTCTGATCGGCACTGCCGCCGCTGCCGGGGCTAGGCTGCTCGTGTTCCCCGAGCTTTCCCTCGTAGGCTACGACCTGGTCCTTTTCGCCGACCCGTCGGCGTGGATCACCGAGGACGACCCCCGGCTCGACGTCGCCCGTAAGGCGGCAGCAGAGAACGGCGTGACCGCGGTGCTGGGCGGCGCGTACCGCGATGCGGACGGTACAGGCTCGATCGCCTCGCTCGCCATGCGCCCCGACGGAAACGTCCATGTCTACCGTAAGCACTACCTGCACGGCCGGGAACGGGATCTGTTCCAGCCCGGCCGGACAAGCAGCGTCCTCGACGTCGACGGCTGGCACGTCGCTCTCGCGATCTGCTACGACGCCGCGGTGCCCGGCCATGCCGAGGCGGCGGCACGACAGGGCGCCGAGATCTACGCCGCGTCGGCCCTCTACACCCTGCGGGAGGCACGACGCCTGGACGTCCACTTCGCGGCGCGAGCCATGGATAACCGGATGTTCGCCGTCGTCGCCAACTTCGCGGGCACCGGGCCGGGCTGGGAATCATGCGGCGGCAGCGGCGTCTGGCACCCGGACGGCACGCGTCTGACCCAGGCCGGAGCATCCCCGGGACTGGTCACCGCGTCGTTGGCCCGAAGCGAGCTCCGGCAGCTGCGTGACAATGACGCGCTCGCCGGATATACGCGCGGGGCCGTCTGACCCTCAGGCCGGCGGGCGCGGCTCATACGAGCCGGGCCGTCACTCCCACTCGATGGTGCCGGGCGGCTTGCTGGTGATGTCCACGACCACGCGGTTGATCTCGGCGACCTCGTTGGTGATGCGCGTGGAGATCTTCTGCAGCACGTCGTACGGCAGCCGTGCCCAGTCGGCGGTCATGGCGTCCTCGCTCGTCACCGGGCGCAGGACCACGGGGTGGCCGTACGTACGGCCGTCGCCCTGCACTCCGACCGAGCGGACGTCGGCGAGCAGCACGACGGGGAACTGCCAGATGTCGCGGTCGAGGCCGGCGCGCGTGAGCTCTTCGCGGGCGATCGCGTCGGCCTCGCGCAGCACGTCGAGACGCTCGCGCGTCACCGCGCCGATGATCCGGATGCCGAGGCCCGGGCCGGGGAACGGCTGGCGCCAGACGATCTCCGAGGGCAGGCCGAGCTCCTCGCCGAGCCGCCGTACCTCGTCCTTGAACAGGGTCCGCAGCGGCTCCACCAGCGAGAACTGCAGGTCCTCGGGAAGCCCGCCGACGTTGTGGTGGGACTTGATGTTCGCCGCGCCGGTGCCGCCGCCGGACTCGACGACGTCCGGGTAGAGCGTGCCCTGGACGAGGAACTCCACGGCCTCGCCGTGGTCCTCGACGATCTCGCGGGCCGCCTCCTCGAAGACCCGGATGAACTCCCGGCCGATGATCTTCCGCTTGGTCTCGGGGTCGGTCACCCCGTCCAGCGCGCCGAGGAAGCGGTCGGCCGCGTCGACGACCTTCAGGTCCACGCCGGTGGCGGCCACGAAGTCCTTCTCGACCTGCTCGGCCTCGCCCTTGCGCAGCAGCCCGTGGTCGACGAACACGCACGTCAGCCGCGATCCGATGGCGCGCTGCACGAGCGCGCCGGCCACCGCCGAGTCGACGCCGCCGGACAGCGCGCAGATCGCCCGCTTGTCACCGACCTGGGCGCGTACGGCCTCGATGGACTCCTCGGCGATGTTGACCATCGTCCAGGAGGGCCGGCAGCCCGCGGCGGAAAGGAAGTGCTTCAGCACCGTCAGGCCGTGCTCGGTGTGCATGACCTCGGGGTGGAACTGCACGCCGTAGAGCCCCCGGGCGGGATCCTCCATCGCGGCGACCGGGGCGCTCTCGGTGCTGGCCGTCACCACGAAGCCGACGGGAGGCACGCTGCAGGTGACGCGGTGTGACATCCACACCGACTGCTCGGTGGGCAGCCCCGCCAGCAGCGTGCCCTGCTCGATCACTGTGAGCGGGGTGGCGCCGTACTCGGCGATGTCGGAGTTGGCGACCGTCCCGCCGAGCTCCTTGGCCATCGACTGGAAGCCGTAGCAGATGCCCAGCGTGGGCACCCCGGCCTCGAACAGGCCGGTGGGCACGGCCGGTGCACCGGGCTCGTACACCGATGCGGGGCCACCGGACAGGATGATCGCCTTTGGCCGTTTGGCCAGCATCTCCTCGACCGGCATGGTCGAGGGCACGATCTCGCTGAACACGTGGCACTCGCGCACGCGACGGGCGATGAGCTGCGCGTACTGCGCGCCGAAGTCGACAACGAGGACCGTGTCGAAGGACTGCTCGACGGACACCGAGAACGCCTTTCGGAAGTCGGATCGACCCCAGTCTAGAGGCCCCCTGCCTGCGTGAACGCCGCGGCCGTCGGTACCGGCCGCGCGCAGCTGCCGCAGAGACGGCGATACATCCGGATTTCCCCGGCGCGCTTTAACCGCTTCGAGATCTTTATTTGGCAATATTTCCGGCTTCATCGCTTTTCCTCCGTCCCCCTCCCAGGAGGCCCCCCACATGCGTTCAGCCGCCGCGCTGACCGGACTCGCGTCCCTCACCCTCGCGCTGCTGCCGATCAGCGGCGCGACCGCCGCGACCGCCACTTCCAAAACGGCCGCGTCGTCGTGCACCACCCCGTCCGCCTCCGCGCGCGCCATGTCCGCAGGCGTCCACCGCCGCGACAAGAACGACGTCTCCCCCGCCCAGGCCGCCGCCCTGGACCGCGAGCTCAAGTCCCTGCTCGCCCACCGCTCGCCCATCTCCATCCAGGCGACCCACAAGATCCCGGTGTACTTCCACGTCATCCGCACCGGAAAGGGCAAGAAGGGCGACATCAGCCGCAAGCACATCGACCAGCAGATCGCCGTCATGAACAAGGCGTACGGCGGGTCGAAGACCGGCTTCTCCTTCGTCCTCAAGGGACGCGACTGGACCACGAACAGCAAGTGGTTCAACGCGCCCGACACGTACGAGAAGACGCTCAAGACGAAGCTGCACAAAGGCACCGCCGGGGCGCTCAACCTCTACAGCGCCGCGCTGCCGGACGGTCTGCTCGGCTGGTCGACGTTCCCGTGGCAGTACAAGAGCAAGCCGACGATGGACGGCGTCGTCATCCACTACGCCACGATCCCCGGCGGCTCCCTCACGCACTACAACCTCGGCCAGTCCGCGACGCACGAGACCGGACACTGGCTCGGGCTCTACCACACCTTCGAGGGCGGCTGCGACGCGCCCGGCGACTACGTGAGCGACACTCCGGCCGAGTCCTCGCCGGCGTTCAAGTGCCCGACCGGCCGGGACAGCTGTAAGGCGTCGGGCAAGGACCCGATCCACAACTTCATGGACTACTCCTACGACAGCTGCATGACGCAGTTCACCGCGGGTCAGGGCGCCCGCATGCAGAAGGAGTGGGCCGCCTACCGCGGCTGAGCGACCCGACGACGAAGCGGGCGGCATCGGCCGCCCGCTTTTGTCATTGCCGCGGACCATACTGATCCGGTGGACGCCGCCGACACCATCGCCGCCGAGCTCCGCGGCCTCGCCGATCCGGCCCGGGCCGAGCAGGAGAAGCGCTACCTCAAGAGCGACCTGGAGCACATCGGCGTGACCGTGCCGGCGCTCCGCAAGGTCGCCGTCCGTGCCGCCACCGGGCTGACCCGCGAGGAGACCCTCGCCCTCGCCGACCGGCTCTGGCGCCGACCGGTCCACGAGTGCCGCATGGCCGCGATCGAGGTCCTGATCCGCAACGCGCCGCTGCTGAAGGCGGACGACCTGGCGGTCGCCGAGCGGATGATCCGGGAGTCGCACACCTGGGCGTACGTCGACTTTCTCGCCATCAAGGTGGCCGGCGACCTGGTCGTGCGACACCCGCCGCTCGCCACGACCCTCGACCTCTGGTCGGCCGACGCGAACTTCTGGATCCGCCGCACCGCGCTCCTGGCCCTGATCCCGGGCATCCGCGCCGGCACCGGCGACCTGACCCGCCTGGCGAAGTACGGGGACGCGCTCATCGAAGAGAAGGAGTTCTTCATCCGCAAGGCGCTGGGCTGGGTGCTACGCGAGCTCTCCAAGAAGGATCCGGACTGGGTCACCGCCTGGGTCCGCGACCGCACCGACCGCATCTCCGGCGTCACCATCCGCGAGGCCGTCCGCCACCTCCCCGCCCACGACCGCGACGCCCTCCTGACCGCCTACCGCTCCTGACCGTCCGCGAACAACTCGTCGATGGACGTTGCGACCAGGGCACGCTTGATCCATGCCTTGATCTCCTCGACATCCGTAGACGCACAGATGCGGGCGCGAGCGCTCTCCGACAACTCGATGTGCCGACCCTCCAGCACCGTCAGGAGGGCGTCCACCTCGCCTTCTGTTTTCTCCTGCTGGGCCTCCATGATGATGCCGTGGACGGGATTCCGTCGGGGGCCGAGGGTGATCACCGCATCGGGCTGGAAGTCCTTTGACGGCCGGTCGTTGAAGTCGTTGCGCTCCACTTGCACCGGCACGGCGTCCGGCACCTCAAGACCGATCAGGTCTCGCAGCACCTCGACGGCGAACTCTGGACGCTCGCGGAACAACGCGTTGATCGCGTCATGTCGGGGGGACGGAATGACACGAAACGTTACAGTACACTCACAGTCAGTAGTGCACTGATTTTCGAATCTCGTGATGTTCGCCGCTCTCCACCAACGACAACGCGGCCGGACCGGCGGCGCGTTCGGCGACGCCGGTCCGGGATTTCGTGAGGGTACTCCCGCCCTGGTCCAGGGCTGAGAGGTCTGGGACGACGGCCGCGGAGGTGGACGGCCGGCCTGATCCGCGGCTACTTGCTGGCGTCCGCGAGGTGGACGATCGCCGTGGCCGCCTCGATGTACTTGTTGTGGCCCAGGTCGCCGATCGTCTTGATGTTGAACGCCTTCTTCAGGGCCGCGGCGTCGCCCTCGCTGATCCCGGCGATGGCCTCCACCGGGGCGTTGAGCAGAGCCTTGAGGTCCGTGTTCTCGTACTGCTTGTCCAGGAGCTTGTCCAGGTCGGCCAAGACTGGCATCGTCCATGCACCCCCATCTGCGTCGACTGCGCGATCCCCGCGCAGTAGGCAGCCTTCCCAGAAGGTGTCATCCAGGCACGCAGCGCCAAGGAGATCCTTATTAAGGCATCCGGGACGAAAGGGAAGTCAGGCCGGGGTGATGGGGAGGCGGAGGGCGGCGGGGGCGTCGGCGGGGACGGCCGGGTTCTTGGGAGCGATCGCGGTGAGGCGCGCGTACGGTGCGCCGAGTGTGGGGCGGGGGTCGTCTTCGCCGCGGTTGGGCCAGAAGGCCATGGCGCGTTCGGCCTGGGCGGTGATGGTGAGCGAGGGGTTGACGCCGAGATTGGCCGAGACGGTGGAGCCGTCCACGATGTGCAGGCCCGGGTGGCCGTACACGCGGTGGTAGGGGTCGATGACGCCCTCCTCCGGCGAGTCTCCGATGGTGCAGCCGCCGATGAAGTGCGCGGTGGTCGGGATGTCGAACAGGTCGAGCCAGGTGCCGCCCGGGAAGCCGTCCACCTCCTCGGCGAGCATGCGGACCGCGCGGTGGGCCTCGGGGATCCACGTCGGGTTGGGCTCGCCGTGGCCGCGGCGGGCGCGCAGCCCGCGCCCGGACGGTGACGGCTCCACGGTGATCGAGTTGTCGTTGGTCTGCATGACCAGCGCGATGATCGTCCGCCGTGACCAGTTGCGGAGGTTCGGCAGACGGACCAGGTCCCATGGACGCATGGCCACCCGGCCGAGGAACTTCGCCCACCGGGGGGCGCGTCCGCCGCCGTCGATGAGCAGGGAGCGGAGGGCGCCCATGGCGTTCGAGCCGGGGCCGTAGCGGGTGGGCTCGACGTGGGTGCGTTCGTCCGGATGGAAGGACGACGTGATCGCCAGTCCGCGTGAGTGGTCGTCTCCCTTGCTCCGGAAGCGTTCGGCGCCGAGGATCGCCTCGGAGTTGGTGCGGGTGCGGATGCCGAGATGATCGGACAGGCCGGGTAGCGTCCCGGCGGCCTTCATCCGGTGCAGCAGCCGCTGCGTGCCGTACGTTCCGGCGGCGAACACGACGTGCTCGGCAGTGACGGTGCGCCGCCAGCGCTTCCCGCGCCGCCCGGTGCGGGTGAACTCGACCTCGTACCCGCCGCCGGGGCGCGGCCGTACGGCGGTGACGGTCGCCAGCGGCATGATCTTCGCGCCGGCGTGCTCGGCGAGGTAGAGATAGTTCTCGGTGAGCATGTTCTTGGCGCCGACCCGGCAGCCGGTCATGCAGGATCCGCACTCGGTGCAGGTCGCGCGGCGCGGTCCGGCGCCGCCGAAGTACGGGTCGTCGACCGGCTTCCCCGCCTCCTCGCCGAACAGGACGCCGACCGGGGTCAGGTGGAAGGTGTCGCCGCGGCCCATTCGATCGGCGACCCGTTTGATCGCCTGGTCGGCGGGGGTCATGGTCGGGTTGGGCCGGACGCCGAGCATCCGTTTGGCCTGCGCGTAGAACGGGGTGAGCTCGGCCTTCCAGTCGGTGATGTGCCGCCACTGCGGGTCGTCGAAGAACGGCTGCGGCGGCTCGTACAGCGTGTTGGCGTAGACGAGCGATCCGCCGCCGACGCCCGCGCCCGCCATGATGAGGACCCGCGAGCCCTTCTCACCGCGCAGCAGGTGGATGCGCTGGATCCCGGTCATGCCGAGGGCGGGTGCCCAGAGGTACCGGGGCGTGCGCCACGACGTCTTGGGCAGGTCGCGGTGGCGTTCGCCGGGCGCGCCGTCGGGGTCGTCGAAGCGACGGCCGGCCTCCAGCACCGCGACGCGGTACCCCTTCTCGGTGAGGCGCAGCGCGGTGACGCTCCCGCCGAACCCCGATCCGATCACCAGGACGTCGTAGTCCATGTGCGCTCCTACCTGAGGCGAAGGCGTTTCAGCAGCTTCTGGCCCCCCGTGATCACTGCCGCGTAGGTCTCGTACGACATGCCGAGGACCGGTTCGAAGCCGAACCCGTGCTGGCTGGCGATCGTCTGGGCCTCGGTGTAGCGGAGAAGGCCCTCGGCACCGTGCCGCCGGCCGACCCCGGAGTCCTTCATACCGCCCATGGGCGCGTCGTACGAGCCGTACGCGGAGGCGTACCCCTCGTTGATGTTGACGGTGCCCGCCTTGATCCGCGCCGCGAGCCGGCGGCCGCGGGCGACGTCGCGGGTCCAGACGCTGGCGTTCAGCCCGTACGGCGTGGCGTTGGCCAGACGTACGGCCTCGTCGTCGGAGGCGAACCGGTAGAGCGCGACGACCGGCCCGAAGGTCTCGCCGCCGCAGAGCTCCATCGCGTCGGAGACGTCCTCGAGCACGGTGGGTTCGAAGAAGTACGGCCCGACGCCCGGGCGCGGCCGCCCGCCGGCGAGGACCGTCGCACCCTTGGCGACGGCGTCCTGCACATGCCGGGTGACCGTATCGAGCTGGCGCTGGGAGGTGAGCGAGCCCATGTCCGCGTCGAAGCCGGCACCGAGCCGCATGTTCTTGACGCGGTGGACGAAGCGTTCGGCGAACCGGTCGTAGATCTTCTCGTGGACGTACAGCCGCTCGATCGAGATGCAGAGCTGACCGGCGTTGGTGAAGCAGGCGCGGATGGCGCCCTGCGCGGCCTGCTCGACGTCGGCGTCGTCCAGGACGAGCATGGGGTTCTTGCCGCCGAGCTCGAGGGAGTAGCCGATCAGCCGGTGCGCGGCCTTGTCCGCGATCGCCCGCCCGCCCCGGGTGGAGCCGGTGAAGGCGACGTAGTCGGCGCCCTCGATGAGGGGATCGCCGATCTCCGCGGGATCGCCGACCACCACCTGCCACAGGTCCTCGGGCAGTCCGCACTCGACGAGCAGGTCGAGCGCCCACAGAGTGGACAGCGCGGTCTGGGTGTCCGGCTTGTGCACGACCGCGTTGCCGGCGAGCAGGGCGGGCGCCGCGTCGGTCAGGCCGAGCGCGAGCGGGTAGTTCCACGGCGAGATGACGCCGACCACGCCCTTGGGGTGGCGGAGCTCGACGACGCGGGTGGCGGCGGGCATGATGCCCTGGCGGCGGCGCGGCCGGAGCAGGCCGGGGGCCCGTCGCGCGTGGTAGAGCGTGGACCCCGCGGCGTCGAGGACCTCCTCGAATGCGTGGCGGCGCGCCTTCCCGGTCTCCAACTGGACGAGGTCGAGGATCTCCGCGCGGCGGTCGAGGATCGCGTCGTGGAACCGCAGGAACGGCTCGGCGCGCCGGGCCGGCGACAGCCGCGCCCACGACTCCTGGGCGGCGCGGGCGCGTTCGTACGCGGCAGCGACGTCGTCCCCGGTCGAGACGGGCAGGGTGGCGAACGGCTCCCCGGTGAACGGCGCGGCGATCCGTACGGTCGCGTCGCCGGCCGCGACACGGCGGGTCAGCCGTTCGACGATCTCGGGAGCGATGTCCGGGACGGTGGCGCGCGCGCCGGTGGACGCCGCTGCGGGTGCGTTCATGGAGGGAACTCTAAGACGTGAACCCTCTTCATGGCTACCGTTCAGTAATTAATTACTTCCGTGGTCAGCGCATCGCACCCTGTCCCTAATGCCATTTCGGTACGTTCCAGAGTCACCTTGTTATGCATTTGCTGGCTCGGATTGCGGTCCACGGTGTATTCCGGAGAAGGAGGCGAAGATGGACGACGACGAGGGGGAAGAATGATCTCCGACCCGGACGAGTCCGCTGTCACGGACGAGGCCCGCACACCCCGTCAGGAGCGGCGTGCCCAGACCCGGGCCGCTCTCCTCGACGCCGCGGAGCGCCTGTGGGCGGAACGCGGAATCCGCGGAGCCTCACTCGACGAGATCGCCGCCCGGGCCGGGCTCACGAAGGGAGCCGTCTACTCCAATTTCGCCAGCAAATCCGACTTGGTCCTCGCCCTACTCGAGCGCTACACCCAAGCCGATCCCGGCCTCGGCGCCCTCGCCGACCTGTGCGGCTCCGAACGCTCGCCGGACGAGCGGCGCACCGCCGCCGGCCGGCACTACGCCGAGCGGCCGTCCGACGATGAGACCCGCATGCGGGCGCTCCTGCTGGTCGAGCTCTGGCTGTTCGGAATGCGCGACTTCTCGGCCGGCTGGCGGATCGCCGACTGGTACCACGCCCGCCGGGAGGAGCTCGCCGCCGACCTCGCGGCCGGGTCCTCGGAGATGTCCCCCGAGGACCGGGCGTCTCTCGCGATGGCGATCGAGTTCGGGCTGGCGCTGCAGCACCTGCTCGACCCGGAGCGGGTCCCGGCCGAGCTGTACGGCTCCGGCGTCGGCCTCCTGATGGGATCGTCGGCGGCCGACGCGCCGTCCGAGCCATGACCCCGGCCGACACGGCGTCCGGGCCATGACCCCGGCCGACACGGCGTCCGGGCCATGACCCCGGCGGACGCGCCGTCCGGGCCGTAGCCCGGGCGGTGCGTCAGTTGTCGTTCTCGCCGGTGTCGTCGGCCTTGTCCGGCTCGATGACGCCCGCGGGCGGGTCGACCCTGGCGTCGGAAGACTTGATCGTCTTGCCGTGCGCGAACACCGTGCCGAAGTTGGCGACGTACTGCTTTTCCAGCGTGGCGTCGACGGCGCTGATCATCGCCTCGTCGTGGCCGTGGAAGCCGGGGTCGGTGTAGTTGCTGCTGCCGGTGAAGATGGCCTTCTGCTTCTTGCCCATGTACCGGCCGTCGATGAGCAGATACTTGGAGTGCTCGTACGCCTTGCCGTTCTCCGGCAGGTACCGAAGCTCGGGCCCGCCGTGGCGGCCGCCGGGTCTGGTCAGGTCCTTCAGGGCCGACTGCCCGATGTGGCCGAACACCACCTGCACCCGGCATCCGGCGTTGTCCAGCCTCCAGAGCCGCTGCGCGATCGGCTGCCAGGTGAAGTGGCCCATGACGAGGCGGATCCGGGTGCCGCCGGCGCACGACACCCTGTCGAGGTGCTGGCTGATCGGATCACCCGACGACCAGGGGAAGAAGTCCAGCCGGTACTTCCCCGTGTGCACGATCCGGTGGTAGTTGCCGGTGTGATGCTGCTTGGCGAGGTCGTAGAAGTAACGCCGGTACGCCGCGTACACGCCTGAGTTCCGCAGCACGAGCGCGTCGTTCCACTGCAGGTCACGGGAGTTGTACGTCGCGTTGGCCGAGGTCTGCAGCACGACCTTCTTCGCCCCGCGTGTGGAGGAGAACAGGAAGAACTTGTTGTGGTTGAACTTCGGCCCGATGCAGCCGCGTCCCTTGGCGCAGAGGGTCACCCAGGAGGACTTCTTCCGGTTCGAACCGAGCGCCTTCTTCAACGTCTTGTACGCCTTGTAGCGCGACGACTCGTAATCGAGCACCACCCGGACGTCGACCTTGCGCTTCTTCGCCTTGACGAGCTGCTTGGCGAGGTCCTTGGTCGAGAAGTGGTACATCGCCACATAGATGACGGCGCCCTTCGGGGCGCCGGAGATCAGCTGAGCGATCCTGGTCGCGATCGCGTGCTGCTTGGCCTTGCCGCCGGTGGGCGAGTTGAAGACCGGTCCCGTCCGTACGGCGGCCCTCCGGGAAGCCTCATCGCCGAGCAGCTCGCGCTCGCTGAGCGCCTGGTCGTCGATGTCCGACCCGGCCGCCCGTACGGCGGCCGCTGCCCGCCCGTGTCTGATCGGGGCGGCGTCGCCTTCCGTCGCCACTCCGGCGACCAACAAGCCGGTCGCGAGTACCCCCACCGTGCGCGTCAGCGACTTCGCCACACCAACTCCTGTCCGAACCGGGTTTATGGCCCAATAGCACCATTAGCCCGGACACGATACAGGAGTCTCTATGGACAGAAATCCCCAAAAGTGGGCATTCAACGAAAACTGAACGACCAGAACCGGCCGCTCATGTCTCACATTTCAGGAAACCTCGGGAGAGGCGGTCGGGACGATCTCCGGGGCCCCACGCCGGGTGGCGTCGGCCTCCTGGTCGTCGACCTGCGCCTGAGAGTCGCGCTCGGCCTCCACGCGCTTGTGGTAGTACTCGATCTCCCGCTCGGTCTGCTCCTTCGACCAGCCGAGCTCGGGCGCGACGAGTTCGGCGGCCTGCCGCGCCGCACCGACGCCACGGTCCCACGTCTCGATCGAGATGCGCGTCCGCCTGGTCAGCACGTCGTTGAGGTGCCGGGCGCCCTCGTGGCTCGCGGCGTAGACGACCTCGGCGCGCAGGTAGTCGTCGGCGCCTTCGAGGGGCTTGCCGAGGTCCGGCCGCTCCTCGATGAGGGTGAGCAGGTCCTCGATCAGCGTGCCGTACCGCCGCAACAGGTGCTCGATGCGCGCGACGTGCAGCCCCGAACTCTCCGCCAGACGGTGGCGGGCGTTCCAGAGCGCCTGGAAGCCGTTGCCGCCGACCAGGGCGATCTGGTCGGTGCAGGACCCCGGCACCTTGCCGTCCAGCCCATGGGCGACCGCGTCGACGGCGTCCTTGGCCATCACCCGGTAGGTGGTGTACTTCCCGCCCGCGATGACGACCAGGCCCGGCACCGGGTGGGCGACGACGTGCTCCCGGGAGAGCTTCGAGGTCTCCTCCGACTCCCCGGACAGCAGCGGGCGCAGCCCGGCGTACACCCCCTCGACGTCATCGTGGGTGAGAGGCACGTTGAGCACGGCGTTGACGTGTTCGAGGACATAGTCGATGTCGGCCTTGGACGCGGCCGGATGAACCTTGTCGAGGTCCCAGGCCGTGTCGGTCGTACCGATGATCCAGTGCCGACCCCACGGGATCACGAAGAGCACGGACTTCTCCGTGCGCAGGATCACACCGCTGGAGGAGTGGATGCGATCCCGGGGCACCACCAGGTGCACGCCCTTGGACGCGCGGACGTGGATCTGGCCGCGCCCGCCGACGAGCTCCTGGATGTCATCGGTCCACACGCCGGTCGCGTTGACCACCTGCTTGGCGCGGACGTCGAGCTCCCGATCCGCCTCCAGGTCCCGGATCCGTACGCCGGTCACCCGCTCGCCCTCCCGCAGGAAACCGACGGCCTGCGCGCGGGAGACGATCCGGGCGCCGTACGCCGCCGCCGTGCGCAGCACCATCATCACGTAGCGAGCGTCGTCGACCTGGGCGTCCCAGTACTGGATCGCACCGACGAAGGCGTCACGCCGCAGCGATGGCGCGACGCGCAGGGCCTGCGTACGCGTCAGGTGCCGGTGATGCGGCACCCCGCGGTCCCGCCCCATCGAGAGGGACATCCCGTCGTACAGGGCCACACCCGCCCCGATGTACGCCCGCTCCCACACGTGATGGGTCATCGGGAACACGAAGGGCACCGGCTTGACAAGGTGCGGCGCGATGCGGCCCAGCAGCAGCCCGCGCTCGGTCAGCGCCTCGCGGACCAGCTCGAAGTCGCGCTGTTCGAGGTAGCGCAGCCCGCCGTGGATCAGCTTCGACGACCGCGAGGACGTCCCGGAGGCGAAGTCACGGACCTCCACCAGGGCCACGCTCAGGCCGCGCGTCGCCGCGTCCAGCGCCACGCCCGCGCCCACGATGCCGCCGCCCACGACGACGACGTCGAACTCCTCGCCGCTCCCGATCAGGTCCAGCGCGGCCGTACGCTCCGCCGGACCGAGACGCGACCTGTTGACCTCGTTCTCGGGCTCCCCAACCGCCATGGCGCACTCCCTCGGACGTCTGCGGTGACCACGCTACGTCGCTACCTCATCCGTCACAAAACGCTTACCCAACGGGGGAGTGCACCAAAGATGGCGTCAGTGCGGCGCGACGACGACCTGGACGCGCTGGAACTCCTTCAGGTCGGAGTAGCCGGCGGTCGCCATGGCCCGCCGGAGCGCGCCGATGAGGTTCATCGAACCGTCGGCGACGTTCGACGGGCCGTACAGGATCTGCTCGAGCGTGCCGATCGAGCCGAGCTCGACCCGCTTGCCGCGCGGCAGCTCGTCGTGGTGCGCCTCACTGCCCCAGTGGTAGCCCCGGCCCGGCGACTCCGTCGACCGCGCGAACGGCGACCCGACCAGGACCGCGTCGGCGCCGACCGCGAGGGCCTTGGCGATGTCACCGGACTGCCGCATGCCGCCGTCGGCGATCACGTGGACGTACCGGCCGCCGGACTCGTCGAGGTAGTCGCGCCGGGCCGCCGCGACGTCCGAGATGGCCGTCGCCATCGGCACCGCGACGCCGAGGACCGTACGGGTCGTGTGCCCGGAACCGCCGCCGAAGCCGACGAGGACCCCGGCCGCGCCGGTGCGCATCAGGTGCAGCGCGGCGGTGTAGGTCGAGCAGCCGCCGACGATCACCGGGACGTCGAGGTCGTAGATGAACTGCTTGAGGTTGAGCGGCTCGGCCCGCCCGGAGACGTGCTCGGCGCTGACCGTGGTGCCGCGGATCACGAACAGGTCGACGCCCGCCTCGATGACCGCC
This sequence comes from Actinoallomurus sp. NPDC050550, assembly GCF_040655075.1. NCBI lineage: Bacteria > Bacillati > Actinomycetota > Actinomycetes > Streptosporangiales > Thermomonosporaceae > Actinoallomurus > Actinoallomurus sp. NPDC050550. The sequence goes on along the minus strand of NZ_JBFAJC010000026.1, from coordinate 57,956 downwards.
TTGTGGTACTGGGCGGTGCGCTGCGGCGACAGCCGGGCCGCCACGGTGACGCCCGCGTCCCGGATCTCCTCGATACGCCGCCCGATCAGGTCCTCCTTGATCGGCTCGGCGTACAGCTCCTGGAGCCGCCGCGTCGCCGTCGCGTCGTCCAGCGAGGCGATCTCGGCCAGCAGCGACTCAGGGTTCTCATAGCGGGTCCACAGCCCCTCGAGGTCGAGCACGGCCAGGCCGCCGAGCCGCCCGATGGCGATCGCCGTCGCCGGGCTGACCACGCTGTCCATCGGGGCGACGACCAGCGGCATCTCGAAGCGGTAGGCATCGATCTGCCACGCGACGCTGACCTCCTCCGGGTCGCGGGTGCGCCGCGACGGGACGATGCCGATCTCGTCGAGCGCGTACGCCCGCCGACCGCTCTTGCCCCGCCCGATCTCGACCTCAGCCATGTACGTCCTCTTTCCATGCTTCGGCCGTGACCACGACGGGTCACGGCCGGTGAAACTCTCAGCGGACCTGGTAGTTGGGGGCCTCGACGGTCATCTGGATGTCGTGCGGGTGGCTCTCCCGCAGGCCCGCCCCGGTGATCGGCATCAGCACGCCGTTCGCCTTCAGATCGGCGACGGTGCGGGAGCCGGTGTACCACATCGCCTGGCGCAGGCCGCCGATGAGCTGGTGACCGACCGCCGCGACCGGACCCCGATAGGGCACCTGGCCCTCGATGCCCTCGGGGATCAGCTTGTCCTCGCTCGCGACCGTGTCCTGGGAGTAGCGGTCCTTGCTGAACGACCCGCCGCGCTCGCGGTTCTTCATCGCGCCGAGCGAGCCCATGCCCCGGTAGGTCTTGTACTGCTTGCCGTTGATGAAGATCAGCTCGCCGGGGCTCTCCTCGCAGCCCGCGAGCAGGGATCCCAGCATCACCGTGTCGGCGCCCGCGGCGATCGCCTTGGCGATGTCGCCGGAGTACTGCAGGCCGCCGTCGCCGATCACCGGCACCCCGGCGGGGGCGCACGCCAGCGCGGCCTCGTAGATCGCGGTGACCTGGGGCGCGCCGACACCGGCGACCACGCGCGTCGTACAGATCGAGCCCGGGCCGACGCCGACCTTTACCGCGTCCGCGCCCGCGTCGACGAGCGCCTGTGCCCCGGCCCTGGTCGCGACGTTGCCGGCGATGACGTCGACGTGGCTGTTGGCCTTGAGCTTGGCGACCATGTCGATCATGCCGCGCGAGTGACCGTGCGCGGTGTCCACCACCAGCGCGTCGACGCCGGCCTCGATCAGCGCCTTGGCGCGCTGCTCGGCCTCCGGCCCCACACCGACGCCCGCGCCGACGACGAGCCGCCCGGCCGCGTCCTTCGTCGCCAAGGGGTACTGCTCGCTCTTCGTGAAGTCCTTCACCGTGATCAGACCGCGCAGCCGGCCGGTGCCGTCGACGAGCGGGAGCTTCTCCACCTTGTTGGCGCGCAGCAGCGCGAACGCCTCGTCACGGGAGACCCCGACCGGCGCGGTGACCAGCGGCATCTTGGTCATCACCTCGCGCACCGGGCGCGCGGCGTCCGTCTCGAACCGCATGTCCCGGTTCGTGACGATGCCGACGAGGACGCCGTCGGCGTTGGTCACGGGGACACCGGAGATGCGGTAGTGGGCGCACAGCGCCTCGACGTCGGCGAGCGTGTCGTCCGGCGAACAGGTCACCGGGTTGTTGACCATGCCCGCCTCGGAGCGCTTGACCAGGTCGACCTGCTGGGCCTGCTCGTCGATCGGCAGGTTGCGGTGCAGCACGCCGAGGCCGCCCTGCCGCGCCATGGCGACGGCCATCCGCGCCTCGGTGACGGTGTCCATCGCCGCGGACACCAGCGGGATGCGCAACGTGATCGACCGCGACAGGCGCGTCGTCGTGTCGGCGTCACCCGGCGCGAGATCGGAGTACGCGGGCACGAGCAGCACGTCGTCGTACGTGAGGCCCTGCGGGGCGAACTTGGCGGACTCGGGCGCGGAAGTCATGGGCATCATCCGGAAAGGGTCGCGGTGTCGGGCCTGATCAGCGGAGCGTTGACCCCATCCTAGTCGGGGCCTCCTAACGGCCGCGAAGGGTCGCGACAAGGAACGAATCGGCGGCCGTTACTCGGGTAGCGTGGGTTTGTGCACGATGACGCTCCGCTCGACCCGTTCGCGAACGATCCCGAGGACCCGGCCGCCGCGCTCGGCGATCCGAGCGACGAGACCGCTCCGCTGAGCACGACGGAGCGGGAGGACGTGCTGGCCGACCTCGCCGACCTGGAGGTCTTCCGCGCCCTGCTCGAGCCGCTGGGCATCAAGGGGCTGACGGTCGACTGCGGCGACTGCGGCAGGGCCCACCACATCGACTGGGATCTCCTACACGGCAACCTGCGTCACCTGCTCGACGAGGGGCTGCCGCGCGTCCACGAGCCCGCGATCGCCGCCGCCCCGGAGGACTACGTCAGCTGGGAGTACGCCCGCGGTTATGTGGACGGCGTCATCGACAGTGAGGAAGGCCACTCGAACTGAGCCCCGAGAGCCTGCTACCGGTGGTCGCGGTTCCCTGACGCGCGGCCGGTCTTCGAAGAGCGCTTCTCGGCCGTGAGGCTGCGGCGCCGCGACGGGTCGGGGTCCGTGGCGGACGTCTCGCCCGATGGCTTCGACGTGGTGGGGGACGTGGACGGGCTCGGGGTGGAGCCGGTCGGCGCGCTCGGGGACGTCGTCGGCGACGGGCTGGTCGAGTGTCCGTCGTTCGGGCCGTGCGGCAGGGGATGCGTCGGCCCGAAGTAGCCGGGGGTGTTTCCCTTCGCCGGGGTTCTCACAGGCGGTTTCGTCGGCGCTTCGGACGTCTTCGTCCCGGACGAGCGGGGTGACGCGGTGGGCGTTCGGCCGGCGGACGGACGCGCGCCGCCGGGGAACGCCCGGACGACCGACTCGAGGCGAGCCCTGGAGCGTTTCGAGATCTCGTGGCGGGCCGAAGGCGCGTGGGCCTTCGGCTCGTGATCGCCCCCGGCGCCCGCGACGGCGGCGCCCGCCGTCGTCAACAGGACCGTGACCGCGCCGAAGGTGACGAACGCCCGGACGACCGGGCGGCCTGAGGTCTTCGAGCCCCCACACGACACGCGCGGTGGGGGCGCCGCTAGTGGCGGCGCGCCCGCGTCGACGTCGGCGGCCAAGGCGGCCAGCAGCCGCGCGGCCGGATCGTCGGATGGCTCGAATCCGGCACCCGGATCGGTGATGCGGCGCCCGGAGAGGGCGTCGAACAGATCGCCGCTACGGCTGATCTCACTGAGGTCGAGCGGCTCGGGAGTGGCGGTACCCCCACCGGTCAAGCGATCGACTCCTCACTCGCCATCGCTCGAAGACGGGCGAGAGCCCGGTGCTGGGCGACGCGGACGGCCCCGGCTGACATGCCCAGTACATTACCGGTCTCCTCGGCGGACAGACCCGCCACCACCCGCAGAAGCACCAATTCCTTCTGATGATCCGGCAACCGGTCGAGAAGGTCCCGGGCGCGCTCCGCCTCGATGTAGCGGACGACCGTCTCCTCGGGGCCCGGCCGCTCGTCGGGGCCGTCGGGCAGGTCCTCGGTGGGCACGGCGGCACGGATCGCGCTGCGCATCGCATCCGCGATCTTGTGCGACGCGATGCCGAACACGAACGAGGCGAACGGCCGGCCCATGTCGCGGTAGCGCGGCAGCGCTCCGAGCACGGCGATGCACACCTCTTGGGCCACGTCGTCCGCGATGTGGTACTGCCCCGACACCCGGCCGAGCCGCGCCCGGCAGTAGCGCACGACCATGGGGCGTACCCGCCCGATCAGGGACTCGACCGCCTCCGCGTCGCCTTGGACGGCAAGGCTCGTGAGTTCCCTGAGCTCGTTGTCGTCCGCTTTCGCCGGACGTCTCCCCCGTATTTCGTCGGCAGCACCCCGAACCGCGGCCCCGGCGATCGCTCCCTCGGTCACGAAAGCATGATGCCCACCGAGATCGCGCCTGTCTCCATCGTTGATGACAACGGAATGGTCACAGTACTGATCCCCACCCGCCTTTATCCCTCACAGTGACTGAATCACTACACACAGTCAGCGAATGGGCGTTCCGGAACGACGGATGCCCCCGCCATGTCCATGGCGAGGGCATCCGCGATCCGCCGGCCGTCGTACCGGCCGTACCGATGATCAGTGGCCGTGACCGTGGCCGTGGCCGCCCGCGGCGGCGTCCGGCTCTTCCTCCGGCTTGTCCGCGACGAGCGCCTCGGTCGTGAGCAGCATGCCGGCGATCGACGCGGCGTTGCTGACCGCGGAGCGGGTCACCTTGACCGGGTCGATGACGCCCTGGGCGATCAGGTCGCCGTACTCTCCGGTCGCGGCGTTGAAGCCGGAGCCGACCGGCAGCGCCTCGACCTTGGAGACCACGACGTAGCCCTCGTTGCCGCCGTTCTCGGCGATCCAGCGCTGCGGCTCGACCAGCGCGCGGCGGACGGCCTCCGCGCCGGTGGCCTCGTCGCCGGACAGCCCGAGCGCGTCGAAGCCCTCCTTGGCGACGTGCACGAGCGCGCTGCCGCCGCCGGAGACGATGCCCTCCTCGATCGCCGCGCGGGTGGCGGAGATGGCGTCCTCGAGACGGTGCTTCTTCTCCTTCAGCTCCACCTCGGTGGCGGCGCCGACGCGCAGCACGCAGACGCCCCCGGCCAGCTTCGCCAGGCGCTCCTGCAGCTTCTCGCGGTCCCAGTCGGAGTCGCTGCCCTCGATCTCGCGACGGATCTGACGGATCCGGTCCTCGATCGCGGCACCCTCGCCCTCGCCGTCGACGACGGTGGTGGCGTCCTTGGTGACGGTCACGCGCCGGGCGCGGCCCAGCACGTCGAGGTCGACGCCGTCGAGCTTGAGGCCGACGGCCTCGGTGACGACCTGGCCGCCGGTGAGGACGGCCATGTCCTCCAGCATCGCCTTGCGGCGGTCGCCGAAGCCCGGCGCCTTCACCGCGACGCTGACGAACGTGCCGCGCAGCTTGTTCTGCACCAGGAGCGCGAGAGCCTCGCCCTCGACGTCCTCGGCGACGATCAGCAGCGGCTTACGGGTCTGCGCGACCTTCTCGGCCAGCGGCAGGAACTCCGTCACGTTGGAGATCTTGCCGTCGTGGATGAGGATGTAGGCGTCCTCGAGGACCGCCTCCATCCGCTCCGGGTCGGTCACCATGTACGGCGACAGGTAGCCCTTGTCGAACTGGAGACCCTCGGTGAACTCCAGCTCCAGACCCATCGTGTGGGCCTCCTCGACGGTGATCACACCGTCCTTGCCCACCTTGTCGAACGCCTCGGCGATGAGCTCACCGATCTTGGCGTCCTGGGCGGAGATGGTCGCGACGTGCGCGATCGACTCCTTGTCGTCGACCTCGCGAGCCGACTTGAGCAGCTGCTCGGCGACGTAGTTGGCGGCGGCGTCGATGCCCCGCTTGAGGTTGATCGGCGACGCGCCGGCGGCGACGTTGCGCAGCCCCTCGCGGACGAGCGCCTGCGCCAGGACCGTCGCGGTGGTGGTGCCGTCACCCGCGATGTCGTTGGTCTTGGTGGCGACCTCCTTGGCGAGCTGCGCGCCAAGGTTCTCGTACGGGTCGTCGAGCTCCACCTCACGGGCGATGGTGACACCGTCGTTCGTGATGGTGGGGGCGCCCCACTTCTTGTCGATGACGACGTTGCGGCCACGCGGGCCGATCGTCACCTTGACGGCGTCCGCGAGGGCGTTGACGCCGCGCTCAAGGGCGCGGCGCGCGTCCTCGTCGAACTCCAGGATCTTCGGCATTGGGAAGCTCCAAGTATGGGTGTCCGTGGACGTGCACAGCCCCGGCCGCCCTCACAGGGGACGACCGGGGCAGCGCATCTCGTGGGTCTTACTTCTCGACGACGGCGAGCACGTCGCGGGCCGACAGCACGAGGTACTCCTCGTTGTTGTACTTGACCTCGGTGCCGCCGTACTTGCTGTAGAGGACGACGTCCCCGACCTTGACGTCGAGCGGGACGCGCTTCTCGCCCTTGTCGTCGAAGCGACCCGGCCCGACGGCGAGAACGGTGCCCTCCTGGGGCTTCTCCTTCGCCGTGTCGGGAATCACCAGACCCGACGCGGTGGTCTGCTCGGCCTCGAGGGGCTGGACGACGATGCGGTCCTCGAGCGGCTTGAGAACAACCTTGGTGGCGGTCGACACGATCTGACCTTCCCCTTCGATTGCGTATCCTCGGCCGACCGGATCGGCCAGCCGCATGTTGGAGACGCGACCACGGTGGCCTGCCGTCGCGGGTGCCAGACCAGCCTGTCGCTTGATTGGCACTCTCATGGGGAGAGTGCCAAGTTGGAGATTATGCCGTGGCCGGGAACGCGTCAACACGGACCCCCGCGCGCCGCCGACCTGTCGTTATATGCGGCATTCGTCAAAGCTTGCCCGGCGGTCCGGCACGGCCCGCACCCGCCCGGCCCGCGACCCGTCCAGTGGGCCGGTACGGTTCACGGCCGCGCGGCCACTACGGTCGTCGGGTGGACATCGCCGCATTTCAGGGGCTGCTCACCCCCGAAGGCCAGAAACTCCTCGGCGAGATCGGCGCCGCCGACGTCGACGAGCGCACACTCCTGGCCACCGCCTCCCGGCTGCGCGCCCGCCACCCCGCGGAGCTGGTCGGCGCCGCGCTCACGCAGGCGCGGCTCCGCGTGCGCGGGCGGGCCAAGTTCGGGGCCGACGCGGACCGCATGTACTTCACGCCGCAGGGGCTCGAGCAGGCGACCCGGACCGGCGTCGCCCGGCACCGGGCGCGGCGGTTCGCCGACCGGCTCGGCGGCCTCGCCCCGCGCGGCACGGTGCTCGACCTGGGCTGCGGCATCGGCGGCGATCTGCTGGCGCGCGCACGCGCGGGCGTCGGCGGCCTCGGTGTGGAGCTGGACCCGTTCACCGCCGCCGTCGCCCAAGCGAACCTCCGCGCCTTCGCCCTGGAGGACGTGGCGGACGTACGGCAGGGCGACGCGACCGCACAGGACCCGGACGGGCACGCCGCGGTCTTCGCCGACCCCGGCCGACGGACCTCCCGCGGGCGGGTCTTCGACCCGGAGGCGTACCTGCCGCCGCTGGGCACGGTGCTCGCCATCGCCGGACGGGCGCCCGGCGGCTGCGTCAAGGTGGCGCCGGGCATTCCCCACGAGGCCGTGCCCCCAGGTGCGGAGGCCGAATGGATCTCCGACGGCGGCGAGGTGAAGGAGGCGGCGCTGTGGCTGGGCGACCTGGCCGGCGACGCACGACGCCGGGCGACCGTCCTGCGGCCGGGCCGGGAGACCGCCACTCTGACGGCCGAGCCCGATCTCGGGCCGCCCCCTATCGCCGGCTGGCGCCGCTATCTGTACGAACCGGACGGCGCGGTGGTCCGGGCGCACCTGGTGGCCGAGATCGCGGCCCGGCTCGACGGAGCGCTGGCCGACCCTCGGATCGCCTACATCACCTCGGACGCGCTGCTGGCGACGCCGTTCGCGCGGCCGTACGAGATCCTTGACGTCCTGCCGTTCGCGGTGAAGCGGGTACGTGCGGCGCTGCGTGAGCACCGGACGGGCACCCTGACGATCAAGAAGCGCGGCTTCGCGGGCGACATCGAGCGGCTGCGCCGCGACCTGCGCACGGACGGCACCGAGGAACGCGTCCTCGTGCTGACCCGCGTGGGCGACGCCCCGACCGCCCTCATCTGCCGAGAGGCCTGAGCAAAACGACGCCGGGCACCGGAAAGGCGGTCCGGCCGCGGCAACTCCCGGCGGTCGCCGCACGAGCGCCGGCCACGCGGTACGCGACGCGAGCGTGACGCGACGCAGCGCGAGCGGCGCCGGACAGCGGTGGGTGCTTCCACGCGGGCGACGAGGTAGGCGGCGACAGCATGCCGCGTGGGCGACGCGGGACGTGCGGAACGCGGCGCGGGTGGCGCCGGACAGCGGCGGGCGGGGCCGCGCGGGCAACAAGGTAGGCGACGCGGTACGCCGCACCGAACTCGCGGGACCCGGCGCGGGCGGCACCGGACAGCGGCGGGCGGGGCCGCGCGGGCGGGACTCGCGGGACCTGGTGTGAGTGGCACCCGGCGGAGCGGGACGCGGGGAAAGCGGACGCGGCCGAGTGGGGCCGTGTGGGTGGGCGACACGCCAGAGTCCGGCAAAGACCATGGTCGCTACCGTGTCCGGCTGACTACTCTTGGCGACCGGAAGGCCGCGCCGCGGGCGCGATGACGGGTGCGCGCCGGGCGGGCGCGGGCGAACACAGGGGGCGAACGATGGCCGACGCCGTACTGCGGTGTCCGAAGTGCGGTGCCGGAATGGTGACTTTCCAGCGGGGCGGCATCGTGTTCGAGGAGTGCTCCCGCTGCCGCGGGGTGTTCCTCGGGCGCGGGGAGCTCGACCGCCTGATGTGGCGCGGCACCGGGCAGGTCGCCACCGTCTGCGGCCCTCCGGTGGGGCTCTCGTACGAGGGCCGACACCGTCGCGCCTGAAAAGGGCAATTTGCCGCAGGCGGCTAAGAATCTCTTTTCCCTGAATTTCTTTTCTTCGGCTCGATGACCTTGGTTCGCTCAATAGAGTGTCTCCTCGCGATCCACGCCGCTGCCATTTCCGCGCGCAGACCGGCGGCACGGCAAACGAAGGAGTACCCGGGTGGACACCAATCACAACTTCCTGCAGACAGGGGGTCAGCCGGTCTCGGACCGAATGCGAGAATTGCTAGCCCGCGCGGCGCAAGATCACGTCTATGAGCAGCGATCGACGGGGCAGCTCCTCGACGAGATCCACCAGCGGTTGGAGGGAATAGAGTGGCTGCTCCGCGAGGTCCGGGAGCGTGAGCTCACCGGGCTGACGACCCAGCTCGACACCGTCCGCGGGCAGGTCGACGAGCTGTTCGGCAAGCCTCCGGAGTGGGCCGAGGGGCTGGCCGAGCACATCGAGTCGGTGGGCGAGCGGGTCAAGCCCGTCGCCGAGTTGCCCTCTCTCTGGGCCGACGTCGGTGTCATCGCCGAGAACGTCGACGAGGGCCTGGCCCGCATCCAGGCCGTGCTCGACTCCAGCCGGAGCATCACCGATGCGACGTTGCAGGCCGCCCAGCAGATGGACGACCTGACCAAGCGTCTCGACCGGCTCGCGGGCACGATGGAGGCCGCGTCGGTCCGGTTCAACCGGCTGGACAAGACCCTCGCCGACCTCGGGCACCGGTCCGAGAAGCTCGAGCATGAGATCAACGGCGTGGCCGGCAAGGTCGACCAGTCGCTGAACGACATGGCCGAGCGCGTCGAGCAGGGCCTCGAGGCGGTCAACGGCCGGGTCGAGGGCGTCGGCGGGCGCCTCGACGGCATCGACGGCCGCCTGGAGGGCCTGTCCGGCAAGCTGCGCGGGGTCGAGGGGCATTTCCAGGCTCTGGAGGCCAAGGTCGACGGGGCAAGCGACCGCGTCGAGGGCGTCGACCAGCAGATCAGCCGGCTGCCGGTGACGCTGGAGATCACCGAGCTGCACCGCAAGATCGCCGCGATCGGCGACCGCCCGTTCATCGACCCCACCGACCGGTTCGACGCCTTGGAGAAGCGACTGTCCGAGGCGGTCGACCCACTGATCGACGAGTTGCGCGCCCGGCCCGACCGCGACGAGACCGAGGAGACGTTGACGAAGGTCATCGACGCCTCCCGCGTCGACCTGACCAAGCACATGGAGATGCTGCGCGAGGATCTCCTGCGCCAGGTCGTGGGGGTGCACGACGACGTCACCCAGCGGGTCACCGGTGTGCAGCACGACGTGACCAAGCAGGTGACGACCGTCCATGAGGATCTGATGAAGCGGCTCGTCACGCTGGAGGAGACGATGCTGGCGCTGGCCGAGGCGCTGCTTCGGCCGCGACGCGACAGCAAGGATTGATGGGATGGCCGCTCACAAATCACCCTAGAGCGGCCACCTCGTCAATATTCCACCATTAACCGCAATTTGTGCGGCCGACCCGCAAGGACATGCCGTTCGCACTACCTCGCATCGATAAAATCACTACCGATCCTCGGCCGAATCCGTTTTGATGGGGGCCGTGACCTTCCCCACGCTCTCCGATCCGCCGAGCGCCGCCACGCTGCGTTGGATCGAAAAATGCCTGGGGCCCGGCAGTGAGGTGAAAATGGTCCGGCCCATCGTCGGCGGCCTGGCCCATGTCAACCACGCGGTGCTGGCGGAGAGCCGCTCGGGCACCGTGCATCGCCTGGTGCTGCGGCGCTGGGCGTCGTCCGGCTGGCCCGTCATCGACATCGACTTCTCCCCCGAGCTCGAGATCGCGGCGCTGACCCTGCTCACCGCGTGCGAGATCCCCACGCCCGCGCTCGTGGCCGCGGACCCCTCCGGCGCCCACTGTGACGTCCCCGCGCTGCTGATCACCCGGCTGCACGGCCATCCGCCCCGACCGTCCCCTGCCGAGCTGCCCGAATACCTCATCCAGCTGGCCGCCGCGCTGCTCCCCGTGCACGCGGTCGCGGGGGCGTCCACGATGCCGCCCTACCGCCCGTACAACCGGCTCGAGATCAGACTCGCCCCGCGGCACGCCCGCCGACCGGCGCTGTGGGAGCACGCACTGGACGTCGCCGCCGGCCCCACCCCCGGAGCCGTGCCGCACTTCATCCACCGCGACTACCACCCCGACAACACGCTGTGGGCGGGCGGCCGACTGACCGGCATCGTCGACTGGTCCACCGCCACGTACGGCCCGGTCGCCATCGACATCGCCCATATGCGCCGCGCCCTGGCCCTCCGATACGACATCGCGGTCGCCGACCGGTTCTCCGCCTGCTTCGACCAGGTGTCCGGCGGCTACCGCCACGACCCGTACTGGGACCTGCGCACGGTCCTCGACCTGCTCCCCGAGCAGCCCGACCGGACGGTCGCCGCCCGCGACATCCCGGCCCTGGAGGATCTTCTCGATCACGCCCTCGCCGACCTCGGCGCCCCGGCCCGCTTCTGACCCTCAGCCGCCCGGGCCGAGGCGAGGTGACGTCATGATGACGTCACACCCTCTGGCTCGCTCCTCAGGCCCCTCCGGGTCGCCGAGCCCCGCGCCGGGATGGCGCGGGGCTCGGTCATGGGCGAGTACGTCCCCCTCCGGCCGTACCCGCCCACGTTCCGGCGGCCGTTGACCGGCTCAGGCCCTGGTGGCCTGTCCCACCCGGACCCGTGCCAGCAGGTCGTCGAGCTGGGAGATGGCGGGCTGCCAGTCGCGCGGTACGACGTGGCACCTGCTCGCGCGCTTCTCGCCGTAGGCGATCGAGTAGGCGATGTGGTCGGCGACGTCGCAGCCTGCCGGGGAGGACCACCAGGTCTGGATCCGGTCCAGGTTCGCGCGAAGGCCGTCGAGTTCGGTGGCGCTGAGGGTGATCTCCGTCGGCCTGGACGAGGTGCGGGCCACGCCCGCCGCGTCGACGGTCACCGTGTCAGCGAAGCCGGCGAACCCGCCCGTCCGCGTGTAGGTGACGAGCGTCGGCTCCCCTGCCGGTGCGGCCGGTTCCGTGGCGGCGTAAGCGCCACCGGCCATGGTCATCGTCGTTACGACTAGCGTGCAAATGGAAAGGAAAATGCGTCGCATGTCCACCTCTTTTTGGCGTGCGCCGATGAATTCGGCGATGCAGAACAAGACAGGATGGAGGTACGGCGAAATCGCGATTCACCGATATCACCGTTTGGCGCGGAGCTCCGTCGGCTCGGGACCCCGCCGCCCCGAGCCGACGTCCAGGAACGCTCGCGAAGTGACCGGATGACCTACCGGTCGACCTGGAATTTCTCCGTCAGAAGGCGAAGATGACGCCTCCCGTCGCGCGGATCGCCGCGCAGCGGTTGAAGAACGTCCGCGCATAGCGACGCGAACTGCCGTTCCACCGGCCCTGCGCGGTCACCCGCACGGGCGCGTAGATCAGCGTGCACGCGCCGGTCCCCTCGGGCAGGTCGGCGATCCGCCCCTCTACGGCGCGAAGCTGGTCGCAGGCCGCCGACGGGGCGAGGTGGGTGCCACCGTCTGGACCGCAGGTCAGAACGGCCGTTTGAGCAGGTTCTCCGCTCTCGACCGGGCTGACGGACAGGGTGTAGACGCCCTGCGGCCAGGTCGACGGCGCGGCCGGTGCCGCCATCGCGGCGGGGCCGGCGACCATGGCGGCCGCCCCCAGGGCGGTCACCGCGGCGAAGCGCCGTCCGCCGGTACACAGCGAATCAGGCATGCGCATTCCTACCTCCTTGCCAGGCCGGGCTGTGTTCGACAGCCATTTCGGCGTGACGAGAGTCGGCCTTTTGGGCGTTCCCTCGCCTTAATGATGGGACCTTTCTACAAAGACCATGACAACTTGTTTCGTCGCGAAGTCCTTGCAGTCACGGATGTTATGGCGGCGAAATCCGCGATTCAACCCCCGCCCGCCTGTCCGGACCCGGCCAGCGATCTAACAAGGGAACAATTGAAAGATGTACTTGTTCTGACCTGCACGCACATCCGAGCCGTCATCAGCCCTTCTGCGGTTAACGGGACGTGTCCTCGTCGCGCGGCGAATCAAAATATTCCGAATAATTGAACCGCATCAGTGGGCCACATCACACCGCCTCGCCCCACCCTGCCGCGGGCCGGCCGGTGACGTCACGTTGACCGCCGTGGAGCCATCACGACGTCAAAGTGACGTCACTTTGGTGTTGCCATGACGCCAAACGGTGTGCCATGCTGACGTCATGCACTTGGAGTCGTACGTCGCCCAGCTTCGTCAGGAGCTCGCGGTCGCCGCCGAGACCGGCGGCGATGAGGCCCGCGAGCTCGCCGAGCGCCTCACGGCGCCTCTGCAGTCGGCGGTCCGGCTCGTCCTGCTGGAGGCACTGTCGACCGCCGCCGAGGAGATCACGCGAGAGCTCGCGCCCGGCTCGGTGGACGTGCGCCTCCGCAGGGGCGAGCCGGAGTTCGTCGTGGAGCCGCCCCCTGGCGCCACGGAGGAGGACACCGCCGTCGCGGCGGCGCCGGCGGCGGAGCCCGCTCCACCGGTGTCGTACAGCACCAAGGACGGCGCCGTCTCCCGGATCAGCCTCCGCCTCCCCGAAGAGCTGAAGACCAGGGCCGAGCAGGCCGCCGACCGGGAAGGGCTCTCGGTCAACGCCTGGCTCGTCCGCACCATCGCCGAGGCCGTGGAGCGTACGGACCGTGAGCAGGACGTCCGCAGGCGCTCGTCTCCGCGCGGCAACCGCTACACCGGCTGGGCCCGCTGACCCGGGCCCTCTTCACCACCCCGACCACCGGCGGGGTCATCGACCCCGCGACCAGAGAGGCAGCACCATGCCCACATTCGCCAGCCCCGAGCCGATCGCCGCAACGGTCGACGTCGTCATGGGCGATGTCCGCATCACCGCGTCCGACCGCACCGACACCGTCGTCGAGGTTCGGCCCGCCGACGCGTCGAAGGCGAGCGACGTCCGAGCCGCGGAGGAGACCCGGGTCGAATTCACCGACGGACGGCTGCTGGTCAAAGGGCCGAAGAGGCGCGCCAGTATGATCCTGGGCCCCGGCAAGAGCCCCGCCGTCCAGGTCGACGTCGAGCTCCCCGCAGGCTCCGACCTCGACGCCAAATCCGGGTTCGGTAACCTCCACTGCGCGGGGCGGTTCGGCGACTGCGAGATCTCCAGCGGCGCCGGCGTCATCTGGATCGAGGACACTCGCGCTCTGCAGGCGAAGACCGGCGGCGGAGACGTCACGGCCGGACACGCGACGGGCGACGCGAAGATCATCACTGGCGTCGGCTCGGTACGTCTCCGCCGTGCCGACGGCGCCGCCTCGATCAAGAGCTCCGCGGGAGGCATCTGGGTCGGCGAGGCCGCCGGTGACGTCCACGTCCGCTCCGCCAGTGGCGACATCGTGATCGACCGGGCGCATGCCGACGTCGAGGCGAAGACCGCAGCGGGCATGATCCGCATCGGTGAGGTCTCTCAGGGCACCGTCGTCATGCAGGCCGGCGCCGGTCAGCTGGAGGTCGGTGTCCGGGAGGGCACTGCGGCCTGGCTCGACGTGCACTCCACCGCCGGAAGCGTGCACAACATGCTGGACACGACCGACGGCCCCGGAGAGTCCGACCGGACCGTGGAGGTCCGCGCCCGCACCTCACTCGGTGACATCGTGATCCGCCGCGCCGCGCTGACCCCTGAGGACTGAGCCGTACGAGAGGGACGCCGATCTGACACCTGATCCCCGGCGGGCACCGGCCCGCGACCCACTTCCCCACACCTTCTGACCGGGCTGCGATCTTTCGCCCGATTCCGTGACCCCACAGCGTCACGAGGCCCGGTCGCCCGTTCACCTCGCCGCGTACTCCCCTGGCAGAGGCCCGGGCGTTTCCCCGATCCCCGTTGATCCCCTCCCATCCAGGGCGGTGTGCCGGCGCCAGCGCGTCACACCGCGTCCTGACGCATCCTGCCGCCCGAACCCCAGCAAGGAGACCCCTCATGACAGACGCGATCACAGCCGAAGGACTGGTCAAGAGATACGGCGAGGTGACCGCTCTGGACGGGCTGAGCTTCTCCGTCCCGCAAGGGACGGTGCTCGCGCTGCTCGGCCCGAACGGCGCCGGCAAGACCACGACGGTACGGGTCCTGACCACACTGCTCCCGCCGGACGGCGGCCGCGCCACCGTCGCCGGATGCGACGTCGTCGGCGACGCCCGGCGGCTGCGCTCGCGCATCGGGCTGTCCGGCCAGTACGCCGCCGTCGACGAGCACCTCACCGGCGCCGAGAACCTGGAGATGGTCGGGCGGCTGTACCACCTGGGCGTCAAGCGCAGCAAGGCCCGCGCCCGCGAGCTGCTCGAACGCTTCGACCTCACCGAGGCCGCCGACCGCCCGGTCAAGGGCTACTCCGGTGGCATGCGCCGCCGCATCGACCTCGCCGGTGCGCTGGTCGCCGACCCGCCGGTCCTGTTCCTTGACGAACCCAGCACGGGCCTGGACCCCCGCGCCCGCGCCGCGCTGTGGGACACCATCTCCGAGCTCGTCGCGGGCGGCAGCACGCTGCTGCTGACCACCCAGTACATGGAGGAGGCCGACCACCTCGCCGACCACATCATGGTGGTCGACCACGGACGCGCCATCGCCCGCGGCACCGCCGACGAACTCAAGGACCAGGTCGGCGGCAACCGCATCGAGCTGACCGTGACCAGCGCCGCCGAGCTGGAGACCGCCCGGCAGACGCTCGCCTGGGTCGCCGTCGGCGCCGTGCAGACCGTGCCGGAGTCGCTGCAGATCACCGTCCCGGTCACCGACGGCCCCGAGGCGCTTCGGCAGGTCCTCGGCCGGCTGGCCGACGAGGGAGTCAAGATCCGGGACGCCGGGCTGCGGCGGCCGACCCTCGATGACGTCTACCTCACCCTGACCGGGCACTCGGCGTCCGGCACCGAAGAGCAGGTCCAGGAGGCCACCCGATGAACGCGTTCACCATGCCCATCGTCGATGGCTGGACCATCGCCAAGCGCAACACCCTGAAGATCAGGCGGTCACCGGACCTGCTCGGTAGCGTCATCATGCTCCCGATCGTGCTCGTGCTGATGTTCGCCTACGTCTTCGGCAGCGCCATCCACCTCCCAGGCATGTCGTACCGGGAGTTCCTGCTCCCCGGCATCTTCGTCCAAGCCGTCATCACGGGCGCGCAGATCACCGGCTACACGCTGACCCTGGACCTGCAGAAGGGCATCTTCGACCGGTTCCGCTCGCTGCCCATGGCCCCGTCCGCGGTGCTGATCGGCCAGACCGTCAGCGACCTGCTGATGAACCTCGTCGGCCTGGTCGTCATGGCAGTGATGGGACTGATCGTCGGCTGGCGCGTGCATACCTCGCCCTACGAGGCCGTCCTCGGCTTCGGGCTACTGCTGCTGTTCGCCTACGCCTTCTCCTGGTTCACCGCGACCGTCGCGCTGGCCCTGCGCACCCCGGAAAGCTTCAACAACATCGCCACCATGCTCTCCTTCCCGCTGGTGTTCGTCTCCAACGCTTTCGTCGACAGCTCCAAACTGCCCACACCGCTGCGCGTCGTCGCCGACTGGAACCCCATCTCCGCGTTCACCCGAGCCACACGCGAACTCTTCGGCAACACCAGCACCGCGATGAAGACCTCGAACGCCTGGCCCATGCAGCACGCCATCCCGGCATCACTGCTCTGGATCGGCGTCATGCTGATCGTTTTCGTCCCCCTGGCGACCCGCCTCTACAAGAAGACGGTCAGTGCCTGACCACCGACGCAACGAAAAAGGCGCCCCGTCCGGCACCCACGCCGGAGGGGCGCCTTCCTCAAATCGCTAGGCGAGCTGTTCGCCTGAACGCGACACCAGAGAGAGGAACCATGAAGACCCAATCCCCACCGGTCATCACAGCGACGGGGCGGCGCATCCACGGCGTGCGCCGGCTCCCGGTCATCGTCGGCAAGGCCGAGCATGAGGTTTCAGAAATGACCAGCGATACCAAGAACAACGGGGTCCGGACGCGACGGGTCTTCCGGCGAGTGGGGGTCGCGGCGCTGGCGGTCACGCTGCTGGCCGGGGTGGCCGCACCCGGGGTGGCCACCGCGGACAGCAGGGCCGTGCCGACGGCCGGTGCCGGGCAGGATCGCCCGGAGCTGCAGAAGGCCATCCAGGCGATGGTCGATTCCGGTCTCGCCGGGGTGCAGCTGCGCGTGCACGATCAGCGGGGCGGCTGGGTCGGCAGCGCCGGGGTGCGCAAGCTGGGCGAGGCCGCCAAGCCGCCGACGAACGGGCGGTTCCGAATAGGCAGCACCACCAAGACCTTCACCGCGACCCTGGTGCTGAAACTGGTGGCCAAGGGCAAGATCGGGCTGGACACCCCGGTAGCCGACTACCTGCCCCAGTTCGGACTGGACAAGCGGATCACCGTGCGGATGCTGCTGCAGCACACCAGCGGGTTGTTCAACTACGCCGGCGGCGAGCGGTACCCCGACGGGACGGTCGTGCCGGGGATCCCCTGGCAGGGCAAGGAGTGGGTGGACAACCGGTTCCACACCTACCGGCCGGAGGAGCTGGTCCGGTTCGCCTTGTCCAAGCCGGCGCGGTTCGCTCCGGGCACGGACTGGAGCTACTCCAACACCAACTACGTGCTGGCCAGGCTGCTGATCGAAAAGGTCACCGGCCACTCGTACGCCGAGGAGATGCAGCGGCGGATCCTGCGGCCGCTCGGACTGCGGGACACCGAGGTGCCGGGCACCCGGACGCAGATCCCCGGGCCGCACGCGCACAGCTACTACCGGTACCAGGACGCCGGCCAGTCGAAGACGATCGACGTCACCCGCCAGAACCCCTCCTGGATCTCCAGCGCCGGGGAGATGATCTCGACCACCAGGGACCTCAACACGTTCATCTCCGCACTGCTGGGCGGCAAGCTCCTCCCGGCCCCGCTGCTGGCCGAGATGCTCAAGCCGCATTCGACCGACGACCCGACGAGCGACTACGGCCTCGGGTTGTACGAGCTGCACGCGGACTCCAACTGCAGCGGCACCATCCTGATCAACCACAACGGCAGCGTCCAGGGCTCCGCGACGCTGATGTACAGCACACCCGACGCCAGTAAGACCATGGAGGCCTCGGTGACCTACGTGGACGGCGTAGACGCCCCTGTGGGTGCCTACCAGAAGCTGGTGCAGAGGCTCGTCAACACGGTGTTCTGCGGCGGGCAGGCCGCGGGCTGACGAGGCTCAGCCGACAGGGCCGAGCACCGTGGACCCGCACGTGTTCCCTTCCGATCGTGGCCCCCGGCCTAAACGATCAGGCCAGGACCTGGGTGATCGGGAGGGAGCTGTCGGCAGGCAGGTCGAGGTGGGAGGGGGCCAGGCCGGAGGCGACGAGCTCGGAGCCGAGTGCCGCGACCATCGCGCCGTTGTCGGTGCACAGCTTCGGGCGGGGCACCCGCAGCTGGATTCCCGCCGCGTCGCAGCGCTCCTGGGCGAGTGCGCGGAGCCGGGAGTTGGCCGCGACCCCGCCGCCGATGAGCAGGTGGGAGACCCCGTTGTCCCTGCAGGCGGCGATGGCCTTCTTGGTCAGCACGTCGACGACCGCCTCCTGGAAGGCCGCGGCGACGTCGGCGACCGGGACCGGCTCGCCGGCGCGCTCGCGGGCCTCGACCCAGCGGGCCACGGCGGTCTTGAGGCCGGAGAAGGAGAAGTCGTAGGTGCCGTCGTCGTACTTGCCGCGTGGGAAGAACACCGAACCGGGGTCGCCCTCCCGGGCCGCGCGGTCGATGTACGGGCCGCCGGGGAAGCCGAGGTCGAGCACCCGCGCGACCTTGTCGAACGCCTCGCCGGCGGCGTCGTCGACGGTGGCGCCGAGCGGGCGTACGTCCGAGGCGACGTCGGGGACGAGGAGCAGCGACGAGTGGCCGCCGGAGACGAGCAGCGCCACGCACGGCTTGGGCAGGGCGCCGTGTTCGAGCTGGTCGACGGCGACATGGGCGGCGAGGTGGTTGACGCCGTACAGCGGCTTGCCGAGGCCGAGGGAGTAGGCCTTGGCGGCGGCGACGCCGACGAGGAGGGCGCCGGCCAGCCCGGGGCCCGCGGTGACGGCGATCGCGTCGATGTCGTTCAGGGCCACGCCGGCGTCGGCCAGGGCGCGGTCGACGGTCGGTGTCATGGCCTCCAGGTGGGCTCGCGACGCCACCTCGGGGACCACCCCGCCGAACCTCGCGTGCTCGTCGACGCTGGAGGCGATGGCGTCGGCGAGCAGCGTGTGGCCGCGCACGATCCCGACGCCCGTCTCGTCGCAGGACGTCTCGATCCCCAGGACCAGGGGCTCGTCCCTCATCTTCTCACTTCCTGTCCGGCGGGCACTCCGCTCCGCCGCGCGTCACGGACCATCACGATCGCGTCCACCCCGGACGGCTGGTAGTAGCGCTTGCGAATGCCGACCTGGGTGAAGCCGAACCGCTCGTACAACCGCCGCGCCCGGTCGTTGTCGGCGCGCACGTCGAGGAAGACCTCGGGGCAGCCGCGGGCGGCGGCCTCCCCCAGCAGCGCGGTCAGCAGCCGGGTGCCGAACCCCCGCCCCTGCGACTCCGGCCGGACGCCGATGGTCAGCACGTCGGCCTGGTCACCGACGGCGGCCAGGCCGGCCCAGCCGGCGAAGCGCCCGTCGTCGTCCTCGATCACGACGTAGTGCCGCGTGCCGCTCAGGTCGGCCAGCTCCTCGCGGTAGGCGTCCTCGGACCAGGACTCCTCGGGGAACAGGACGGGCTCGAGCGCCAGGACGTCGGGCAGGTCGTCGGCGGTCATCGGGCGCAGCGTCATGCCGGCGTCACCCGTTTGCGCGGGCCGGGTTCACGGGCGTCGGGCTTGCGGAGGTACAGCGGGACGGGCGGCACCAGCGCGGGGCCGTCGCCGCCGTTCAACCGGGTGATCACCAGGTCGGCGAGCGCGGCCGCGGACGGCAGCGCGGGCTCCTGCCCGGCGAGCGTGTCGGCGTAGAGCAGCGCGCCCTCCCCGATCGCGGACAGCCCCGGCTCGGCCGCCTCGGCGGGCTTGCCGACGGCGGGCCCGGCGGCGCGGGTGCGGGCGCTGTCGTAGCTCGCCCAGTAGACCTCCTTGCGCCGGGCGTCGGTGGCCACGACGAAGGGGCTCGTACGGCCGGACTGCCAGGCGAGGACGTCGAGGGTGCAGACGCCGTGCACGGGGATGCCGAGCACGGCGCCGAGCGCGCGGGCCGTCGCCAGTCCGACGCGCAGCCCGGTGTACGGCCCGGGGCCGACGCCGACCGCGATGGCCGACAGGTCGGCCCGGGTCACCTCGGCCTCGTCGAGCACGGTCGCGATGGCGGGGGCGAGCACCTCGGCGTGCCGCCGCCGGTCGACCGCGTTCGACTCGGCGCGCAGGCGAACGCCGCCGGAGGTGCCCTCGCTCAGGGCGACGGTGACCGCGGCGGTAGCGGTGTCGAAAGCCAAGACCAGCACGACCTATGAGCGTAGCGCGCCCACGGCACCGGTCCGGCCGGGTCAGGACTGGGACTGGAGCTTGGAGATGACGTCGCGGGCGGCGGAGAGGGCGCCGTTCGTGGCGTCGGAGGACGGGAGGGGCTGCGCGGCGCTGTCCTGGCCGTCGCCGCCGGAGTAGTGGACGGTGACGAGGACGTTGGCGAGGCGGGCGTTGGCGACGGCCGCTCCGACCTCGCCCTTGTCCACCGTGTACACCACGTACGCCTGTTCACCGACGCCGCTGACGCCACGGCTGTCACGTACCTGGACGGTGTCGCCGAGGTCCTTGCCCGTGCGGTCGGACTCCCACTCCGCGCCGAACGTCTGGGTCGCGACGGCGGTCGCGCTGGTCTTGCCCTGGGCACTCATGGCGCGCAGCTCGACGGACAGCTGCCGGCCCGAATTCCCGTAGAGGCTCCACGCGCACTCGCTGTGCTGGTCGGACTGGTTCTCCTGGTCCATCTCGGTGCGCTCGGCGCTCGGAGCGAGTTGGTCGGCGACCTGCTGGCTCAGCGCGGTGCAGGCGTCGGGGACGATGTCGCGCTCGGAGCCTCCGGGGGCGCTCATGGGCGAGTTCTGCGGCCCGCCGCCTTGTTTCGACGACGCCGCGTGCCGAACGTTGTCGCCCGTACGAAGGAAGGCGAACGCCGCTGCGGCACAGACCGCGACGACCACTGCGAGGGCGCCCGCGACGGCCCAGACGCGTCTGCTGCGTCCGGCCGGGCGGGGGGCACGACGACGACCGCTCACCGGATCTCTCCCCCTCGACCCATATGTACTGATCTGCCTGGAAGGTGAGATTTATTCGAGAGGGTATTGCAAGATCTCTGAAACGTCTGCGTCAAGCGGGAAAGGAACCTGGCAACGTTCTGTCAATCGACTGAGTCGGTCACAGTACGTGATCGATCGGCGAGTCCGCCCAGCGAGCCCCGACACCGGCGATCCGGACGGTGCGCTCCTCCGAGTCACCCCGCTCGATGGTGACCTCCAGGCGGTCCTCGGACAGCTCCTCTACCAGGCCCTCGCCCCACTCGACGACGGTCACGGCGTCCTGCAGGTCGAGGTCGAGATCGTCGACCTCGTCGAGACCCCCGAGACGGTAGGCGTCGGCGTGCACCAGGGACGGTCCCCCGGCCAGCGACGGATGCACCCGGGCGATGACGAAGGTCGGTGAGGTGATCGGCCCCCGGACCTTCAGGCCCTCGCCCAGCCCCTGGGTCAGCGTCGTCTTGCCCGCGCCGAGCGGCCCGGACAGCACGACCAGGTCTCCGGCGCGCAGCGCGCCGGCCAGCCTGCGGCCCAGCTCACGCATCGCCTCATCGGTGGGAACCGGGATGGGTTTCACGCCGACCGCTCCTCTTCCTCGACGCGGCGCGCGCGGTCGATCAGCCGGACGAGCGCCTGGGTGACGATCTCAGGATGCTCCATCATGGAAACGTGGCCCGCCTCGGCCACCTCGACGAGTTCGACGTCGTGCAGTGCTTGCGCGATCGCCCGCCCGTGCGCGGCGGGCGTCAGGCGGTCCTCGTCGCCGACCACCACCAGCGCGGGCACGTCCTCGAACACCTCCAGCGCCGCGAGCTTGTCGTGGGCCGCGAGCGTCGGATAGAACTCCGCGATCACGTCGATCGGCGTCGCCCGGATCATCTGCTCCAGAAAGTCCACGACCGTCGGGCTCACGTTCTTGTCGCCGAAGGCGATCCGGCGGGTGACCATGAACGCCACGTCGGCGCCGACCCGCCGCCCCCGGTCGATCAGCTCGGCGGGCTTGCCGCCGAGGCTGCGCGTCACCCGGGGCAGCGCCGCCTTGAACACCTTCCCGAACGCCATCGGCAGGCCCAGGGTCAGCTCCGCCAGCTCGCCCGAGGACGTGTTGATCAGACCGACGGCGGCGATCCGGCCGCTCTCGAACAGCTCCGGGTGGGCGTCCGCCAGCGCCATGATCGTCATGCCGCCCATCGAATGGCCGACCAGGACCACCGGCGTGTCCGGCTCGACGGTGGCCGCCAGCACGGCGAACAGGTCCGCGCCGCACTGGTCGACGGTGGCGTGGGTCAGGTCGCTGCGCCCGGACCGGCCGTGACTGCGCTGGTCCCAGAAGACCATCCGCAGGTCGCCGTCCCGGCCGAGGTCGCGGCGCTGGTAGTGCCAGCAGTCCTGGTTCAGGGCGTAGCCGTGGCAGAAGACGACCGTGAAAGGGGCGTCGTCCGGTCCTTCGATCTCGACGTGGAGGGGCACTCCGTCGGTCGCCTCGACCGTCAGCGGACGCCCGCGCAGTTCGCCGAACGGCTCACCCGCGTCGGGGTCCGGGGCCAGCCGGGCCCGCCCGACGGCGTACTTGCGGGCGGCGACGACCGCGCCGACGCCGATCGCGGCGGACGTGCCGACCGCCGCACCGATCAGACCAATGCGCTTCTTGTTCACTCGGGGGATCCTTCGTACACGCGGGGGACGCGGGCGCCGATGCGGGTGACGATCTCGTACGAGATGGTGCCGAGCTGGTCGGCCCAGTCCTGGGCGGTGGGCTCGCCCCGATCGCCCGGGCCGAAGAGGATCACCTCGTCCCCGGCCTCGATCGCGTCGTCGCCCACATCGATGACGAACTGGTCCATGCAGACCGTGCCGGCGATACGCCGCCGACGCCCCGCCGCCCAGACCTCCAGGACGTTGGTGCCGCTGCGGGGGATCCCGTCGGCGTATCCCAGGGGGACGAGCCCGAGCGTCGTCTCTCCCTCGGTGAGGTAGCGATGCCCGTACGACACGCCTGTGCCCGGCGGGACCCGCTTGACGTTGACCAGCCGCCCGGTGAGGGTCATCGCGGGCCGCAGGCCGAAATCACGGCCCGGGATGGGGGTCAGGCCGTACGCGGCGATGCCGGGCCGGACGAGGTCGTAGTGCGCCTCCGGGATCGTGAGCGTCGCCGCGGAGTTGGCCAGGTGCCGGAGCTCCGGGCGTACGCCGGCCTTCTCGGCCAGTTCGACGGCCTCGGCGAAGATCTTCAGTTGCGCGGCGATCGACGGATGACCCGGCTCGTCCGCGCACGCCATGTGCGACCACAGCCCCACCACCCGCACCGGCCCGTCGGCCTGGGCGCGGAGCGCGGCGTCGACGACCGAGGGCCACTCGGCAGCGGGCGCGCCGTTGCGGGACAGCCCGGTGTCGGCCTTGAGGTGCAGCCGCGCCGTACGGCCGGCGCGCACGGCGGCCCGCGCGATCTCCTCCACCTGGCCCACCGAACTCGCCGTCAGGTCGACCCCGGCGCCGATGGGCTCCTCGAACGGCTCGCCCGGGCCGTACAGCCAGCACAACAGCGGCGCGTCGACGCCGGCCCGCCGCAGCGTCATCGCCTCGGCCAGCGAGGCCACGCCCAGCCAGCTCGCGCCGCCCGCCAGCGCGGAGTGCGCGACCGGGACGATGCCGTGCCCGTACCCGTCGGCCTTGACGCACACCATGACCTCGGCGCCCGCCGCCTTCTCGCGGAGGACGCCGACGTTATGCCTGATCGCCGCCAGGTCGACACGCGCTGTCGCGGGGACGTTCACCATGCGTTCCAGTGTGGCAGCCATCGGCGTGAGCTCCGGCCATCCTCGCGGCCCGGTCAGGCGAGACCGTGCCGGATACGCGGCGAAGGCCCCGGTCCGATCAGGCGGCCACGGAACACCACGACATCGGCCGTCCGTCCCGGTCAGACGAAAACCAACCGAACACGCGCCACAGATCGCCCTCCGATGAGCGGGTGCGCGGAACGCCTCGTACGACGCCGACCGCCTGTCTCGGTCAGGCGGACAGGGTGCGGAACGCGGCGGGTAGAGCGTCGACGACGTCGTACGCGCTGATCGGCGCGGCACCGTCGCCGTTCGGGTCGGCGGACAGCCGTCCGGCCAGGCCGTGCAGGTACGCCCCGGCCGCAGCCGCGTCGATCGCCGGCAGGCCGCCGGCCAGCAGCGCGCCGGTGAGGCCGGACAGGACGTCGCCGGTGCCCGCCGTGGCCAGCCAGGGCGTGCCGGTCGGGTTCACCCGGACCGGGCGTTCGGCCTCGGCGATGACCGTGGTGGAGCCCTTGAGCAGGACGGTGGCGTTCAGCTCTTCGGCGGCGCGGCGCACGTGCTCCAGCCGCCGCGCCTCGACCTCGGCGGCGTCCGTGCCCAGCAGCCGGGCCAGCTCCCCGGCGTGCGGGGTGAGCAGCGTCGGCGGGGTCCGCCACAGCAGGTCCCGGCGGCGCGACAGGATCGTGAGCCCGTCGGCGTCCACGAGAACCGGCAGGTCCGAGGCGAGGGCCTGGACGAGCAGCGCCTCGGCGCGCTCATCCGTGCCGAGCCCGGGCCCGGCCACCCACGCCTGCACGCGCCCGACCGAGTCCAGCGAGTCGCCGATGACGGTGGTGACGGCCTCCGGCCAGCGGTGCCGGACCAGTTCCACCGGGTGCTCGGACGACGCGAACCGCACCATGCCTGCGCCGCCGTGCACCGCCCCGCCGACGGCGAGGACGGCGGCCCCGGTGAAGGCCGCTCCGCCCGCCAGCACACCGACGACGCCGCGCCGGTACTTGTCCGACTCGTGGGTCGGCCGGGGCAGCCAGGCCGCGACGTCCTCGCCGCGCGGCGCGCAGACGTCCGGGTCGGGAAGGTACGGGCCGAGGCCGATGTCGACGAGCTCGACCACGCCCGCGTGCCGGGCGCCCGGGTCGACGAGCAGGCCCGGCTTGTAGGTGCCGAAGGTGACGGTGACGTCGGCCTTGACGGCCGCGCCGTCGACCTGGCCGGTACTCGCGTCGATGCCGCTGGGCAGGTCGCAGGCGACGACCACCGCGCCGCTGTCCGCCGCGCGTCCGGCCAGGGAGGCGTACGGCTCGCGCAGGCCGCCCCGGCCGCCGATGCCGAGCATGCCGTCGATGATCAGGTCGGCGCGGTCGATCTCGGCCGCGGCCTCGTCCGTGGCGGGCGCCGCCCTGCCGCCGGCGGCGCGGAGCGCGGCCAGCCCGCCCTCGTGGGTCTTGGTCC
This sequence comes from Actinoallomurus sp. NPDC050550, assembly GCF_040655075.1. Taxonomy (NCBI): domain Bacteria; kingdom Bacillati; phylum Actinomycetota; class Actinomycetes; order Streptosporangiales; family Thermomonosporaceae; genus Actinoallomurus; species Actinoallomurus sp. NPDC050550. The sequence continues at coordinate 32,969 of NZ_JBFAJC010000026.1, read as the reverse complement.
CGGCCAGGATCGCGGTGACCCGCGCGCCGCGCCGGGCCAGGCCCGCGCCCGCGTACAGGGCGTCGCCGCCGTTGTCGCCGCTGCCGACCAGGAGGACGATCGGCGCGCCGTAGACCCCCAGACCGACCTCGTGCCCGCTGCTGAGGAGCCGGGCGCAGACCGCGGCCAGGCCGGCCGCGGCGCGCCGCATGAGCGTGCCTTCGGGCAGGCGGGCCATCAGCGCTCGCTCGGCGGTCCGTACCTTCTCCACCTCGTGCGCGTACCGCATCACGCTCGCCTCCTCATCGGACGTTCTCGGCCATGACCACCGCGACGGCGACGCCGCCGTCGTGGCTGAGCGACACATGCCATGTGGTGATGCCCAGCCGGCGGGCCGCCTCCGCGATGGTGCCCTTGACGTGCAGAGTCGGGCGGCCGTTCTCGGCCCGGCGCACCTCCGCGTCGGTCCACTGGAGGCCGCCCGGCGCGCCGAGCGCCTTTGCGAGGGCCTCCTTGGCGGCGAACCGCGCAGCCAGGGACCGTACGGGCAGCTCGCGCTCGTGGTCGGTGAAGAGCCGGAGGGCGAGATTCGGCGTGCGCTCCAGCGACCTGGCGAATCGGGCGACGTCCACGACGTCGATCCCCACTCCGACGATCACTCGACCAGGTTTATCACTCCACGCGGGTCGTCACCTCGTGGACGTGGTCGACGGCGGGGGCGCCGGGGTGGTCGATCAGCCACTGGATGCGTTCGCGGCTCTCCGCGTCGGCCGGCGTGTAGACGGCCATCCGGGTCTCCGGGGTGGCGTTGACGGCGAAGTTGACCACCGACAGCCGGATCACGCCGACCGAGGCGTGCCGGAAGACCTTCACACGCGTCGACGGGACGGCGACGTCGTGCGCGGCCCACATCTCGGCGAACTCCGGGCTGGCCGAGGACAGGTTCTGGACGAGCTCCGTCCAGGACGGCTCGCCGAGGTGCCGGCCGAACGCCCCGCGGAAAGTCGCGACCATCTGCGGCAGCTCCTCGTCGCGGTTCACCATCGGGCTGCAGCACTCCGGGGTCACGAACAGCCGCCACAGGAGGTTCCGAGGCACGTCGTTCTCCCGCACCCTCGGCCACATCGCCGCATACGCGGTGTTCCACGCGAGGACGTCGTAACGGCTGTTCATCACCGCCGCCGGGAGGGGCACCAAGCCGTCGAGGACCGTCTGCACCTGGGGCTCGAGACGCTCGTGGAGCGCCGGGCCGGGCACCGAGGGGATGTCCGCCAGCCGGTAGAGGTGCTCGCGCTCGGTCTGGTCGAGACGGAGCGTGCGAGCGATCGCGTCGAGGATCTGGACGCTCACGTTGATCGGCCGGCCCTGTTCGAGCCAGGTGTACCAGGTCACCCCGACTCCGGCGAGCTGGGCGACCTCCTCGCGGCGTAGGCCCGGCGTACGGCGGCGCAGACCGGGCGGCAGGCCCACATCGGCGGGGGTGATGCGCTCCCGGCGGCTGCGCAGGAAGGCTGCCAGCTCGGTCCGCCGTCGCGGGGTGGTCACGGTCATCCGTCCATGGTGCGGCAACCCCGGCGGCCGTGCCAGGTGCTGTCAACACCAGTATCAGCGGACTCTCACCACCCGTACCGCGCGGCGCGCCACACGCCCGCGCCGCCGGTGTACGGTCCGGCCGGGACGACGGGCGTGCTCATCGCGGTCCCGGCGGGACGACGGGCACGCTCACTGCAGCCCCGCCGGGACGACGGGCGTGCTGATCGCGGCTCCGCCGGACGACGGGCGTGCTCACCGCGGCCCCGGCTCACCCCTTGGCGCGGCTCCAGCGATCCGCGGTGGTGAAGATCTTGCCGAAGGTGTCAGGGCGGAGACGGGCCCCCGTAACGCCTTCAGGGAGGAGCGCGCCGGCCGAGGTATAGGGCGCCTTGATGTCGTACTTGCGGCCGGTCTTGGGATCGGCCTTGGCGCTGAAGGCGGGGATGAACTGGAGCGCGGTGGCCGTGGCGGCGGTGGCGAGGGCGAGGATGCGTGAGTTCACGGCGTCTAGCTCGAAGGGGGATATGAGGTATGTCCCGGTTGCCCGGGAATCCAGCCCGATGATCATGACACGTTGATCACCAAGGCCTACTGTGAACCGGCGAATCCGGCCCCCGACGACGGACCGTCGTGGCGCGGGGCGCGGGGACTCGGCGGCGCGGAGACGCTGAATCGCGGTGGCGGGTGCTGGCAACACCAGTATCACTGGGCTCTCACCACCCGTACCGCGCCGCCCGCAGGCTCGACGCATGGCCCAGATCACCCTCGACGCCCCGGCGGCACCCACACCGGTCCGCCGCGGCGGTCTACTAACGATCATCATGCTCGGCCAGTTCATGGCGGTCCTCGACGTGACCGTGGTCAACGTGGCCGCCCCCACCATCCGTACCGACCTGCACGCCTCCGGCGCGGGCCTGCAACTCGTCATCGCCGGGTACACCATCGCGTACGCCATGCTGCTCATCACCGGTGCGCGGCTCGGCGACATCCTCGGGCACCGGCGCGCCTTCCTGGGCGGGCTGGCGGTGTTCACCGCCGCGTCCCTGGCGTGCGGGCTGGCCGGGACGACCGGCCTGCTCATCGCGTTCCGGTTCGTCCAGGGAGCGGGCTCCGCGCTCATGGTGCCCCAGGTGATGAGCCTCATCCAACGAACCTTCACCGGCACCGCCCGGGCGCGTGCGCTGAGCGTCTACTCGGCCGTGCTGTCCGGCGGCGCCGTCGTCGGGCAGGTCGTCGGCGGTGCCCTGGTCAGCGCCGACATCCTCGGCACCGGCTGGCGCCCGGTGTTCCTCGTCAACGTCCCGATCGGGATCGTGCTGCTGCTCGCCGGGCCGCGCGTCCTGCCGGGCGACACCGGTCAGCCGGGCCGCCGCCTGGACCTCCCCGGCGTGATCGGCCTGTCCGCGGCGGTCGTGTGCTTCGTCGTGCCGCTCGTGCTCGGGCACGAGGAGGGCTGGCCCGGATGGGGCTGGCTGATGCTGGCCGGCAGCGTCGTGCTCTTCGGCGTCTTCGTGGCCCTGCAGCGCCGGGCGGCCGCTCCGCTGATCCCGGGCCGGCTGCTGCGCACACCCGGCGTCCTCCCCGGTGCGGCCGCGATCTTCGTCTGCATGGCGACCTTCGGCGGGTTCCTGTTCAGCCTGGCCCTGCACCTGCAAGGCGGCCTGAGCGAGACGCCGCTGCGGGCCGGCCTGTCCTTCATCCCCGGCGCCGGAGGCTTCGCGCTGTCCAGCCTGAACTGGCGGCGGGTGCCCGCCCGGTGGCACCGCCTGATGATCCCGGCGGCCTTCCTGGTGGCGGCCGTCGGTTACGTCGGGCTGGGGACCTTCCAGTCCGGCGGGGCGGGGCTCGAGGTGGCGATGGGCCTGACCGGCCTCGGCCTGGGCGGGGCGTTCAGCCCGATGCTGACGATGGCGCTCGCCGACGTCCCGGTCTCGGACGCGGCGGACGCCAGCGGTCTGCTCGTCACGATGAGCCAGCTCGGTCAGGTGGTGGGCGTCGCGACGTTCGGCACGCTGTTCCTCAGCGTGGCACCGCCGACCGGTCACGCCCTGGCGGTGACGGGCGCCGCGCTGGCGGCGGTCGCGGTCTTCGGCGCCTGCTGCTCACTGTTGGTCGTACGGCCCCGGTGAGCGGGCGCGCGTCGTCTGGACTGAGGAGCGGCGGGAGCGAAACGACCGGAGCGTGAGCGGGCGCGCGCCGTCTGGACTGAGGAGCGCCGAGAGCGAAGCGACGAGGGAAGACGGCGCGTGGGACGCCCGCGACTCGCGGAGCGAGCGCCATCAGGTACGAGCCTCAGATGCGGCGGAGGCGTACGCGGTGGATCCGGTGGTCGCGGTCCTTGTGCAGGACGAGGGTGGCGCGGTCCCGGGTGGGCAGGATGTTGGCCACGAGGTTGACCTCGTTGACGTCCCGCCAGAGCTTCTCCGCGTACGCCGCCGCCTCATCCTCGTGCACCTGCGCGTACGGGTGGAAGAAGGACCGCTCGTCGGTGAACACCGTGCGCCGCAGGTCGAAGAAGCGGTCGATGTACCACCGGCGGATGTCGTCGATCCGGGCGTCGACGTAGAGCGAGAAGTCGAACAGGTCCGACACCGCGAGGCCGCCCGGCCGGGCGGTCTGCAGCACGTTCAGGCCCTCCACGATGAGGATGTCGGGCCGCCGGACGACCTGCCGGGCGCCGGGCGCGATGTCGTAGGACAGCGGGTCGTACACCGGGACGGACAGTTCGGCCGCGCCCGCCTTCACGGCGGACACGAACCGCAGCAGCGCCCGGCGGTCGTACGACTCCGGGAAGCCCTTGCGGCTCATGAGCCCGCGCTCGGCCAGTGTCGCGTTCGGGTAGAGGAAGCCGTCGGTGGTGACGAGCTCGACGTCCGGCTCGCCGGGCCCGCGGGCGAGCAGCGTCCGCAGCAGGCGCGCCACGGTCGACTTGCCGACGGCGACGCTGCCGGCGATGCCGATGACGAACGGGGTGGGTTCGACCGGGTCGCCGAGGAAGGCGCCCACCGCGTCCCGCAGGCGTCCGTCGGCGGCCCGGAACAGGCCGATGAGCCGGGCCACCGGCAGGTAGACCTGCTCGACCTCGCCGAGGTCGATGGGGTCGCTCAGCCCGCGGATGGCCTCCAGCTCGTCCGGTGTGAGCGAAAGCGGCATCCCCGCGCGCAGCTCTCGCCACTCCTCGCGGCCGAAGTCGACATAGGGGCTGGGCACGCTGCCCCCATCAGCGATCATGGCGAAACCTTAGCGTTCCCTGATGCCCACAAAGGGTGATCTTTGCCGGATGCGGACGCTGGCGGCCGCACTGGTCTAGTCGCTCAGCTGGAGCCATTACGCTGGCGTCCCATGTGCGGAATCGTAGGGTACGTCGGCTCGCAGTCCGCTCTCGACGTGGTCGTCGACGGGCTCGCCCGACTGGAATACCGAGGCTACGACTCGGCCGGCGCGGCCGTTCTGGCCGATGGGAAGCTGACGGTCACCAAGCGGGCCGGCAAGCTGGTCAACCTGCGCGAGGCGCTCGCCGAGAGCCCGCCGCCGCAGAGCCATGCGGGCATCGGCCACACCCGCTGGGCCACCCACGGGCCGCCGAACGACCGCAACGCCCACCCGCACACCGACTGCACCGGCGCGGTCGCGGTCGTGCACAACGGCATCATCGAGAACTTCGCGGCCCTGCGCCTCGAGCTGGAGGAGCGCGGCCACGAGCTGTCCTCCGACACCGACACCGAGGCCGTCGCGCACCTCCTCGAGGAGGAGGTCGCCAAGGGCGTGGGCCTGACCGAGGCGATGCGGCGGGTCTGCGGGCGCCTCGAGGGCGCGTTCACGCTGGTCGCGGTGCACGCCGGCGAGCCGGACCTCGTCGTCGGCGCACGCCGTAACTCCCCGCTGGTCGTCGGCGTCGGCGACGGGGAGAACTTCCTCGCCAGCGACGTGGCCGCCTTCATCGCGCACACCCGCGACGCGATCGAGCTCGGCCAGGACCAGGTCGTCGAGCTGCGCCCGTCCGGGGTGACCGTCACCGACTTCGCCGGCACTCCGGCGCAGGTGAAGGAGTACCACGTCGACTGGGACGTCTCCGCCGCCGAGAAGGGCGGCCACGACTACTTCATGCTGAAGGAGATCGCCGAGCAGCCGCGGGCGGTCGCCGACACCCTGCTGGGCCGCGTCGGCGCGGACGGGCGGCTGACCCTCGACGAGATGCGCCTGTCCGACCAGCAGCTGCGCGACGTCGAGAAGATCATCATCGTGGCGTGCGGCACGGCGTACCACGCGGGGATGATCGCCAAGTACGCCATCGAGCACTGGGCGCAGATCCCGTGTGAGGTGGAGCTGGCCAGCGAGTTCCGCTACCGCGACCCGATCCTCACCCGCACGACCCTGGTGATCGCGATCTCGCAGTCCGGCGAGACGATGGACACCCTGATGGCCGTGCGCCACGCGCGTGAGCAGCGCGCCAACGTGCTCGGCATCTGCAACGTCAACGGCTCGACGATCCCCCGCGAGTGCGACGGCGTGCTGTACACCCACGCCGGCCCGGAGATCGCGGTCGCCTCGACGAAGGCGTTCCTCACCCAGCTCGTCGCCGTCTACCTGATCGCGCTGTACCTCGCGCAGGTCCGGGGGACCAAGTGGGGCGACGAGGTCTTCGCCATGGTCCAGCTGCTCAACACTATGCCGGAGAAGGTCGAGGCCGTCCTCGGCACGGTCGAGCCGGTCCGCGAGCTGGCCCGCTCGCTGGCGAACGAGCGGTGCGTGCTGTTCCTCGGCCGCCACGTGGGCTTCCCGGTGGCCCTGGAGGGCGCGCTGAAGCTCAAGGAGCTCGCGTACATGCACGCGGAGGGCTTCGCCGCCGGTGAGCTGAAGCACGGCCCGATCGCGCTGATCGAGCAGGACCTGCCGGTCGTGGTCGTCGTGCCGCCGCGCGCCCGGCCGATCCTCCACGACAAGATCGTCTCCAACATCCAGGAGATCCGCGCCCGCGGGGCCCGTACGATCGTCATCGCCGAGGAGGGCGACGAGACCGTCGCTCCGTACGCCGACACGCTCATCCGGGTACCGGCCGTGCCGACGCTCCTGCAGCCGCTCGTGGCGACGGTGCCGCTCCAGGTGTTCGCCTGCGAGCTGGCCACCGCCCGGGGCCACGACGTCGACCAGCCCCGTAACCTCGCCAAGTCCGTGACCGTGGAGTAGGGCCATGGCTCGCTACGTCGCTCTCCTGCGCGGGGTCAACGTCGGCCGCGACACCAAGGTCGCCATGACCGACTTCAAGGACGTGCTGGCCGGGCTCGGCCACACCACCGTACGGACCCATCTGAACAGCGGCAACGCCGTGTTCACCGCGCAGGAGGCACCGGCGGAGGAGATCGCCGCCGCGATCGGGGACGGGCTCGCCGCGGTGGTGGGCCGTACCGTCCCGGTGATGGTGCGCACGGCCGAAGAGCTGCGCGCGATCGTCGAGAACAACCCTCTCGAGGTCCGGGACCCGGCCAAGTTCGCCGTGGCGTTCCTGGCCGAGCCCCCGGACCACGAGCGGCTGCGCGCCCTCGACCCGGCGGAGTTCGCCCCCGAGGAGCTCGGGTTGGGCGAACACGACCTCTATCTTTACTTCCCGAACGGCCTCGGCCGGGCGAAGCTCCCGCCGATCCTGGCCAGGCGCGTCGGCATCCGGGCGACCGTCCGCAACTGGAACACCGTCACCCGGCTCCTGGAGCTGGCGGACGGGTGACCCGAGTGGCCCGCCGGCGTCAGGGCACCCTGATCTGCGTGGTCCAGCTGCAGTATTTGGCGCCGCTCGTCTGCAGGACCTTGTTCACCAGGCAGACCCGCGCCTTGATGGTCCGGCCGCTCGTGTAGTAGTAGCCGAGCGAGCTGTAGTCCTTCCCCTGATCACCGTGCTTCGAGTCGTCCCACATCCTCCAGTACCGGGGGGCGTCGCCGGGCGCGTTGGTCGTCACCATCGCCCATTTCCCGTTTCTGTTCTTCGTCCAGAGGCTCGCGTAGGCGACCTTGTGGTCGTTGCCGTCCCGGTCCAGGACGACGAGCTTGGTCAGGCGGGTGTAATTGCCTCCCCACTTGCCGCCCCGCGACTTGAAGATCTCGATTCGGGCCCTTCCTCCGGCGCCACCGGAGTCCTTCGTATAGGCCCAGTTCGTGTGCTGCCAGACCGCGGCCGACGCCGGCGCGGCATTGACGACGACCATGGCCGCCCCGATGGCGCTCATGGCGCCCAAGGCCGCCAACCTGCTCTTCACATTGCCCATTGCGGAATTCCCTTCGGATATTTCGCCGGCGCCGACTCATCTCGGCGGAACGGCCGTCAACACGGATCGCCTCGCGAACCTGCGCGTGGATTGCGACCTCACGGCCCCGTACGGGCGTCCCGGGGGCCGGCTGCGCGCCAAGGACCGTAACGCCCTCATCGCTCAGTGATCAGCTAGCTGGACGAGGGTGAACCATCGGTTATTGGGACATGTCCGAAAGACCGCTGACCGCCGAACCGGAAGTGACAGCCTGCCCCACACGCGCTCGCCAGGGCGGGTTCAGAGTCGACCGCCTGCGCCATTGCGTGGCGCCCTGCGTCGCGCAGGCGACCTCAACGTCTGAACCGACCGCCCAGCCGACTTCGTCGGCTGGGCAGCGCGCGCCGAAGCCCGCTGGCGCTTACCCGTCGGCGCGTCGACGCAGCAGGACCGCTACCAGCAGCGCGCCGACCAGTGTGATCGCCGCGTTGACGAGCACGGCGAGCCGTACTCCGCCCAGGACCGCCATGGCGTGCGGGCCGCCGAGCACGCTCGTACGGGCGGCGGCGATCGCGCTCATGATCGGGATGCCGATGGTGATCCCGATCTGCTGGGTCATCGTCGCGAGCCCGGTGGCCAGCCCCTGCTCGTCGTCCGGCAGCCCGGACGTCGCCGTCACCATGAAGGCGACGATCGCCTGCATGTTCCCCACGCCACCGACGAAGGAGGCGACCAGGAACAGCGCGATCCAGTCACGGGCGTCGCCGAGCGCGACCAGTGACGCGGTCGCGGCCGCCTGGAGGACGAACGCGCCGACCAGCACCCGGTACGTCCCCATCCGGGCGATCACCCGGGCGCCGAGGAGTCCGCCGGTGACGGTGCCCGCGCCGAGGACGCCGAACGCGAGCCCGGTGACCAGCGGCGAGTAGCGGAGCACCTCCTGCAGGTACAGCGTCATCAGGAAGACCAGCGAGGTCTCGGTGAGGAAGGCGATGAGCCCGGCGGCGTTGCCCCACACCACCGTGCGCCGCCGCAGGATCCGTACCGGCACGAGCGGGGCCGCCGCCCGCGCCTCGGCGAACCAGAAGGCCACCAGCAGCGCCGCGGCGGCGGCCAGGGAGATGAGTGTGACCGGAGCCGTCCAGCCCCGCTCCCCCGCCGAGGTGACGCCGTAGACGAGGGTGAGGAGGCCTCCCGTCACCGTGACCGCGCCCGGAACGTCGAGCCGCGTTTCCCCGGCGGCCCGGCCCCCGGCGACGAGCTTCGGCGTGACGGCAAGGATGAACACCGCGATCGGCACGTTGACCAGGAACGCCCAGCGCCAGCTCAGCAGGTCGGTGAGCACGCCGCCCAGGACCGCGCCGGCGGTGAATCCGGCGGACATCAGCGCGCCGTTCAGCCCGAGCGCCCGGGAGCGCAGCGGCCCTTCCGGGAAGGACGTGGTGAGCAGCGACAGCGCCGCCGGGGTGCCGATCGCGGTCGCGACGCCCTGCAGCACCCGGCCGGTGAGCAGCATCGCCGAGGAGACGGCGAGGCCGCCGACCAGCGACCCGGTGGCCAGCAGCGCCATGCCGATGAGGAACATCCGCCGCCGTCCGAACAGGTCCGCGACCCGTCCCGACAGCAAGGTGAGGCCGGCGGCGGGCAACGCGAACCCGCTCGCCACCCATTGCAGAGTGTGCAGCCCGAAGCCCAGGCCCTCGCCGACGGCCGGGAGCGCGACGTTGAGGATCGAGAAGTCGACGGCGAGCATGAACTGCGCGCCCAGCAGCAACCCGAGGACCATGCGCTGCCGCGCCGTCATCCGCGCCGCCCGGCTGGGGACCTGTTCCAGAACGGCCATGACCGTCCCTTTCCGTGAGGGGAGTTCGTACGGGAAGAGACTCCGGCGCGCGGCGAGCCGTACCCAGCCCCCTGTCTCGCGTACGCCCCGGATTCGTACCACTGGCAGGGTCAGGCTCCGCGCCCGGCGCAGCGACATACTGGACGGCATGGACAAGCGGGCGGAACTGGGAGAATTCCTGCGGTCACGCCGTGCGCGGCTGCGCCCCGAGGACGTCGGGCTCACCCATTACGGCGGCCGGCGCCGCGTCCCGGGGCTGCGGCGTGAGGAGCTCGCGCAGCTGGCCGGGGTCAGCGTCGCCTACTACACGCGCCTGGAACAGGGACAGAGCCAGAACGCCTCCGACGCCGTCCTCGACGCGATCGCCCGCGCGCTGAACCTCGACGAGGGCGAACGCGCGTACCTGCACGGCCTCGCCCGCCCCACCCCGACCGCACGGCGGCGTCCCCGCCCGGAGCGGGTCCGCCCCGGCGTACGGCTGATGATCGAGTCCTTCGGGAACGTCCCCGCCATGGTCATCGGGCGCCGCACCGACGCCCTCGCGTGGAACCCGATGGCCCACGCACTGCTCGCCGGGCACCTGGACGTCGAGGCCCCCGAGCGCCCGGCCGATCGGCCGAACATGGCTCGGTTGCTGTTCCTCGACTCGCACACCCGCGAGCTGTACGCGGACTGGCGGAAGAAGGCGCGCGACGCCGTCGCCTACCTGCGCCTGGCCGCCGGCCGCTACCCGGACGACCCGGCGCTGACCGCGCTGGTCGGCGAGCTGGCGATGAAGAGCCCGGAGTTCGCCGCGCTGTGGTCCGCGCACCCGGTCGGCGACTGCATGCACAACACCCGCGAGTACCGCCACCCGCTCGTCGGCGCGCTCACCCTGTCCGAGGAGGTCCTGCCGCTCCCGGACGACCAGGGCCAGCGCATCATGGTCTGGAACGCCGAGCCGGACTCCCCGTCCGCAGCGGCCCTGCGCCTCCTCGCGGACCTGACGTCCGCTTTCGGCGGATCCGAACTCAGCCGCGGAAGCGGGCTTCGGCGGCCTCTGGGGAGTGCTCCACGTACTCGATGATCGCGCCGGTGACCCTCCGCCGCGACGACCTCGACGCCCGCTTCCCCGGCCTCCTCGAGGCCGTCCTCGATCACCTGCCGGTCCTTCAGACCCTCCTTACACACCTGCAGAGGTTCTGCAGAGATACCCCCACTGATTTCAACGTCACGCGCCGTCGAGAAGCGGAGCGAGGGCGGCTTGCAGGCGGCGGGTGTACTCGTCGGGCGTTCCGCGGAGGTCGGAGGGCCAGGTTGTCCGAGAGCGACCGCCAGGGCCTCGAGCTCGTCGCCGAGGACGCCATTCGAAGCGGAGGGAGCCGAGGTGCTCGTGGTGCTCGCGGGTGTACCAGCGCAGCGACCAGAGGGTTTCGGGGCGCGCCTGAAGAGTCTCGGCCAGGAGCGCCGCAGAGTAGAGGGCAAAGGCGCGGCTCCGCTCCTGGCGTTTCGTCGATTCGACGCCGTAGGCCGGCTCCATGGGAGCCAGCAGGAACCGGAGCATGTGCTCCAGGTTCTCGTGCGGCGTTTCGGTGCGGAGCTCGATCGGATCCCCGCCGGTGGACCGAGGGAAGGCCGTGATATCCGAGAGAGGCGGGGACGTCTCGCACCAGACCTCGACCTCGAGTCGCCCGGAGCGGCCGTCCGCGTCCAGCCACGGCAGGTCGAGCATGTACTGCGGGTACCCGTGCTCGAAGACGAATTCCAGCTCGTCCTCCCGCATCGAACGGTTGGTCTGCCGCGCCGAGGCACCGGACGCCTGGAAACGCGTCGCGCCCTCGCCACGCGGCTCCCCGTCGGCGACCGTCTGAATGATCTCCTTCAGCTTCCGCACTGCGTACCAATCGTTCAGGTAGTCCGGCCGGTCCCTGCCGATGAAGTAGAAGTCGTCGGCGGGGAAAACGGTCTCGCCGAGCCAGGCATTATGCAGAAGACCGCCACACATTATCAGGCCGTCGGCGAGCGGAGCGGTGGCGAAGGCGGCGAGAAAGTCATCCCGCGCCCGCTCGTAGCCGGGACCCAGCGGCTCCCATTCCTCGGACACCCTGATTCGCCGGTGCCGGCTCCCGTCAGCGAGGTCTTCGAAAAGGGGCATGCGCAATCCTCAGGTAGGCGATGGGCTCGGCGGCGGCGATTCAGGTTAGTACCGCTCACACTCCCATTACTCGAGTTCGGGTTCGCAACGGGCGTACTGTGTCGGGCATGAGCAAGTCGGCGGAGCCTGTAATCCACCTGCCGGGCAAGGTCAAGAACGGCGTTGCTATGCCGCTATGCGGCCCGCACGCTACTACCGAGGACATGATCTGCGACGACCCGGATCGCGTCACGTGCAGGCGATGCGTGGACACCGCCAGGGATGCCAGGAATTGGGAAGAACGCTGGTACCGCGCGCAGGAAGACCACTACGGCGAGACACTCTGATCAGCCGGCATGGATGTCGGTGCACGCGCACTCGTAGCCGCCCAGGGAGCCGGCCATCCGGACCCTGGTGACGGCGAAGTTCTGCCGCATGGTCAGCCCGATCAGGTCGTCGGCCACGACGGCCGTGCCGCCATCGCGCAGTTCGCTCGGGAACATCCACTCCGAGCACGCGTCGTACCGGCGGCGTAGCTCCTCCCGTACGGCCGTGTCCTCCCTCCGGAAACGGCCCGCGTCGCCGGTTCGGCCTAGTGCTCGCAGCCGGCGGCGGTGACGCGTCAACGCAGGTTCCCGTGGACGACGGTCCCCCGCTTGAGCACCGTCTCGACGTGCAGCCGGTCTGAGAGGACCACGAGGTCGGCGTCCTTGCCGGGGTGGATGCTGCCCGTACGGTCGGCGATGCCGAGCACGGTGGCCGGGGTCGTGGCCGCCGCGATCGCCGCCGTCGTGATCGGGAGGCCGACGCAGTGCACCGCATGCCGTACGGCGGCGTCCATGGTCAGAGTGCTGCCCGCGATCGTGCCGTCGGACAACGTCACCTTGCCGTCCCGCGCGAACACCGGAACCGGCCCGAGATGGAAGCTGCCGTCGGTCATCCCGGCGGCGGGAGTGGCGTCGGTGATGAGGGCGATCCGCTCCGGCCCCGCGGCGCCCACGGCGATGCGGACCGCCTCCTCGTGGACGTGGAAGCCGTCATTGATCAGCTCGCAGGTGACGGCGTCGTCGGCGAGCGCGGCGCCGGCCGGGCCCGGGTCGCGGTGGTGGAAGTCGCGCATCGCGTTGAACAGGTGCGTCGCCAGCCGTGCCCCGGAGGCGAACGCCTGCCGGGCCTGATCGAAGTCGGCCGTCGTGTGCCCGACGGCGGCGATCACATCCGCTGAGACGACCTCGCGCAGCAGGTCCATGCCACCGGGCAGTTCCGGCGCGAGCGTCACCACTCGGACGGTGCCGTCACCGGCGGACAGCAGGTGCCGCAGAGCCGTGACGTCCGGGGGCAGCAGGAACTCCGCGTGGTGCGACCCTCGCTTGGCCGGGTTGAGGAACGGCCCTTCCAGGTGCACGCCGACGATCGACGCGTCGTTGAAGCCTCGGATGATCTCCGCGATCGTACGGACCGACGCGGCCATCCGGTCGAGTTCGTCGGTGACCAGGCTGGCCAGCGTACGCGTCGTCCCGTGCGCGCGGTGGAACGCGACCGCCGCGAGGATCTCCTCCGGGTCATCGGTGGTGATCTGCGCGCCGCCTCCACCGTGCATGTGCAGGTCGACGAACCCGGGAAGGACATACCGGCCACCGAGGTCGTGCACCGGCCCGTCACCGGGCGGAGGATCACCCGCGCCGACACCGCGGATCCGCCCGTCCTGGACCGTCAGCCAGCCGGGATCAAGAACCCGTCGGACGGTCACGACCCGGGCGTTCGCAAATGTGATCACAAGTGCACATTATTCAGGCAGGCGGACCGGGCTCTCTTCGGCCTCGGCGATCCGCCGGACGAGGTCCCGATAATCGTCCTTCATCGGAAGATCGCTCTCGACGTGGAGCCGTCGCCGAACGGCGGTGACGGCACCCCGGACCGGATCGCGTCCCGGCCGTTCGAAGCTCTCCCACCAGAGCCCGATCCCGCGACGCTGCCAGACGGGCACGTCGTTGAAGTTGACGCCGCGCGCGAAGAGGAGCTCGTTCTTGTCCGCGACGCTCGTGTGCTGCAGCATCCGCGTTGCCTCCCGGCGTGACCGGCCTTCGCCTCGCAGCGTCCAATAGCACCAGCCGTTGAGGGCGCAGCGCGCCGCGTCAGCCTGCCGCCAGGAGAAATAGTCGACGACGTCGCCCACGCCGGTGCCCACCCACACGCGGGCGTCGAAGTGAACGGCCTCGCCGACGGCGAGAGTGAATGCGGCGGTGGCGACGCTCGCGGCGATCGAGACCAGCTTCTCCACCTCCCGTCCGAACAGGTCGGAGGACCGGTCGAGCAGAACGGAGATCTCGTCGCTCTCGGTGTAGGCGTAGCGGCCACCGAGCTCGGTCACCAGGGCGCGCGCCGTCTCGGTCATGAAGCCGGAGAACCGCGCGTCGAAGGGCTTGTCGAAACGATCCTCGGTGAATCGGGAGAAGGAACGCCCGTCGACCCGGATCACGGACCACGCGCCTGGCAGAACGGTCAGCGAGTGGAACCACTCGAGCGCCCGCATCCGCGCCTCGAGCTCGTTGCTCCTCACTCCGTCTCCTCCTCCGCCAGCCGGACGTCGAACCCACCCGCCCCGTCGAATCGGACGGCGTAGATCTCGTCGAACCCGTCAGGCCGCCGAGGACGGCGCAGGCGTTTGAGAGTGGCATAGATCCCGACGTCGGGCACCTGGGTTTCCCCCGTACGCGCCGCGTTGCGCCGCAGCGTGCCGGGAACATCCGGAGGAAACCAGTAACCGACGACCTTCGCCCCATGCCGCCGCGCAGCCTCGACCAACGGCCACCACTCCTCGGGCGCGGGATTGGTGTTGTCGACCGCGACGTCCCGGCCCTCTGCCAGCGCCTCCTCAACGAGCCGCATCTGCCGCCGCTGCCGATGCCGCGCCTTCGGGAAATTGTCCTTGCTGACGTGCATGTACGCGGGCGCGAGCTCTTGGCGATAGAACGTCGTCTTCCCCGACGCCTGCAACCCGATCAGGATCGCCAGCGTAGGCATCCCAGGATCCCGCCTGCCCGCACGAGCGCGTGGTCCGTCATAGATGCCGGTCTACCGCACCGTCGGTCCTCGGCTCACTCGGGGTTCGCGGCAGACGACCCGCCCAGCCGCAAGACCTCGACACAGTCGGTGCCTTCCTGACCGCTGTAGCTGCTCTTACGCCATGTCGCCAAGGCTCGGATAGTGCTCACAGATCCTCCAAGACCGCCCGGATGAGCTTCGCCGAGTCTCCGACCGGCAGCGCTTGTGCTCCAGCTTGATCGAACAGTACTTCAAGGTCGCTGACCTGTCTGCCGGGCTCGATGATCTGGCCGTGGCCGCCGACTCCCTCGACATAGGCGATACTCGGCGCGTCGTGAAAGCTGAGCAGATTGAACGCTCCTGACAAATAGACCGGAGCTCCCGATGGGACGATCCGGATGACCACGTTTGGGCCCTGCATCATGGCCAGGAGATGTTCCAGTTGCCGCTGCATGATTCCACGGTTGCCGACGACGCGGCGGATGACAGACTCGTCCAGCAGGATCGTCAGCCATGGCGGATCCTCACTGCGCAGGATCTCCTGTCGGTTCAGGCGCGCCGCAACCAGTTCATCAAGGCGATCCGGACGCTGACCCACCCGTAGGACCTCGCGCGCGTACTCCTCGGTCTGAACAAGTCCCTGAACCAGAAAATGCTGGTACGACTTGATGCCACATGCGAGCGATTCCTGCTCAGCGTAGTCCCAGAACTGAGACGGGATTCCGGACTCGCGTTTGATGGCGGCGTACATGCCCTCGAAGAATTCGCGCATGTCGAAGGCCTTGTCCAGTCCCTCGGACAGCCGGAGGGTCGGCGGGCGGTAGCAGTTCTCGACGTGACCGATGAGCTTGTCGGAGACCATGACCGCAGGGTGGCCGCCGAGTTCGGCCTGGGTCAGTTTGCGCTCGCTGCGCAGCCGCTTGAGCTGGACCGCGTAGAACGCGCGGGCGGAGGACTTCGGGTCGATCGGCTCGTTGCTCATGGGGGCTCCAGACAGATGGAGTGCTCGATCTTCACTTGGAGCGTTCGAGATGTAGCCGAGAGTAATTGGCTGAGGCCACGCTGTGCGCATGAATCCGAGAATTCCCGACGGCCGGTTCCCGGCGAAACGCACAGACAGCCGGCTCTTCCCCGCGACGCCCGAGACGGCGGCGGACGCGAGGAGGTGGCTCACCGAAATGCTCGGCGAGACCCATCCAGCGTGCGACGACGCCGTCCTGCTGCTCTCGGAGGCATTCACGAACAGTGTCCGGCACAGTCGCGGGAACACCGTCACGGTCCTCGCATTCGTCGCGGAGAGCAGCGTGCGGGTCAAGGTCATCGACAAGGGCGGCGACACCCTTCCGCACTACGTCGAGGACCCGTACAGCGAAGGCGGACGCGGCCTCCCGATCATGCAGGCACTGGCGCAAGATTGGGGCTTCGAAGTCCTAGGAAACGGCCAGGTCGTCGTCTGGTTCGACATAGCAGCAGCCACTTCGTAGCCGCCGTTGACTCGTTGCCGTCGGAATGGACGGCACGGGGTCCGCTTCGCCCGGTATCCGCCGTCAACAACGGCGGCAGGGACCGATCCTGGCCAACCTCCGGATCGAGAACCCGGGCAATCGCAGAATGAGGCAATGCGGATCCGAGTCGATGACGTCGTCCTCTACTTCGACGTCGACGGGTGTGAGCTGGTCCCGGAAGGGCCCAGGATGGTCGAGCGTCCGACGATCGTCGCGCTGCACGGCGGGCCGGGCGCCGATCACTCGGTCTTCAAGCCGGTCTTCCGCGCGGCCACCGAGTTCGCCCAGGTGGTCTACCTCGACCAGCGGGGAAGCGGCCGATCCGACCGCGGCTACCCCGGATCCTGGACCTGGGAGCAGTGGGCGGATGATGTCATCCACTTCTGCGACGCACTCGGCATCGCCGACCCCATCCTGGTCGGCACTTCCAGTGGCGGCTGGGTTGCTCTGATCACGGCCCTGCGCCATCCGGACCGAATCGGCAAGCTGGTGCTCGACAGTGCCATGCCGGGGCCCGTCGAGGAACGACTGTCCATCTTCGAACGGCTCGGCGGCAGCGAGGCCGGCGAGGTGGCCCGCCGCTACTTCGCCGGAGAGAAGGCTGAGAACATCCGTGAGGCGTGGGAGCGCATCTGTCTTCCGCTGTACTCCCGCAAGCCCGGCAGCGACCCCGATGGCGCCGACCGGCTGCGCCGGATCACATGGAACTACGACGTCCTCGAACACTTCCGGCACGTCCTCGTCACGCAGTTCGACCCGTGGGACCGGCTCGACAAGGTGACCTGTCCGACGCTCGTCCTCTCCGGCGCGGACGACCCGGTGGCGACCGAATCGGCCGCCCGGCGCGTCGCCGCCGGACTCACCAACGCTTCAGTGCAACTGCACGTCCTGCCGGACACCGGGCATGGTGTCTTCCGGGAGGCTCCCGACCAGGCGTTCGCCCTGCTCCGCGGCTTCGTCACCGGCGACCTCGGGCCGTACACCTGACGGTTCACCCCGCATACAGCCGATCGAGGTCGACCAGGAGAACACGATCGCGCTGTGCCGCAGCCCGGAGTTCGTCGTCGAAGCCTGCGCCTGAATAGCACGCGAGCCAGGTCTCCGATGTGTCGTACCCCTTCACCGAGAGCAGGTCGCGGGCCCGCCGTAGCCGGTCGAGATGGCGCATGCCCATGACGACGCCCCACTTGGCCTCGCCGAGCGACAGGATCCGCCGTTCGTCCGACGAAGACAGGACCGCGACGTCGACCTCGATCTGGGTCCTGTTGGCGGAGTCCGCGACGGCGCCGGCCGCCACCTCGCCTGGCAGGTCACCGAAGACGTCACCGTCTGCCTGGACCGCCCACGCACGGCACAGGGATTCGAAGTGTGGCCCCACTACCTGCGCCAGGAAGGTCGGACGACTCCGTTTCCACACCTGCGCCGCCTGACGCTGCTCCAACTGCGTCCACGCCCGGCGCATCACAGCCTCATAGAAGGTGATCAGCGGCTCGGTGATGCGGAAGCGAGACCGGCGCGCATGAAAGGGATCGGACTCACGAGTAATCAGGCCGGCGTCTTCCAGCACATTGAGGGGGTGCATCAGCTCCGACGACTTACGGCCGATGTAGTTCGCTATCCCTCCGCGCGTGGCGTTTCCGGCGGCGATCGCGCCCAGCACCGAGTTGTACAGCGCCGGATCCCGGATATCGGTCTCCTCGGCCAGGAGGTAGCGAGCCTCCCGGAAGAGCGGCACAGAGGAACTGAGGACCGTCCGCATGACCCAGTCATCGAAGTCGGCCAGGGACTCCGGAGTGTCCCCACCGACGAACTCCTGCCGATAGGCGGGCGTCCCGCCGACGATCGAGTGCACCAGCGCCGCGAGCTTGGGATCGTCGATCTGCCAGAACTCCGCTGCGGTCCGATAGTCGAACGGTTTGACGAGCAGTTCCATGCTCGCTCGTCCCCGCGGCGGCGCGTTCGCGGCGAGCAGCCGCCCCATGACGGACATCGCCGAGCCGCACAGGAGGAAGCGCGGGCTGGTCTCGCCGGGCCGCGACGCGAGCTCGTCGAGCCTTCTTTGGAAAATCGACGGGATGGCCCCGTCCGCCTTGATGAGGTAGGGGAACTCATCAATGATCGCCAGCCCGTCTCCGACGATGTCGCCAAGCACCCGAAGTGCGTCACCCCAGTCGGTCAGCGCGTACGGGGCCCGGCTGCCCGCGTGCTCGGCGAGGGCCGCTCCGAACTCGCGCAGCGAGTCCGTGGCTGTCGCCTCCACAGCGGTGAAGTAGAAACCCCCGGTGGCCTCGGCCAACGCTCGAAGCACAAAGGTCTTGCCCTGTCTGCGCCGACCGCTGACCAGGCCCAACCGGGCATGTGGACTCACCGACGTCGCGAACCGCGCCAACGCGGACCACTCGAACGAGCGGTCGAACACCCGCTCAGGCTTTTCCAGGGCCACCATGGCAGCAGTCTAACGCAACTGTACTTCTCACTAGTACAGCAATCATAAGTATAGTTACTATTATAGAGTCGGGTCGGCGATGCCCATCAGGAGGCGGCAGGACGGGTCGCCGGTGCGGAGGCAGGCGGTGGCGCAGTTGCGGGTGAGCTCGACGCCGAGCCCTTCCGACCAGCCGGCGTGGATGTCCGTGCACGGGCACTCGTAGCCGTCCAGCGATCCTGCCATCCGGACCATGGTGACGGCGAAGTTCTGCCGCATGGTCAGCTCGATCAGGTCGTCGGCGACGACGGCGGTGCCGCCATCGCGCAGCTCGCTCGGGAACATCCACTCCGAGCACGCGTCGTACCGGCGGCGCAGTTCCTCCAGGTCGGCGGCCGGGCCGCCGCCGAACTGGCGGCGGACCCGTTTGCCGACGTTGACGGCGACGTAGCGGAGGGCCTCGGCGTTGATCTCGTTGGCGGCGGCGTGCCCGAACCGCTTCGCCACCCCCTGGTACCAGCGCGCGTCGTGCAGCCACCACTGCCGGTACACGTCCATCGTGCGCGGGCGCGGTACAGCCAGGTCCGCGCCGTCCGCCGGGCTCGGGCTGCCCGGCGGTTCGGTGCCCTTCGCCACCGAGGCCACATCATCAGCCGGACGAGGGCCCGGCACCCCAGCCGCCGGACCCGTTTCGTTCACGGTCATTCGGGTGCTCCGCCGAACTCGCCGGCGGCCACGCGGGCGCGGAAGCGTTCGCGCATCTCACGCTTGAGGACCTTGCCGGTGGCGCCCTTGACCACGTCGCTCGCGTCCATGCGCAGGGCTCCCGTGAGCGACGGCAGGCCGCCCTCCTGCAGCACCCGGTTGATCCGGGCCGTCCACTCCGCGTCGAGCGACTCCGACCCGGCTCTGACCTGGAGGAGGACGTAGGCGTCGGCCAGGCCGTCGCCGTCCCAGTCGGCGCGTACGCCCTCCGGCGCGACGGCGACGACGGTGCAGTCGTCGAGGTCGGGCAGTTCGCGCAGGAGGAGTTCCTCGGTGCGGGTGCTGAAGACGACCCCGGCGGCGGTGCGGATGGCGTCCGGCGCGCGGTCGAGGTGGTAGAAGTTGCCGTCCTCGTCGCGGTAGCCGAGGTCGCCGGTGAGCCAGTAGCCGCCGAGCCGCAGCCGGTGGAAGGTCAGCGAGTCGTTCCAGTAGCCGGGGGTGAGCGTGGGCGAGCGGACGCCGATGCGGCCGATCTCGCCGGGTGGCAGCGGCCGGCCGTCTTCGGACAGTACCGCCGCCTCGGCGAAGCTCATCGGCTTGCCGACACAGCGCTCGAACGACGCGCGGCCCGGCCGGTGCCCGTTGTGGAAGAGCGAGTAGCCGGTCTCCGACGAACCCAGCCCGTCGGTGAAGACGGAACCCGGTACGCGGTGGCGTTTGAGGTCCTTGCCGACGGTCAGGTGGCTGCCCTGCGCGATCAGCGCCTTGATGTGCGCCTCGTGCGCCGCGTCGCCGGTGTTGTACCAGGCCTCGACGCTGGCCAGGTCGCGGGCGGACAGGTCGTGCGCGGCCATCTCCCCGTACGTGCCGGCGAACGCGAACACCGTCGTGGGACGGAACTCCTCCATGCCGTCCAGGACGTCGGCGCCGCGCTGGCTGGACAGCAGCAGGACCGGCGAGCGCAGGAGGAAGCCGAACAGCATGACCGAGATCGAGGCGTTGTGGGAGCCGGGCAGCGCGACCAGGAGCCGGCCCATCGCGGAGCCGACCGACAGCTTCAGCCGGTGCAGCTGCGCGTACAGCAGGGTCTCGTGGGTGTGCGGGACGGCCTTGGGCATCCCGGTCGTGCCGGAGGAGTGCGAGATGATGATCGGGTCGGTGGCGTGGTGGGCGTACGGGTAGGTCGCGGGCAGCGGTTCGCGGTTCTCCGAGCGGATGTCGGCGGCGGTGACGCAGAAACCAAGGTCCAGATCGGTGGCCAGCACGGCGTGGTGGGCCTGGTCGGTGATCGCGCCGACCGCGCCCTGGCGGCGCACGTACTCGCGGGCGATCTCCGGGCGGAGGTTGCCGTTGACGAAGGACGGGATGGCGCCCAGTGAGGTCAGCGCGAGGAAGTTGATCGCGAACTCGGTGCTGGAGTACGTCTGGATCGCCACCGGGTCACGGGGCCGGACGCCGCGCGCGTGGTACCAGCCCGCGTAGGTCTCGACGACCTCGTGCAGTTCGCCGAGGGTCAGGACCGTGGGATGGCCGCCGTCGGGGGCCTGCCAGGTCCCGTCCGTCCACAGCACGGGTTCGTCGAGCGGCCGGCCGTACGCCTTGATGCGGTGAATGACGTTGCCGGCGCCGAGGGAGGCGTCGGCGAAGATCTGCGCGCGTTCTTCCTTCGTGATCATTGCGTGGTCCCTTGGATCCGGGCGGCCAGCTCGACCAGGCCGCGCAGGTTGCCGTGCTCGGCCGACGGGGTGTCGGCGGGCGGGTCGGGGAACGGGTCGCCGCGGTCGATGAGGATCGCGACGGCCAGGTCGGTGGCGGGCGGGACCGCGCCGAGTTCGCGGTAGGCCGCGGCGGTGCGGTCGGTGCCGGTCAGCTCGACGCCGACGATGACGACCCGGTCGAGCTCCTCGTCCTCCAGCAGGAGCTCGGCGGTGGCCAGGAGTTCTGCCGCGACGTCGTCCATGGTGGACAGGCAGAGCAGCGGCCCGGTGACGGCGAACTCCAGGCTGAGCCGGCCGAGGATGGCGTTCGCGGTGCTCTGCATGAACAGCAGCGGGTTGTGCGTCTGCCCGGCGGACAGCAGGCGGCTGCCGAGGTCGAGGGTGGCTGCGTCGCCCATCATGCTGCCCAGGACGATCGCGGTCCGGGCGCCGTCACCCGGGCGCTCGGTCAGGCAGCGGTGCACGGCGTCGTACACCATCGGGTTGAAGGTCGACTCGACGAAGCCGGAGACGATGGGCGCGGAGGCGTCGGCGATCGCGGCGATCATGCTCGCTCCAGGACCAGCGCGGTGTTGGCGCCGCCGAACGCGGCGTTGATGGTCATCGCGCGGCGGATCTCGGCCCGGCGGGGCCGGTTCGGCACCCAGTCGAGGTCGCACCCCGGGTCCGGCTCGGTGAAGCCCGCGGTGGGCGGCAGCGCTCCGTCCCGGATCGCGAGCAGGGTGATGACGAGCTCGACCACCCCGGACGCCTCCAGCAGGTGGCCGGTCGTGCTCTTCGTCGAGCTGACCGGTACCGAGTCCGCGTCCGGGCCGAGGACCGTGCGCAGCCCGCGGGTCTCGGCGGGGTCGTTGTGCCGGGTGGCGGTGCCGTGGGCGTTGACGTAGTCGATCTGCGGGTCGCCCGCGCGGCTCAAGGCCCGGCGGGCCGCGGTGGCCAGGCCGACGCCTTTGGGGTGGGGGCGTGCGACGTGGTGGGCGTCGGCGGCGGCGCCCCAGCCGGTCAGCGCGGCGAGCGGCCGTGCGCCCCGGCTCCGCGCGCTCTCGGCCGACTCGAGGACGACGGCGGCGGCGCCGTCGCCGAGCAGCAGCCCGCTGCGGTCGGCGCAGAACGGCCGCACCATCCCGTCGTGGGACAGCGCGAGCCCGGAGCCGAACTTGGCGAGGTTCTCCTCCTCGACCAGGTAGCCGCCCGCGCAGACCGCGATCTCGGCCCGGCCGGAGGCGATGAGCGAGCAGGCGTGGACGACCGCCGTCGCGGAGGCGACGCAAGCGTTGGTGAACGCCAGGCGAGGGCCGCGCACGCCGAGCTCGTTCGCGAGGGCCCCGGCCTGCCAGGCGGGAACGGTCTCCGCGGTGTCGCCCGGCGACTCCGCCGCGCGCCAGAAGCCGGTAAGGCCGGTGAAGTCGCCGGCGGTCCCCACGAGAACGGCGGCCCGCGCGCCCTTCGGCAGTGCGGCCATGCCGGCCGCCGCCAAGGCGACCTCGGCCAGCACCTCGCGCAGCGGGGCGAGCGGCCCGTAGGCGGCGGCGACGGCGGTGCGGTACGGCGTGGTGTCGAAGCGGGTGATCGGCCTGAACGCGGGCCTGCCGTCGAACACGCCCTCCCGTACGGCGTCCGCCCCGGCGCCGAACGCCGTACGGACCCCGAACCCGGTGACGACGACCTCACGACTCATGGACGGCCGCCAGGTACTCGGTGATCCGGCGGATCGAGGTGAAGCCGGTGAGGTGCTCCTCGTCGGGTTCGATCTCCAGGCCGTAGCGCAGGTCGAGCTGGTGCAGGAACCACACCACGCCGAGCGAGTCCAGCGCGATCTCGGCGTCGTCGTCGAGCCCGGCGGGCACGCCGGGGAAGATCTTGGGATCGGACAGCAGCTCCCGTACGACGTCGGTCGTGATCCGTTCCCGGGAACCGGACTCCGCGGTCATGCCGTGGCGCCCCGCTCGACGACGTCGGCGACCAGCTCACTCAGCGTCATGGCACCGACCGGCTCGATGTCGGTGTCGGGGAACTCCACGCCGAACCGGCGTTCGAGCCGCATCGTCAGCTCGATCAGGCTGAGCGAGTCCAGGTCGATGCCGCCGGTCCCCATCGGGCTGGCGTCGGTGACCTCCTCGAGGTCCAGCGGATGGTTCATGTCCTCGACGATCGTGTGGAGCACGAACGCCCGGATCTCCTCCTGCAAGGTGGTCTGCATGGCAGGGCCCTTCTGTCGGTTATCGGCGGTCGGAAGACTGGGCGAGCAGCGCGTCGCGACGCCGGACGAGCTTGCCGTTGGAGGTGCGCGGCAGGTCGGCGAGCACCTGGATGACGCGGGGCACCTTGTAGTCGGCCAGCCGGTCCCGGCACCAGCGCAGCAGTTCGCCGGGCGACAGGGCGCCGTCCGGACCCGTGGCGACGTACGCCTCGACGGCGCCCGCGTGCACGACCACGGCCCCGGTGACTCCGGGATGCGCGCGCAGCACGGCCTCCACCTCGGCCAGGTCGAGCTTGAGGCCGCCGACGACGACCAGGGAGTCGCCGCGGCCGAGCAACCGCACGTTGCCGTCGGGGTCGAGCGCCGCCCGGTCGTGGGTGCGCAGCCAGCCGTCGACGTACCGGCCGCCGTCGGGGTCGACCAGGTACGGCGATCCCTCCGGGAGCCGTACCTCGACTTCGCCGGAGTGGATCCGCAATCGGATGCCGGGGGCGGCCGGGCCGACCGAGGGCCGCGTCGCCCCGCTCACGTCCATCGCGATGACGCCCGTCTCGGTCGTTCCGTACGACTCGCCGACCGCGAGGCCGAACCGGTCGGCGAACCGCGCGGCCGTCTCCGGCGGCATGATCTCCCCGCCGGAGACCGCCACCCGCAGGGCGGGCAGGTCGGGCAGCGTACGGGCGGTGCTGAGCAGCTCGTAGTGGAACGGCGTGCCGAACACCGCCTGCACGTCGTGCCGCTCGGCGGCGGCCAGGATGTCCTTCGCGGACACGCGGCGGGCGAACACCACCGCGCCCCCCGCGACCAGCGAGTGCAGCAGACCCGCGATCAGGCCGAAGCTGTGCGCGGTCGAGCTGAGCAGCAGCACCCGCTCGCCGGCCGTCGGCATGCCCGCGATCCGGGTGAACCGGTCGATCTCCTCCGACAGCGAGGCCGGCGTCCGCCCGATCACCTTGGGCACCCCGGTCGACCCGGAGCTGAACTGCACGAGCCGGTGCGCGGTGGCGGCCGGGGCGCCGTCCGGGCAGCACACGGTGACCAGCTCGTACCGCGGCTCGAACCCGAGCGGCGACCGGCCCGCACCGGCGCGGACCAGGTACTGCGGCCGGCACAGCGCGCGCAGCGTGTCCACCTCGGACGGTTTGAGCCGGTGGTCGACCAGCATCACCTGGGCGCCGAGGCTCCAGAGCGCCAGCAGCGCCTCGATCTGGGTGCAGCTGGGCGGCACCTGGAGCATGACCGTGTGCCCTTCGCCGACGCCGTGGCCGGCGAACACCCCCGCCTCCCACTCCACGGCGGCACGGGTCTCCGCACGGGTCACCGTGTGCTCGCCGTGCACGAGGAAGGGCCGCTCGCCCGGGTGGGCGTCGAAGAGTCCCCCGACGAGTTCCCGCATGTCGCCCATCAGGTCTCCCGGCAGAACTCGCCGATGGGGATGCCGACGTGCCGCTGGTCCGTGGCCAGGTAGCCGAGCAGCTCGTCGCCGGCCGCCAGCTCGGTGACGTTGCGGACCTTCCCTCCGGGGCCCAGCACCCGTACGTGCCAGTCGTCCTGCACGGTCAGGCTCACCACGACGCCGTCAGCGGACCGTGCGGTGATGGTCAGCAGCGGCCGGGACTCCAGCTTGGCCCGGCCGACGACGACGCGGCGGGTCCGGCCGTCGGCGCCCACGGCCAGCGTCGTGCTGCCCGAGCGCAGCTCGCTGAGGTAGTTGGTCCGGTTGTCCGGGCCGAGCACGTACGAGTGGAGGGCACCGGCGTTCACGCGGAACGGGCGCGTCGGCATGTACGGCAGCGGGTGGGTCTCGCTGCAGCACAGGATGAAGCCGGTGGAGTACGAGCCGACGAGGATGCCCTCGTCCTCGGCGAAGTGCGAGCAGGTGTCCACGCACACGCGGTCGCCCAGCCCGTGATGCTCGATCCCGTCGACGGTGAGGGTGGTCAGCTCCAGCTTCGGGGAGTCGGCCTCCAGCAGCCGGGCCAGTGCGAAGACCTCGTCGGCGCTCGAGGGCGCGAGCAGGACCCCCTCCGACCCGCGTTCCAGCACGTCCAGGACGATCGCCGCCTCCTCCAGGTCCGCGCAGACGGTGACCAGCTTCCCGGCGGAGCGGTCGGCGGCGGCGAGCACGATCTCCAGGGGGATCTTGGTGGGGTCCGCGAAGTGGACGACGGTGTAGGGCAGCGCGACGGCGGCGGCGCAGGCGAGGAGCAGCGTCGGCTCGTCCACCACGTCGACCCAGGCGACGGTGTCGTCGCCGAGGTCGGCGAACTGGGCCTCCTCGGTCACGGTCGTCGTCCTGACCCCGGTGACGGTCGGGGGCAGCGACGTCAGGACGGCCTCGTCATCGCTGAGCACGCCCTCGATCCGGGCGTGGATGGCGGCGTCGAGGACGGATTCGATCCGTGGCTGCGGGACGTTCCGCAGGTCGATCCATGCGAACTTCATACGGCACCTGTCGCGATCGTCGGGTCGGAGCCCTCCTTCGTCGGAGAGGCGACCCGTGCGGACTGTGTTTTCGGTTCCCTCGCTCCGCTCGGGGACTGGACAGCCGCCCTCCCCTGACCCGCATGGACCACGGCGGCGAGCCGCGACACCAGCGAGGCGGGCGAGGAAGACGAGAAGATCCGGCGGCCGACCGCGAGGCCTCGGCAGCCGGCGAGCATGAGCGCGGTCCCGTAGTCGATCAGATCCGAACCGTCGGGCGGTCCGCCCGCGGCGAGGATCGGGATGGGGCAGCTGTCCACCACCTCGGCCATCCGCTCGAGCGGCAGCGCGACCGCGGTCTTGACCACGTCGGCGCCGAGGTCCGCCGCGACGTTCACCGCGTGCGCGAGCAGCGCCGGATCGTGCGGGTCCGCGATGCGCGGTCCCCGCGGATAGACCATCGCGAGCAGGGGCATGTTCCAGGCGTCGCAGGAGGCGGCGACCGTCCCCAGGTCGGTCAGCTGCCGGTGCTCGGTGTCCGAGCCGAGGTTCACGTGCACGCTGACGGCGTCCGCGCCGAGCCGGACGGCCTCCTCGACCTCGCCGACGAGCACTTTCGCGTCGACGTCGGCGGCGTACGCGGTCCCGGCGCTCAGGTGGACGACGAGCCCGCAGCCGCGCAGCACGCCCGGCGGGATCGTGCGCGCCCGGCCCTTGTGCACCACGATCGCGTCGGCGCCACCGTCCACCAGGCTGCGGACGAGGCCGTTCCAACGTGCCTGCGGCACGACCGGACCGTCGGAGACGCTGTGGTCGAGCGGGACGAACAGGTATTTTCCATCGCCCGGCGCCGAGAGTCTCCGCATCCGCATTGACTTCCCGATATCTGCCATTGGCCTGACACACCTCTTCACACGGGCAGGACACCGTCATGATCACACCCGGGCACAGAATGACACGACCACGGCGAAGGGCAGCAGATATCACCTCGCGATAACTCGCGGGTTATGGCTTTCTGAGAAAACTCTGAGAATCGCCTGAGATGCTCCAGGGCGGCCATTCCCGCATCACGGGAACCGGGTACTCGAGGAGGCCGGCTTGACCGCATCCACCGACCCCGTACGCGTCGCCATCGCCTGCCACGGCGGGCGCGGCCACACCGGACGGCTGGCGGAGGCCGTCGCCGCCGGCGCGAACAGCGTCCCGCTGACCGAGGTCGGCCACGTGCACGTCGACCGGATCGGCGCCGCCGACTGGCACCGGCTGGACGACGCCGACGCGATCGTCTTCGGCGCCCCGACTTACATGGGCACCGCCTCGGCGGCGTTCCACACGTTCGCCGAGGCGAGCGCCAAGCGCTGGTTCACCCGCCGATGGCAGGACAAGGTGGCCGCCGGTTTCACGAACTCCGGCTCCATGGCGGGCGACAAGTCCAGCACCCTTGAATATTTCACCACGCTCGCGGCCCAGCACGGCATGATTTGGGTCAATCTCGGCCTGCCTCCGGGTTGGAATTCCTCGTCAGGCAGCGAGTTCGACCTGAATCGACTCGGCTTTTATCACGGAGCCGCCGCCCAGTCCAATGTCGACGACCGGACGGGCACGGTCCACAAGTCCGACCTCGCCACCGCCGAGCACCTGGGCCGCCGGGTCGCGGAGTTCGCCAGGATCGTCGTCGCGGGCCGCCGGGCGCTGGAGCCGTGAGCGAGAGGCAGTGGTGGACCGTCGCCGTGGCCGTCCTCGCGCAGACGCTCGTCCTGCTGGACAACACGGTCCTCAACATCGCGATGGAGACGCTCGCGGATCCGGTCCGCGGGCTGGGGGCCGACGCCTCGGACCTGGCGTGGGCGGTCGCGTCGTTCTCCTTCGTCTTCGCCGCCGGGAGCTTCGCGGGCGGCGCGCTGGCCGACCGCTACGGGCCGCGCCGCGTTCTGGTCGCCGGGCTGGCGACCCTGGCCGCCGCGTCGGTGCCGGCGGCGTTCTCCACCGACGCCGCGGAACTGATCGCCGCCCGCGCCGTCATGGGGGCGGGCGGCGCCCTGATCACCCCGGCGACGCTGGCGATCGTCACGCGCGGCACCGCGCCCGCCGTACGGACCCGCGCGATCGCGGTCTGGGCGTCCTCGGGCGGCGTGGCCGTCGCGCTCGGGCCGGTGGTCGGCGGCGTGCTGATCAGCCGGTTCTGGTGGGGAGCGATCTTCCTGGTCAACGTGCCGGTCGTGGCCGTGTGCCTCCTCGGCGCCGTCCTGTTCGTGCCCGCACTGCGGTACCCCGAGCGCAGGCCGCTCGACCTGCCGGGCCTGGCGCTGTCCATGCTCGGCCTGAGCCTGCTCGTGTACGGCGTGATCCAGGGCGGCCGCCGGCCCGGCTGGACGAGCCCGGCGACCCTGACGCCGCTGCTGGCCGGGCTCGCCGTACTGACCGTCTTCGTCCTCGTCCAGCGGGCGCGTGCCGGGTCGTCCCTCGACGTGCGCCTGTTCACCGAGCCGCGGTTCGCGGGCGGCAGCGTGACGCTGCTGCTCCTGTTCTTCGGACTGGCGGGCCAGCTCTTCTACTGCGCGTTCTACCTGCAGGGGGTGCACGGCCTGTCCGCCCCGGCCGCGGGCGCCGTCATGATGGCCGCCGCGGGCGGCATCGTCCTCGGCAACCAGGTCTCCCCTGCCGTCACACGGCTGCTGACCGTCCGCTGGGCCGCGGTGACCGGGATCCTCCTCGCCAGCGCGACGTTCGGCTCGTACGTGGCGTTCGACGCGGGCACCCCGGTGGCCTGGTTCGTGGTGATGCTGGTGGTCCAGGGAGCCGCCGTCGGGCTCGTCGTCGCACCGATGACCACGGAGATGATGACCGTCCTGCCGCCCGCCCAGACCGGTGCCGGCGCGGCGGTCAGCGCGGCGACGAGGCCGGTGGGCAGCACACTCGGGGTCGCCGTGCTCGGCTCGGTGCTCGCCGCCGGCTACCGCCGGGCGATCGGGCCCACGGTCGACGGACTTCCCCGCCGGCTCCGGGAGCGGGCCCTGGACTCGGCCGAGGAGACCCGCGCCCTGGCGAGGTCGCTGCACCGGCCCGACCTCCTCACCGCCGCGGACCACGCCTACCTGCACGCCATGCGCGTCACGGCCGTGTGGACGGCACTGCTGTCCCTGGCCGGCGCCGTACTCGTCATCGGGTTCTTCCGGCCACGGAGATCAGAACTGGGGGCAGGACGTGGACATCGCGCTACGCCACTTGCAGGTCGTGCTGACCGTCGCTGAGGCGGGCAGTATCAGCCGCGCGGCCGCCAGCATGAAGATCGCGCAGTCCGGCCTGACGACGCAGCTCAGGCGGATCGAGCAGGGTTTCGGCGGGCCGCTGTTCCGCCGCCGGGCGGACGGCGTCGTCCCGACCGAGCTGGGCATGCACGTGCTGGGCCGGGCGAGGGAGCTCCTCGACGATTTCGGCGACCTCGTCGCCACGGCGAGGACCCTGGCCCGGCCGGCCGAACTGCCGGAGGCGATCGCGCTCGGCGGAGTGGACGGGCCGTGGGTGCTCCGGATCGCCAGGCTGATCCAGGACCGGTTTCCCCGCCATGAGCAGCTGACCTACCTGGAGTCGTGCTCCGAGACGGTGCTGGATCTGCTGCGCACGGAGAAGATCGCGCTCGCGGTCGTCGGCGAGTTCCCGGACGTGGTGGCGCCCTCGCTGCGCGAGTTCAGCGTCCGGGATCTCGGCACCGAACCCCTGCTGGTCGGGCTGGCGCCGACGCATCGGCTGGCCCATCGGCGGGCGATCACGCTCGAGGATCTGGCCGGAGAGACCTGGGTCGCCCCCGGCGACCGCTCCGACGGCCTCGGGCTGAGCCTGCGGATCGCCTGCGAGCGGGCGGGCTACACGCCGCGGTTCCGGTACTTCGGCGCCGACCAGGCGACGGCGGCGGCGATCGTGAGCGGTGGCGGCGCCGTCGGCGTGTTCCCCGCGACCGGCGGCCCCTGGCCGGGTCTGGTGACCAAGCCGCTGGGCGACGGCCGGCTGTGCGCCGGACACGGCTGGCCTGGACCGCCGGATCGCCGCTGGCCTGGCTGGCCGCGACGATCGACGTGGGCGCGCTCCACGGCCGAGGGCATCAGCCCGCGTAGGCGGCGGCGAGGGTGTGGAAGGACTCCTTCGGCTCCCAGGCCATGTCCGGGTAGGCGGTCCCGTGGCCGTTCTCCAGCATCTTGACGACGCCGTACGACGCCATATCGAGGTCGTGGATCGCGTCGTCCGGGCGGTGCGGCAGCTGGTACCCGGCGAAGGTGAACCAGAAGGCGCTGTCCACGCCCTCCCGCTCGAAGATCTCCAGCAGTTCGCGCATGTAGGTCGCCTGCTCGGCCTCGTCCCGAACGTAGACGCCCTTCAGGCGGGGCGGGTCCGACTCGCGGTCGGCGATCGTCCAGCCGATCCCGCCGCGCGCGGCGGCGCCCCGGTAGGTGCAGCAGCCGAACTCCGAAGCCGCGACCGGCTTGCCGTGCCGGAAGTGCGACCGGAGCTCCTCGACGTACCGTTCGGCGTTCTCCTCGGCGCGGTAGGCGTCGACGGAGACGATGTCGAACGGCGTCCAGTCGAGGTCCTCCCAGGGGCCGGCGGCGTACGTGATCCGGCCGCCGAACCGCTCGCGGGCGGCCTTCACCGTCTCGGCGAAGAACGCGTTGACCTTGCCGGGGAGCTCACCGAAGGTCGCGTACACGGCCGGGTCGCCGGAGGTCAGGGCCGCGATCCGGGCGAAGACGTCATCGCCGGGGATGAACCCGTCGGCGAAGAGGGTGACCTCGCAGCCGGTGACCAGGACGGTCTCGGTACCGCCGCGCCGGATCGCCTCGGCGCGCTCGGCGCAGTCGGCGAACAGGTCCAGCATCCGCTCCGGGGTGAGCTCACAGGGGAACGGCGCGAACCAGACCTCCAGGCCGGCCGCTGCCGCGTGCTCGGCGGCGACGGTCAGCCGCTCGGGGTCGCCACCGGAGATCCGTACGGCGGTGCAGTGCAGGTCGTCGGCGATGATCCGCATCTCCCGTCGTACGACGTCGGGTTCGAAGACCTCTCGTGAGTTCTTACCGCCGGGGAAGAAGCCGGTGTCGTAGTTGATGCCCTTGGCGCGCATGGTCGTGTGCTCGTTCCTTCGCTCGGCTTGCTTCAGTGATGCGAGCTTCGCCGGAACGGGGGGTCACCCGGCAGATCCATCGATCCACAGTGGATCGGTACGAATGTCACTGCCGATCCCGGTCCGCCGGTCTGTGCCCGCCGTCGTCGATCAGTCGCCGTCCCTGCTGCCGCCGTGCCGGCTGTCCGCGCACCTGCTCGGATCGTCGCGCAGGCACACCTTGCTGCCGCTCACCCGCAGGCCGGTGTCGTCGAACGCTGTGACCCACCGGACCGCGATGGCCTGCTGCGCCCTCGCGAGCGGGACGAGGCCGGAGCAGACCGCGTCGTTGAGCTTGTGCTCGACCGAGTCCTTGGGGTTCGGGATGTGCCCCGGCTCGACCCACAGGTTGCGCGGGTCGTCCGGCGCGCCGCCCAGTTCGAGCGGCACCAGGTGGTCGTACTCGCCCTGCGTGCGGCCGAGGCTCACCAGCCGGATTAGCGATCCATGGCGATCTCGTGACAGAATGTCACATGCACGCCCGGTACCCAGGCGACGTCGGGCACCCTCCTCGGTGGGGTCACCAGACCTCATCGATTAGCGTCCGGAGGGACGTGCCACGAGGGCTGTCGGCTTCCGCCGTTCAGTACCAGGGCACGAAGGCGATTGGCTCACATCCCTGAGCGACATCGGGGATCACTAGGCTAGTCAGAGACGCTGTAGGAGCGCGCGGACTTGGCCTTCATCACCGGGCCACCGAGCGGCCAGCGGGCCGGGCGCCCTCGCCCGAAGGAGGCGGCGGCGCCCTACCGCACGGACGTAGCGCCTGACGGCATGTACGGCGCCGTCCGAAAGATGCGCCGAATCATCCCAAAGACGGGCAAGGCATAGTGCCGAAGAGTGACGACGTGGTCGCCGCCGCTCCACTAGGTTCGGATCATGTCCATCATCGCCACCCGGGGGCTCACGATGCGCTTCCCCGGCGTGCTCGCGTTGGATCAGCTGACCGTCGACATCGAGCCCGGAGTCGTCGGACTCGTCGGCGCCAACGGTGCGGGCAAGTCCACGCTCATCAAGATCCTCCTGGGCCTGCTCGAACCCACGAGCGGCCAGGCCCAGGTCCTCGGCTTCGACATCGCCCGCGAGTCCATGAAGATCCGCGAGCTGGTCGGCTACATGCCCGAGCACGACTGCCTTCCGCCGGACATGTCCGCCACCGAGTTCATCGTGCACGTCGCCCGGGTGTCCGGCCTGCCGGCCACCGCGGCGCGGGAGCGCGCCGCCGACACCCTGCGCCACGTCGGGCTGTACGAGGAGCGGTACCGCCCGATCGGCGGCTACTCCACGGGCATGCGCCAGCGCGTCAAGCTGGCCCAGGCGCTCGTCCACGACCCGAAGCTGGTCTTCCTCGATGAGCCCACCAACGGCCTCGACCCGGCCGGACGCGACGAGATGCTCGCCCTCGTCCGGCGGATCGGCAGTCAGTTCGGCATCAGCGTCCTCGTCACCTCGCACCTCCTCGGTGAGCTGGAGCGGGTCGCCGACCACCTGGTGATCATCGATGGTGGGCGCCTGCTGCGCTCGCAGGCGGTCGCCGCCTTCACGCAGGCGAGCGGCGTGCTCGCGGTCGAGGTCGAAGAGGAGATGGACCGCCTCGGCGAACACCTCGCGGCGACCGGGCTGCGCGTCCACCCGGACGGCCGCCTGCTGCTCATCGACATCGCCGGCGAGACCACGTACGACGTCGTCCGCGACTCGGTCGCCGACCTCGGCCTGGCCCTCGTCCGCATGGAGAACCGCCGACACCGCATCGAAGAGGTGTTCTCGACTTGACTTCCTCCCCCGACCGAAGCCGAGGGATTCCCACCGGCCTTAGGACCGGTCGCCGCTTGTGCGGCGCGCCTCGCGGCGCGGGTTTTCCTGCTTCGGTGCCGACTGCACCCGGGAGAACCCCGAGTGTCTGACATCAGCTCCACAGGCAGACACGGCAAGACCTGCCGCCAGGATGTTCTTGGCCGCGTTCAGGTCCCGGTCATGCCGGGTGCGGCAGCCCGGACACGTCCAGTGCCGGGTACTCAGCGACAGCTTGGCAAGAAGGTGCCCACACGCGCTGCACGTCTTGGAGCTGGGGTACCAGCGGTCGATCACCAC
>NZ_JBFAJC010000025.1:0-148605 GCF_040655075.1 Actinoallomurus sp. NPDC050550 | reverse complement strand
GGACGTGTGACGTCCGCCCCGCATCCCACGCGTTCTGGCCCCTGGAGGCGAGAACGCGGGAAGCGTTCCGGTCCGCGTGCGCAACGACGCCGCAGTCCCGGCAGGTGAACAAGGCTTGAGAGATCCGGTTGAGCCGGTCGATATGCCCGCACTCGGCACACTCTTGGGAGGAGTACGCGGGGTCGACGAACACGACCGGGACACCGGCTCGGCGGGCTTTGTAGACGATGAAGTCTGCGAGTTGGGCGAAGGCCCAGGAGTGGAGTGCGACCCGTTGGGGCTTGCGGAGCCGTACCCGTTCACGGATCCCTGTGAGGTCTTCCAGGGAGATGCCGCGTCCGGTGCGTTCAGCCTCGGTCACGATCGTCTTGGAGATGCGGTGGTTGATGTCTTTGGCCCGCCGTGATTCCTTCCGGCGCTGCTTGGCCAACAGCCGCTTGGCGGACTTGGTGCCCTTCTTCTGCAACTTGGCCCGCAGCGCGAGTTGCCGCTTGCGGTAACGGTTCAGGTTGCGTCCGGCGGCCCGGTGACCGGTGGAGGTGGTGGCGATGTTGACGATGCCCAAATCAACCCCGACGAACCCATCCGGCTCACCGGTCTCGGCTTCGGGCACCTCACACGTGGCGACAAGGTAGAACACGCCGTCGCGTTCGACCAGATCGCTCTCGCCCTTGCGGTGGGCGATCAGCTGCTTGAGCGCGTTCGGGGAGCAGGCGAACCGCACGCCCTTCAACCGGCCCGCCATCGTCCAGATCGACACGGTCTGCGCGTCGCACTGCCAGCTGAGACACCGATCATCAAACGGCTGCGCCGCCTCGGGCCGGAAGGCGATCGGCTTGGACTCGGCCTTGATCCGCCGCTTGGAACCCTTCTTGCCCAGGTTCCCCGCCCGCAGGTTGGCGTGCAGGCTGGTGTAGGCGTCCCGAACCTTCTTGATCACATGCTGAGCCACCTGAGCACCCAGACCACGCTCCCTGAGCTCGGCATAGGTGTGTCTGCGCAGCTCGTACTCACGGGGAACACCGCGCTCGAAGGCCACGCCGGAGACCCAGCAGGCAGCTTCGTTGGCCGTGCGCAGGGTGTGTTTCAGCGCCGCCGCCTGCACAGGCGTCGGCGCCAGTTTCACCTGCACCACGACCTTCACAGACCGCGACGATACCATTGCTTTACGTTATCGCCCTGGAGAATCGAACTCATATTCACCGGAGAAGCAAGGGCTTCCGGACACATCCGCACGTACCTGCAGAGCGGCAGTTTCCGGGTCCCTTCCCGCTTCGCTGCCTCAGGCGAGCGTGTCCCACTGGCGATCGCCAAGGACCCCGGCGATCAGGAGTGCCCAACCTGAGCGGAGCGGGCAGCCCTCCCTACTCTCGTGAGCCGATGACGTCGGCGGGGCGGGCGGCGAGCGCGAGGCGGGCGGGCAGGACCGTCGCGATCAGCGCGAGCACCGCCGCCGTTCCGATGACGCCGAGGAACGTCGCCGGTGGGACGTACGGCGCGGCCGATCCGACCATCCCGGCGGCGAAGGCCGCCAGCGTGACCAGGGCGACGGCCGTGCCGAGGACCACGGCCGTCGACACGACCACCAGCGTCTCCCAGCGGAGCATCCGCATGACCTGCCGGCGGGTGGTGCCGACGATCCGCAGCAGGGCGAACTCCCGGGTGCGGTCGGCGGTGGCCATGGCGAGGGTGTTCACAACCGCGATGCCGGTGAAGGCGATGATCAGCCCCATGGCGACGTAGTTCACCTCGGCGTTCGCCGCAGCCCTGGCCTGCGTCACCGCGGTCTGGTCGAGGACGGCGACGCCGGGGTAGGGCCGGACCGCCGACCGGAGGGCGTCCGCTCGCGCCGGTCCGGCGACCAGCACCGTGTCGGCGCGGGGGTCGTCGACGTGCGCGGCGAGGAGGTCGTGGGCGACGGTCAGGTCGCCGAAGCCGAGGCCCCGGCCGTAGACCGCGACGACCCGGGGGGCGAACGGCGTGCCGTCGCCGAGCGTCATGCGGACCTGGTCGCCGACGTGCACGCCGAGGCGGGCGGCGGCGGTCGTGCTGACCGCGATGGTGCCGGCGTCCAGCCGGGCCGGCGAGCCCGCTCGCACGTCGAGGTTCATGGTGTGGGAGAGCCCGGCGGGCGTGACGCCCTGGACGCCATAGTTCTCCAGCCCGACGCGTACGGTGCTGTGCAGGACCTCGGTGACCGTCGTGACACCTCGGGTGCGCCGGAGCGCGTCGGCGGCCGCGGCGGGCACCTTCGGGCCGAGCACGTGGGCGGCGACGGTGCCCGCGTCCGCCTGTGCGGTGGCAGCATGGCCCATCGTCGTCTGGGCGAACAGGATCGTGCACGTCAGGCCCACCAGGAGGGTGAGCGGGGCGATGACCGAGCCGACCAGGCGCGAGCGGCTCCGCAGGTTCGCGGCGGCGAGGTGACCGCCGATCGGGGACGTTCGCAGCGGCGGGCCCAGCAGCGTGACCGTGACGCGAGCGATCACCGGCGCCAGCAGGGACACGGCGACGGTCCACACGATCGCGGTGAGCATCGTGACCGGGCTGGAGGCCGCCTCGGTGTTCAGGGACGACAGGACGAGCGTGAGCACGACGCCGCCGGCGAGGAACGCAAGGCCGGCCAGGACCCGGCCCGGACTGGTGCGCCGGCTGATCGCCGCCTCGCCGAGGGCCTCGACGGGCCGGATCCGGGCCGAACGACGTGCCGACAGCCGGGCCGCCGCCCAGGCCGCCACGACGGCGGCCAGTACCGCGGCGAACATCGGGAAGGGGCTGAGCACGAGGTTCAGCGTGGAGGGCAGCGCGCCGAGGGCACGGAACCGGTCGCGCAGCCAGAGCGCCAGCAGGGGTCCGGCCGCGGCGCCGAGCGCGCCTGCGCCGAGGCTGACGATGAGCGCCTCGCGGCCGATCATCCGGCGGATCTGGCGCGGCGTCGCGGCCACGGCGCGCAGCAGCGCGATCTCCCGCTCCCGCTGCTGGATGGAGAGGGCGAACGTCCCGGAGACGACGAGGATGGCCACGAGCAGCGCCGTGCCACCGAGCGCACCGCCCATGCTGATCAGCTTGATCCGGGCCTTCTCCGCGTCCCAGAACTCCGCCCGCCCCCGGTCCGCGCCGGTGTGCACGGTCGCAGGCGTCCCCTTGAGGGCGGCGGCGACCCGGTCCGCGGTGTCCCCGGCCGCCGGGAAGACGCCGATCGCGCTGACCGCCCCGGCGCGTCCGGCGAGCCGCCGCGCCTCATCGGTCGAGAAGAAGACCGCCGTCTGGTGCGGGAGCGCCTCGCGGGTGACGCCCACGACCCGGTGGACGCCGGTGGAGGCGGCCGAGGTGACGGGTACGCGCGAGCCCACGTGCAGCCGGGCCGTACGCGCGGTGGCGGCGTCGACCACCACCTCGTCCGCTGCGGACGGCGCGCGGCCGGCCGCCAGGGTGAACGGCGTCAGCGCGGCCGACTCCCAGCCGTGCCCGTACGAACTCCCCGGCGCGGCGCCCGGGATCTCGGCGGGGAAGGTCACCTCGGTGACCACCGAGCGCACGCCCGGCACGGCGCGGAGGCGGTCCGCCGTCGCGGCCGGCAGCCAGGCGCGCTCGGCGAGGCCCTTGGCCTTGTGCTTGACCTTGCCCTTCTTCACCTTGTCCTGGTGGACGTACTGGTCGCCGGTGACGAGGATCGGCGCCCCGGCGTACCGTTCGGGCGCGATGGTGCCGCGCAGCCCCGTCTCGAGCAGGGCGCCGCAGGCGCAGACGAGCGCGGCGGCGCAGAACAGCGCGAGGAACGCCCCGGCGAACCCGGCCTTGCGGTGCCGCAGGGTGTTCAGGACCAGTCCGAGCATCAGTTCCACGCTCCCAGCCGGGTCATGCGGGCGGCGACCTTCTCGCTCGTCGGGGCGTCCATCGCGTCGGCGATCCGGCCGTCGGCGAGGAACAGCACCGTGTCGGCGTACGACGCGGCGACCGGGTCGTGGGTGACCATCACGACGGTCTGCCCCATCCCGTCCACCGTCTCGCGCAGCAGGGAGAGCACCTCGCGGGCGGTCATCGTGTCGAGCGCCCCGGTCGGCTCGTCGCCGAAGACGACCTCCGGCCGGGTCACGAGGGCGCGGGCGATCGCCACGCGCTGCTGCTGTCCGCCGGACAGCTGGGCCGGCCGGTGCCCGGCGCGCTCCGTCAGCCCGACCCGCGCGACGATCTCTCTCAACCACGCGCGGTCCACCTTGGTACGGGACAGCCGCAGCGGGAGGGTGATGTTCTGCTCCACCGTCAGCGACGAGACCAGGTTGAACGCCTGGAACACGAACCCGACCCGCCGGCGCCGCAGCTCCGTCAGCCGGGTCTCGTTCATCCCCGACAGCTCGGTCCCACCGAGCCGTACGGTGCCGGACGTCGGCGTGTCCAGCCCGGCGGCGCAGTGCAGGAACGTGCTCTTGCCCGACCCGGACGGCCCCATCACCGCCGTGAACCGGCCGCGCGGAATGCCGACCGACACCTCCCGGAGCGCGGCGACCGCGCCCCTACCCTTCCCGTACACCTTGCTCACCGCGTTCATCATCACGACGTCATCCATGCCGACAAGTCTCGTGAGCTGGGGTTTTCCGGACCAGAGACGTGATCACGAGCCGACCGTGATCTCGTCATGCCCCGGACCGTGACGGGCCCCTGGTACACATGACCCCGTGATCAAGGTGTTGCTGGCCGATGACCACGCCGTGGTCCGCGGGGCCCTGGCCGCGCTGCTGTCCCTGGAACCGGATCTCGAGGTGGTGGCCGAGGTCGACCGCGGCGACGAGGTGCTGCCGGCCGTGCTGCGGCACCGCCCGGACGTCGCGGTGCTCGACATCGACATGCCCGGCGCCGACGGCCTGACCGCGGCCGCCGCCGTGTACGAGGCGCACCCGGAGTGCCGGACGCTGATCCTCACCGGGCACGGCAAGCCCGGCCACCTGCGCCGCGCGCTGACCGCGCACGCCGGCGGGTTCCTGCTGAAGACCGCGCCGCCGGACGAACTGGTCGCCGGGATCCGGGCCGTCGCCGCGGGACGGCGCGTACTCGACCCGAACCTGGCGCTGACCGCGTGGGACCTCGCCGACAACCCGCTCACGCCCCGCGAGACGGACGTCCTGCGGCTGGCGGCCGAGGGCGCCGAGGCGCCGGAGATCGCCGAGCGGCTCCACCTGTCGGCCGGGACGGTACGGAACTACCTGACCGCCGTCGTCGACAAGCTCAACGCGCGCAACCGCACCGACGCCGCCCGGATCGCCATTGAAATGGGCTGGATCTGATCCTCGCGTCCGGTCGCGGCCGGAATCGGGGACGGACCGCGTCCGCCTCGGCGTTCGGGTCGCGGCACCGGAGCACCGGCGCGATCTCCGGAGGGTTCGGCGTCCGGTCGCGACCGGAGGGTCCACCCGCGATCAGGAGGGTTCGGCGTCCGGTCGCAGGCGGGCGTGGAGGCGGAAGCCGCCGGTGCCGTCGGCGCGGGCGGTGAGGGTGCCGTCGATGGCTGCCAGGCGGGTGGTGAGGTTGCCGATGCCCGACCCGGGCGGCGTGCGCCGGGCCCGCGGGTCGAGTCCGTCGTTCTCCACCGTGAGGGTCACCAGCCCGTCCTCGCTCGTCGTCGTGATGACGCACTGCCGCGCCGAGCTGTGCCGCAGCACGTTGGTCACCGCCTCCCGCAGCACCGTGCTCAGCACGGTGGCCGCCGGGCCGGGCAGCGGGCCGTGGCCGAGTTCGACCCGGGTCTCGACGCCCGCCGCCGTCAGCACCGAACGCGCGGACTCGATCTCGGTCTCCAGTGACATCTCCGGCTCGCCGGCGCCGGAGGCGGCGCGCAGGTCCGCGCGGGCCCGCTCGGCCATCGCGACGACCTCGGTGAGCTCGGCGCGGGCCCGCGCCGGATCCACCTCGCCGAGCCGCCGGGCCAGTTCGCACTTGAGCAGCATCGCCGCGAGGCTGTGCCCGAGTAGATCGTGCAGGTCGCGGGCAGCGCGGAGGCGTTCCTGGACGGTCGCCGCCCGGGCCAGCTCCTCGCCGGCCGCCCGCAGATCGTGGACCAGCCGGGCGAGGCGGACCAGCCCGTACACCACCAGGCCGGTGACGAGCGTGCTCACGGTGTAGTTGACGATCCGCGCCGGGCCGAGCGACAGCGCGGCCGCCATCGCTCCGGTTCCGGCCATCGTCGCGGCCACGAGCGGCGCCCCGATCCGGATCGGCAGTGCCACGAGGAAGGTGCCGGCGAGGAAGCCCATGGCGCCGATCCAGGTCGCGCCGAACCACAGGATCGGGGCGAGGCTGAGCAGCGCCTGCGCGGCGATGAGCGCGTACCGGTGGCGCGGCCGGTCGTCGACCGCCCAGCGCAGCTGCAGGCCCGCGATGAGGCCCATCCCGGCGATGGCCACGGCCAGGTCCACGCCCCAGGGCAGCTGCAGGAGCGCCTTCACGCAGAAACCCGTCACCACCACCGCGAGGAGGGTCACCGACAGGCCGTACGCCGTGCGGTCGGGCAGGCTGACGGGCCGCGGCGTCGCCGCGATCGTCGCCTCCACCGCGAACCGGCCGTCGGCGCCGAGCCCGGTCGTCAGCGCGCCGCCGGCCGCCTCGACCCGCGCGGCGGCGTCCGCCAGCCCCTCCTCGCCGCGCGCGGCCGTGGGCGGGCCGTCGTTGCTGACCCGGAGCCGTACCGTCCCGTCCCGCTCGGCGGTCTCGATGACACAGCGGGTCGCCGTGCTCTGGCGTACGACCTCGGTCACGGATTCGCGCAGCACGGTGGCCAGCAGTGCGCCCGCCGAGCCGAGCGGTTCCTCGTGCCCGGCGCGCACCTCCGCCTCGATCCCGGCCGCCGCCAGCAGCGCCCGCGCGGCGGCCGCCTCGGGCGCGAGCGACATGGCGCGGAAGCCGGCGGCCGCCGCTCGCGCGTCGGCCAGCGAACCGCGGGCCACGCGCAGGACCTCGTCGATCTCCTCGGGGTGGTCGAGGGCACGGCGGCTCCCCGCCGTGATGGCGTCCAGGCCACGGCCGATGCCGGTGTTCAGCTCGTCGGCGATGCGCAGCCGCTCGCGGGAGACGGCCGCCATCGTCAGCGCCGGCCGAGCCGCGGCCAGGTCGGCGACCCGGTGGGCCAGCCGCACGAGACCGTAGACGACCAGCGCGCCGAGCACCGGCGTGATCGCCGAGTCGACCGCGCCGGCCGCGTCCGGGGACCGCACTGCGGCGATCAGCGCGGCGCTCCCGAGCGCCGCGACGGCGGGCAGGGCGTACGACGCCAGCAGCGCCGATCCGGCGACCAGGCCGAGGATCCCGACGGAGGTGCCGAACGCGAGCACGTCGACGTACGCGACGACCGCTTGGACGAGGAGCAGCGCGGCGCCCCGGAACCTCGCCGCGCGGGGCACGACCCAGGCCAGCTGCAGCACGAAGACGGCCACCGTGACCGCCACCGTCCCGACGATCCGTCCCGCTCCGCCGGCACGGAAGGGCACGGCGAAGAGGTAGACGTCGACGAGGGCCGCGAGGACGACGACCACGATCACGCGTGCCAGGGCGGGTCCCGGCGCCGACCCGGCGTACGGCGGGCGCTGTTGCGAAACCATCCCTCCGGCGGTTTCAGGCCCTTCGCAAGGCCGGCCGGTTCAGCCGGCCGTGGACGAGCCGGGGATGCAGGTGGTCGATCTCGATGCGGCGGCCCTCGGTCACGCAGTAGATGCGGAAGCCGCCCGGGCGGCCCTCGGCCTCGGCCTCACGGTCGATCTCGCCGGAGTCCGCCTTGCCCTTGAACCAGTCGCCCAGGGAGTACTCGTCGGCGAACAGGGGCGACTCGGCGTGCCGCCCCGTCGGGTCGATGTAGAGCACCTGGTAGCTGCAGCCGGCCGGCGGGTAGCTCATATCCGTCCCTTTCCGCCGCACGAGCCGCAGTCCTGCTGCACGCTGTTCTTCCCGGTGCCCCGGCAGACCGGGCAGGTCTTGCCGATGGGGGGTGCGCTGTGCTTGCCCAACGTCGCGCCGCCTCCTCACTCCATCGACCGGCCACGACACCTACGCGGCCCAGTCTTCCACCTTCCGGGGACGGGTGCGTCCCGCCCTCGGATCCTCACCGTGGTGTGGCCGGGTCGGCGAGCCATGCCATCGGCTCGTTGCCCGCCACGACCGTGCTGGTGAGAGTACCGACCTCCGCGATGGCGATGGCGATCTCGTCCCCGGCGGCCAGGGTGAACGGCAGCTCCGGGACCAGGCAGGTGCCGGTGGCGAGGACGGCGCCGTCGGGGAACACGTCCGCGCGGAACACGTAGCCGACCAGGTCGTCGAGCCTGCGGTTCAGCTGCGCGGTGCTCGCCGTGCCGGTCCACGCGACGTCGCCGCCGCGGCGGATGGTGAGCTCGATCTCCAGCGCGTACGGGTCGGGCACCTCCCAGGCGGGCCGGACGGCGGGGCCGGCCGCGCAGCCGCCGAGGTAGATCTTGGCCTGCGGCAGGTAGAGCGGGTTCTCGCCCTCGATGGTCCGGGAGCTCATGTCGTTCACAACGGTGTAGCCGACGATCTCGGCGTGCCGGTTGAGGACGAGCCCGAGCTCAGGTTCCGGCACGTCGACCGAGGAGTCGGAGCGAATCGCGACGGTCTCGCCGTCGCCGGTCACCCGCCAGGCGGCGGACTTGAAGAACAGCTCCGGGCGCTCGGCGTCGTACACCTGCTCGTACACGTCGGCCGACCGTTCGCTCTCGGTGATCCGCGCCTCGCGGGAGCGCCGGTACGTGACGCCGGCCGCCCAGACCTCCATCCGTCCGTCCACCGGAGGCAGTGTCCGTACGGCGGCGGCGTCGTGACGCGGGCCGTCGGCCGTGCGGCAGCGATCCCGCAGCTCCGCCAGCGGGAGCCGGAGCAGCTCGCCGAGGGTCTCGCCCAGTTCGGTGACGGTCGACCCGTCGGAGACTCCCACCAGCGGACGGTCGCCACTGGCCGCAACGAAACGGACAATGTGCACGCGATTCCTCATTCCACATCGAGAACGCCGTCCCAGAAACGTACAGCGGGAGGATGTGGAGCGGTCCAGCGTGTGAGCCTGGTTCTGCCAGACCCAGGTTGCGGAGAGCACTGGGTGGGCCGACGTCCCGCGACGACAGTGGTGCGTGCCGGAAAGGTTCCGGCCGCCGGGCGTCCGCCCGGACACCTTCAGGGAGCACGTCACCGTGGTTCACCTTCCCACCCGCGCCCTCGGCACGACCGGCATGGACATCACCCGCGTCGGGTTCGGCTCGTGGGCGGTCGCGGGTTCCGGCTGGCGCTTCGGCTGGGGCGCCACCGACGACGCCGAGTCGATCACCGCGATCCGGCACGCGATCACCTCGGGCGTCAACTGGATCGACACCGCCGCCTACTACGGCCTCGGCCACTCGGAGGAACTCGTCGGCAAGGCCGTCGCGGACCTGCCCGAGGCCGACCGGCCGTACATCCTCACCAAGGCCGGGCTGGTCTGGGACCCGGACGCCCCGGAGGCGGCACCCCGCCGGACCATGAAGCACGTACGCCGCGAGGTCGAGGACTCGCTGCGGCGGCTGAACGTCGACCACATCGACCTGTACCAGGTGCACTGGCCGGACACCGGCACGTCGATCGAGGTCGCGGGCGACGGCAGCGACGCCGTCTCCCCCGACGCCACGCCGCTGGAGGAGTACTGGCAGACGATGGCCGACCTGAAGGCCGAGGGCAAGGTCCGGGCCATCGGGCTGTCCAACCACTCGGTCGAACAACTCGAGGCCGCCGAACGGCTCGCCCACGTCGACGCCATCCAGCCGCCGTTCTCGGCGATCAACCGGTCCGCCGCGGTCGAGATCGCCTGGGCGGCCGCCCACGGCACCGGTGTGATCGTCTACTCCCCGCTCCAGTCCGGACTGCTCACCGGCGCCTTCTCCGCCGAGCGTGTAGCGAACCTGCCCGCGGACGACTGGCGCGCCGCCCATCATGACTTCACCACCGGCCTGACCGCCAACCTCCAGGTGGCGGACGCCCTACGACCCATCGCCGAGCGGCACGGGACGACGGTCGCGGAGGTCGCCATCGCCTGGACGCTGTCCTGGCCCGGCGTCACCGGCGCGATCGTCGGCGCCCGCAGGCCCGCCCAGGTCGACGGGTGGATCGGCGCGGGCTCCGTCGAACTGACACCGTCGGACCTGGCCGAGATCGCGGACGCCATCACCGCATCCGGCGCGGGCACCGGCCCGGCGCGCCCCTGACCAGCGCAGCGGCATCTCGTCGCCGTACGGCTCCGGCCCCGTCTCGGGGTACCCGCGCCCGAGAACACGCTGCCGGCTAAGAAACTCTCATCAATCCTGGGTCGATCGAGGCGCAGAAAAGTGATCGCCGCTTGGATGCATGGGTCATTACTCTCGGCCAGGTGAGTGAGGATCTTCTGGCCGCCTATGACGAGCATCTGCGCGGGACGGGCGTTCCCGCGCTAGGCGCATGGATCGAGCAGGACGG
The DNA here is from genome assembly GCF_040655075.1 of Actinoallomurus sp. NPDC050550. Taxonomy (NCBI): domain Bacteria; kingdom Bacillati; phylum Actinomycetota; class Actinomycetes; order Streptosporangiales; family Thermomonosporaceae; genus Actinoallomurus; species Actinoallomurus sp. NPDC050550. The sequence continues at coordinate 138,135 of NZ_JBFAJC010000025.1, read as the reverse complement.
TCCGCTGCTGCGGGTCGTCGGAGAGCATCGCGGATTCGTCACCGGTCCGCGCGACTTGTCCGACCACGACGTCGACGCTCTCATCGCCGCGCAGATCACCTTTTTCGGCGCACGCGGCGAGGCTGTCGAGTGGAAGGCCCGTGGCCACGACCTTCCCAGCAACCTGCCCGATCGGCTGCGAGCCGCAGGATTCGTCGCCGAGCCCACCGAGACGGTCGTGATCGGCCGCATCACCGCGATGCCGGCCGCACCTCCCGCTCCCGACGGCGTGGTGATCCGCCGGGTCGGCGGCGAGGCGATCCCCGCCATCGTGGCGATGGAGTCACAAGTGTGGGGGCGCGACTGCGGCTTCATCGGTGACCATTTGGCCGGGAGGCTGGCCGCCGCTTCCGACCGGCTGGCGATCTTCACGGCGGAGGCCGCCGGCCAGGTCGTCGCGGCCGCCTGGGTGGTCCTCCGCGAGGACGGGGTCTTCGCGTCCCTGTGGGGCGGGTCGACACTGAAGGCGTGGCGAGGCCTCGGTATCTATCGGACGCTCGTGGCCGTCCGGGCGCGCTTGGCCGCCGAGCACGGCTACCAGTACCTGCAGGTCGACGCCTCTGACGACAGTCGCCCCATCTTGGAGCGCCTTGGCTTCAACCCCGTCACCACCACGACCCCCTACGTCTGGTCGCCGCCGGCCTAACCAGCCTCGCCACTGCTCCAGCCAGGCGTGTCGGCGAGGCTCTCGCCGCGCTCAGCGCCGCCGTCGTCGTGGATGGAAGTCAGATACGTGAAGCCCCCGGACCTTCACTCTTCGGTTCTAGGAGTCGTCGCAACACCCCTTCCCAGGGGAGCGATGGGCTTCGAGATCCGCCCGCCTGTCAGGTTGTGGATTGCTGGATCGCGGTGGCCACGGCGCCGAACAGTTCGGAGCGTTGTTGAAGCCGGCTGGTCTGGACGGTGACGGCCTGTGCGCTTGCCGGTTGGGCGTATCGGTCGATGGACTCGCGGACGCCGGCCGCCAAGGGTGCGCCGGCCGCACTGAGTTCGCCGCCGAGGATGATCGCGGCCGGGTTGAGGCAGTTGACGAGGTCGGCCAGAACCATGCCGATGGTGCGTCCGGCGTCGGTGATCACGCGGGCGGCGGCGGGTTGGGCGGCGAGCTCGGCCAGTGGTGGGAGGGCGTCGGGTTCGGTGGCCGGTTCGGTGGCCGACGACAGTACGTGTGCCAGTTGGTCGCGTACCTCGGTGATCGACACGACCGTTTCCAGGCAGCCGCGGTTGCCGCATCGGCACAGGTTGGTGGCGCCCTGCAGCCGAGTGTGGCCGATTTCGCCCGAGATGCCGGTCGATCCGGGGTAGGTACGTCCGGCCAGTACCAGGCCGGCGCCGATGCCGTGTGATGCCTTGACGTAGAGGAAGTCGTCCACGGTGCGTGCGGCGCCGAAGGTGTGTTCGCCGCGGGCTCCCATGTCGGCGTCGTTGGCGACGCTCACCGGGTGGCCGAACCGGCGGCCTAGTTCCTCTGCCGGACTGAGGCCGATCCACTCGCTCAGAATGGTGGGAGCGCGTACGACCTGGGTGCGTATGTCGAGAGGGCCGGGGATCCCGGCGGCGATGCCGACGATCTCGCTTTCGGTGTGATCTGTCGTCCGCAGGATCTCGCGGGCCAGGGTGGCCGCCGCGTCCAGTGCTCGTTCCGGCCGGCTGTCCACGTCCAGCGTGGTGGAGGACTCGGCGAGCAACCGGCCGGTCGTCGTGGCGATCGCCGCCGTGACATGGGAGTGCCCGAAATCGAGGGCCAGCACGATCCCGGGTCGGCGCCGCAAGGCGATCACCGTCGGCCGTCGTCCCCGCCCGGCCGTGCCGGAGTCGGCCGTTGTCTCCTCGGTGATGAGTCCTTCGGCGAGCAGCGACGCCACTGCGGTGCCGACCGCGCTGCGTGACAGTCCGGTGAGACGGCTCAGGTCGGCTCGGGTCACGACGCCGTGTTCGGCCAGCACCGCGAGCACCTGGTCATGGGTTCGTCGCCGGCGCGCGGAGACCGAAGACGACGGGGACGTCTCCGTCGCGTGTGCCGGGTCGAGAGGGAGTTCATCGGTTGCCACATGGCTCATTATGCCGTTGAAAAGAATAAATATCACGCTCTATTCACTCTTGACGGCGTATTTAGCCCGATCATACGTTGACGTGCCAAGGCGCCTACCTGACGGACACCGAATCACCTGGGCAAGGATGTGCGTCGCATCATGACCAGATCGCATTCCCACCCCGATCGCTCCCGCCGCCCCCTACCGTCCGCGTCTGCCGACGACAGACCGAGGCTTGATGCCCGGCGTCGCAAGTCGGCCTGGATCCGTTCCGTGGCCGTGGCGACTGCCGCGATATCGATGATGATCAAGCCGGGTAACCGTGCCAGGTCCGGCGGTCGAGGCCGCAGCCGGGCTGCCGAGACCACGATGCCGTCTCCCGCGATCCGTCCACCTGCCCGCTCGCGGACGATGAGGAGTACGGCGTGCGTCGCGCTGGCGCTCGGCTGCGTGGTGCTCGGCGCGGTGGCGGTGCCCGCCTCGGCTGCGCCGCTACCGGGTCTCGGCAGCGGCGACGAGGGCTGGGTGCTGAGCACGAACGACACCTCGAAGAACTACTCCCCGACGTTCGTCGGCAATGGCTACCTGGCCGCGCGGGTGCCCGCGCCGGGCGAGGGGTACAGCAGCACGCCGATCGTCACCCAGTCCGAGCTCGCCGGCTTCTATGCCGCTCCCGCCGGGCAGTACGAGCGGCGGGCCAGCCTGCCGAGCTGGACCACGCTCGGCTTCGGCCGCAGCGGCGGCGTCTATGGCACGCCGGGGAGTTGGTCGTGTGCGTTCGACCAGTTGTGCCCGACCCGGTACGGGCAGATCTCCGGCGGGGCATTCGTCGAGACGTCTCATCCCGGCTCGATCGCCGGTGGTTACCTGGCCGGTCTGAACACCAACAACACGCCGACGGGCGGCGGCACCGACGTCATCGCGATCCGTGACGCGCCGGCCGGCAAGGCGACGCTGGCCGTGCGGTACGGCAATGGGAGCGGCGGCCCGCAGACGATTCATCTCGGCGTGAACGGGGTGTTGCAGCAACTGACCGTGCCCAGCCTGTCCAGTTGGGACGACTGGGCGGTGGTGACCGTGCCGGTGACGCTGAAGGCGGGCGCGAACACGCTCGAGATCACCGTCGCCGAAGGTGACACGGCGCGGGTGAACGTGGACTACCTCGCGCTGTATCCGGACGGCGGGCAGCCGCCGACGAAGATCGCCCCCGCCACGGTCGGCACCACGGGCAACTACAAACAGTCGCTGGACCTGCGAACCGGTGTGCTGGCCACGTCGTTCGACTGGACCTCGCCCGCGGGTGACACGACGAGCTTCGCCTACGAGGTCAACGCCAACCGTGCGGAGGGCCATCTGGGTACGGTGAGCGTGAAGGTCGTGCCGCACTGGAGCGGAACAGCCACTGTGGTGGATGAGTTCGACGGCCGGGGGCTGAACCACGCCTCCACCACGGACCCGCACGTGGACGGCAAGACCGCGACGCTGTCACAGACCGTCGTGAGCGACGGGAAACTTGCCACCGCCGGGCTGAACTCCGTGCTGCGCATCAACGACAAGACCGTGCCCACCGAGGCGATCGCCGCACCTGGCGACGGCAGCGCCGGGCAGAGTGCGGCCTTCCCCGTCAGCAAGGACAAGCCGTACCGGATCACCAAGTACGTGGGTGTGGCCTCTAGTGTCGACACCGACCGGTCGCTTGAGGCCGCGACCCCGCAGCAGGCCGCCGCGGACACCGCCGCCCGCGCCACCGCGGGGGGCTACCAGCACGCCCTCGCCCGTAACAACGACGCCTGGTCACGCCTGTGGCAGGCGAGCATCTCCATCCCCGGTGACACCGCCATGACCGCGCGGATCCACGCGTCGATGTTCTATCTGCTCGCGAGCATGCGTGCCGGCGTCACCTGGAGCACCAGCCCGGGCGGGCTGTCCTCCGACGGCTACAACGGTCACGTGTTCTGGGACATGGAGACCTGGATGTACCCGTCGCTGCTCGCCCAGTACCCCGACATCGCGGTCGGCGCGAACACCTATCGGCAGAAGCTGCTGCCCGCGGCCGAGGCCGAGGCTGCGAAGCTGTCCACTCCCGACCGCCCGATCAAAGGCGCGAAGTTTCCCTGGGAGAGCGCGCTGACCGGCAAGGAGACCATCCCGCCGGGAAATACAGAGGGCAAGAGCGAGATCCACATCGACTCCGACATCGCCCTTGCCCAGTGGCAGTACTACGAGGCGAGCGGCGACACCGCCTGGCTGCGAGACAAGGCCTGGCCGGTGCTCAAAGACATCGCCGACTACTGGGCCACACGCGCCGAGCCCGATCCGGCCGGCGGATACGACATCAACAACGTCATGGGCCCGGACGAATACCACGACAACGTCGACAACAGCGCGACCACCAACGCGGGCGCGCAGGCGTCGCTGCGCATCGCGATCCAGGCGGCCGGCATCCTCGGCCGGTCCGCCGACCCGGCATGGAAAACGGTCGCGGACGGCCTGAAGATACCGGTCGACGCGAAGGCCGGCATCCACCCCGAATACGACGGCTACACCGACCAGACCGTCAAGCAGGCCGACGTCACCCTGCTGCAGTACCCCTGGGGTGTCCCGATGTCGCCCAGCTTGGCGCAGAACGACCTCGACTACTACAAACAGCACACCGACCCCAACGGCCCGTCCATGACCGACGCGATCGCCGCCATCAACGGCGCCGCCCTCGGATCACCCGGCTGCACGGTCTACACCTACCTGCGCAACAGCGCGGACCCGTACCTGGCCGCACCGTTCAACCAGTGGTACGAGACCCGCAACGGCGGAGCGTTCACCTTCACCACCGGCGAAGGCGGCTACCTGCAGGAGTTCATGTACGGGTTCACCGGACTGCGCTGGGGAACCGACGCGATCACCGTCAACCCCTTCCTCCCACCGCAGGTGCCAGGCCTCGACATCACGAGAGTGAAGTGGCACGGGCGGACGTTCGACCTGTCAGTCGGCCGGCAGACAACGAAGCTCACCCTGCGCTCCGGCCCGCCGCTCCCGGTGCGGGTCGCCGGCAGCGGCGTGCGCCAGGTCACGCCCGGCACGGCGCTCCAGGTGCCCACCAGGCACCCGGCAGGCGACGCCACGCACTGCTAGCGGTAACCACGTCGGGCCCGGCCCCTGCCACCCCGCGATCGCCGTGATCGATGGCACGGCGTAGCAGGCCGATCAGACCCGAGCGTCACCGACCGTCCACCTCGGCTGGGTGTGCCCGGACGCCCCCGGCCGAGGTGCGCACCCCCTCCACGACGACCTCCATCACGCCTACCTGGCGGATCCGCTGAATCAACCGAACAAAGGATGTGTGTCGAATCATGACCAGATCGCGTCCCCCCCGTGGTCGACCCCAACGCCTGATCACGGTGGTCGCCAGTGTGGCGATCGCCTGCGGAGGGCTACTCCTCCCCGTACAGTCCTCGTCGGCCGACGACCAGCCATGGATGAACGCGAAGCAGAGCCCGTCGACGCGGGCGGACGAACTGCTCAAGGCGATGACTCTCGCCGACAAGGTGAACATGCTGCACGGGTCCGGGGGGTCCCCGGTCTCCACCGTCGGATACATCGCGCCGATTCCGCGGCTGCACGTTCCCGGTATCACCATGACCGATGGCCCGGCCGGTGTGCGTGACAATACGGACAAGAGCACCGAGCTGCCGTCGCCGTCGGCCGAGGCGGCCAGCTTCGACCCCAAGGTCGCCGAGGACTACGGCTCGGTGCTCGGCGGCGACGCCCGGGCGCTCGGCCAGGCTCAGGTGTTCGGCCCCGGGCAGAACATCCAGCGCGTTCCGGTCAACGGCCGCAACTTCGAGTACTACAGCGAGGACCCCTACCTGTCCGGCACGATGTCCGGCGCGGACGTTCGCGGCATCCAGAGCCACGGCGTGATCGCCACGCTCAAGCACTACGTGGCCAACAACCAGGAGAACAACCGGGACCGCGTGTCGGCCAACATGGACGACCGCACGCTGCACGAGATCTACGAGAAGAACTTCGGCGTGGCCGTCGCCGACGGCACGCCCGGTTCGGTGATGTGCTCCTACAACAAGATCAACGATGTGTACTCCTGCGACAACAGCGACACCCTCGGGTCGCTGCGCTCGCAGCTGCGCTTCACCGGCTTCGTGGTATCGGACTACCCGGCCACGCACGCCACCACGTCGATCAAGGATGGGCTGAACGTCGAGCTGCCGGACGGGGTGTACAACACCCTGCCGAACGTGCAGGCCGCGCTGAAGAAGGGCTCGATCACGACGGCCGACATCGACGCCCGGGTGCGCGAGACGCTCACCGTGCTGTTCAAGTTCGGGCTGTTCGACCGCGACCCGACCGCCCGCAGCCCGATCGATCAGGGCGCCGACAACGCGGCCGCTCAGCGGATCGAGGCCCAGGGCGCGGTGCTGCTGAAGAACGAGGACAAGGCCCTCCCCCTGGACTCCTCGACGCACAAGATCGCGGTCATCGGAGACCCGGCAAAGAATTCGGCGCAGGGCGGCGGTAGTAGCCAGGTCGCCCCGCTGTCGGTGGACAACGCCTACGACGCCATCGTCTCCCGCGCCGGTTCGGCGGCCACCGTCGCGTACGCGGACGGATCAAACCTGGATCAGGCCGCGGCGACCGCGAAGTCGGCCGATACCGCCCTCGTGTTCGTCAGGGATTATGAGTCCGAGGGCGGCGACCGGTCCAACCTGAGCCTGCCGAACAACCAGGACGCCCTCATCAACGCGGTGGCGGAGGCCAATCCGCACACGGTGGTCGTGCTCCAGACCGGCTCGGCGGTGCTGATGCCCTGGCTGACGAAGGTCAAGAGCGTGTTGCAGACCTGGTACCCGGGCGCCCGGGGTGGTGCGGCCACCGCGCAACTGCTGTGGGGCGACGTGAACCCCTCCGGCAAGCTGCCGCAGACCTGGCCCAAGAGCGACACGCAGACGCCGGTCAGCACCACGGCGCAGTACCCCGGCGTCAATCTCGAGGGCTCCTACTCCGAGGGCGTCTACGTCGGTTACCGGTGGTACGACAAGCACGACGAGACCCCGCTGTTCCCGTTCGGCCACGGCCTGTCCTACACCGGGTTCCGCTACAGCGACCTGCAGCTGCAGCACTCCTCGGGCAACTCCACTGATCCGGTGACCGCCTCATTCAAGATCACTAACACCGGCGACCGAGCCGGAACCGAAGCGCCGCAGCTGTACGTCAGCAAGCCGGACACCTTGGCGCCGACGCCGCCCAAGGAACTGGGCGCCTTCGGCAAGGTCCAGCTCGCCCCGCACGAGACCAAGACGGTCACGCTCACGGTGAACCCGCGAGAGTTGTCCTACTGGGACAGCGGCGCGCAGGCCTTCACCGTCCAGGACGGTTCCTACCCGATCGCGGTCGGCGGCTCGTCCGCGTCGCTGCCGCTGCACGCCACGTACAAGGTCAACAAGACCGACGGTCCGGTGCGCGCAGACGTCTCCGGGCTGTCCGGCCTCGCCAAGCCCGGGACCACCTACACGGTGACGACCAAGGTCAGCAACCTGTCCGACTTCACGCTCACCTCGGGCGCACTCAAGGTCACCGCGCCGGCCGGCTGGTCGGTCACCCCGCAGCAGGGCGACATCAAGGCGCTCCCGGCGGGCCGGCGGACGACGCAGACCTTCCAGGTCTCAGTGCCGGCAGGCGCCAAGGCCGGGCCGGCCGACTTCTCGGTCACCCTCAGCGGACAGGTGAACGGAAGAAGCACGTCGGTCACGCGAACGCAGCACCCGAACGTGCCGTACGCCTCGGTGACGGCCGCCGCCGACACCGTCGGCGTCTCTGACAACGGCAACCCCGGTGCGGGCAACTTCGACGGCAGCGGCTACAGCTACTCGGCGCAGAGCCTCGCGGCCGACGGCGTGACCCCCGGCGGCACGGTGAAGGTAGGCACCGCCACGACGGCGTTCCCCTCACAAGCCCCCGGTACCCCGGACGCGGTCAGCTCGTCCGGACAGGTCATCAAGGTCAGCGGGACCGGCAAGGCCCTGGTGGTCCTCGGCGCGGCCCACAACGGAGCCGCCCGCGGCACGCTCAAGACAACCTTCACCGACGGCACCTCGACCGACGTGCCGATCGACTTCTCCGACTGGTACAGCAACGCCCCGACCGGCCTGAGCTCCATCGTGGCGACCGGCCAGTGGAACCAACCGCCCAGCGGCGGCATCGGCCAGCACGATGTCAGTCTCTATGGCGAGGTCTATCCGCTGCCGGCGGGCAAGACCCTCGCCTACGTCACCATGCCGACCGTCGGAAACCTGAACCTGTTCTCCATCAGCACCGACAACCCCGGATCGCTGCCGAAGGCACCACCCGGCCAGTCCTTCGCCTCGGCGGTGAACAACGCCGCGGTCTCCGACGACTCGAACCCGGGCGTGGGCAACTTCGACGGGGCCGGCAACAGCTACTCCGCCCAGGCCCTCGCCAAGCACGACATCACCCCCGGCGATCCGGTCACCGTCGAGGGCACCCGGCTCACCTTCCCGTCCCAGGCACCAGGCACGCCCGACGCGGTGTCGGCAGAAGGCCAGACACTCACCGTCGACGGCACCGGACACAAGATCACTCTGCTGACGGCTGCCAGCAACGGGGAGGTCCTCGCGTTTCTCCAGGTCAACTACACCGACGGCACCAATGAACTGGTCCCGATCGATGTGGCCGACTGGTACGACAACAGCCCGGCGCCCGGCGGCAGCCTGGTCGCCACAACGACATGGAACCAGAAGCCCGGCAACAACACCCCCCACGACGTCAGCCTCTACGGACTGACCATCGACACCGGGGCATCGAAGACCGTCACGTCCATCACCCTGCCCAAGGACAACCGCCTGAAGGTGTTCACCGCCGCCGTACACTCCTGACCCGCGGTATCGGACGTCGTTTCGACTGCCACAGCGGTCCCCTGCGGCCCGACCTCTCCGGTCGGTTACGTTGTGCCTCAGGGGCTGAAATGCAAAGCGTCCCCCGGCAACAGCCGAGGGGACGCCATTTCAGTCCATCCGCCGGTTGTGGCGAACGGACGCGGCGAAGGCCCCGGCGACGAGATCGCCAGGGCTGATTGCGTTCTCGGATGCTGAGACGGCTGGAGAGAAAGCGCAGGTCACAGCATGATGGCGCTGTGGCGTGTCCTCTCGCAGGTATACCAACGCCCATGCTCAGATCGAGCGTGCCAGCTCGGCCGCCCGCGCCAGGTGTTCCGCCCTGAGGTCCGCCCAGCGCCTCGGGTGGTCGTCGCCCGCGTCATTGCGCATTACCGAACCACCGAACACGACAAACTCGCTCGACTTGGCCCGCTCGCCGATTCGGTCGGTGAGCATGGCGGTCTTCATCGCCTGGTAGCAACCCGACGATTCGAGTTCGGCGATGCTGTATCCAGCCGTGCACAGCGCGAACGCCTTCCGTACCACGGGCAGCCGCGCAGGCTTGTATGCGTAGCCGACCGTCCACACGCGGTCGAACCAGCCCTTGAGCAGTGCTGGACAGTCGGCCCACCACACCGGGTAGATGAACGCCCATGCATCGGCGGCATCGAGTCTTGCATGCTCGGCGGCCACGTCGGCGGGAACTCCCGTGTCGGGCCGGTGGCCGGATTCGCGCTCGTACTCCTCTCGTGTCAGCTCCGGGCGGAACCCCATCGCGTAGAGGTCGGAGACCGTGTGCGTGTGTCCGGCGTCGCCAAGCCCGCGAAGGAAGGCGTCGAGCACTTCATGTGTGAAGCTCCGCTCACTGGGATGCGCGTATACGACGTGGGCATGGGTCACTCGGCCATTCTGGCAGGGCTGATCGCGTTCGCAGCTGCTGAGACAGGCGATGAGTGCAGGTCACAGCTTGATCGCGGTGCGACGTGTGCTCCCACAGGTATGCGCATCGCCCTATCGTCCGAGTGTCGGGAGCTTCCGCCCGGCAGGATGATGTCTGGGACCCTTGCGCGGACTTATCGGGGAGTGGGCATGATCCGGGTACTCCTGGCCGAGGACATGCATCTCATCCGCGGTGCCCTGATCGCGCTGCTGGATCTGGAGCCCGACATCGAGGTGGTCGCCGAGGTGTCCAGGGGTGACGCCGTGCTCCCGGCCGCGCTCGAGCACCGGCCGGACGTCGCGGTGCTGGACGTCGACATGCCGGGTGTCGACGGGCTCACGGCGGCCACGGCGCTCGCCGACCGGCTGCCGGACTGCCGCGCGCTGATCCTCACGGCGCTCGGCCGCCCGGAGATTCTGCGCCGGGCGCTGACCGCCCAGGTCCGAGGGTTCATGGTGAAGGACTCGCCGCCCGCCGAGCTGGCGGAGGCGATCCGCCGGGTGGCCGCCGGAGAGTTCGTGATCGACCCGCCGCTGGCCGCCGCGGCGATCAAAGCCCGGCCGAACCCGCTGACGGCGCGAGAGGTGGAGCTCCTGCGGCTGGCCGGGGAGGGCGCCGAGCTCTCGGAGATCGCCGCACGGCTCCACCTGACGAAGGGCACCGTGCGCAACTACCTAGGGGCGATCGTCACCAAGCTGGACGCCCGCAACCGCATCGACGCGGTCCGGATCGCCACCGAGGCCGACTGGCTGTAGGACCAGGAGCTCGTACTCCTCCCCCGGGCGTGGGCCGACCGTGAGCCGGCCGCCCATCGCCGTCACGCGTTCGGTGAGGTTGCGGACCCCCTGCCCGCCCGGCTCCGCCGTCGTCTCGGGCACGCCGTCGTTGGTGACGCGGAGACGGCCTGTGCCGTCGGCGATGGACACCTCCACGGAGCAGGTACGGGCCCGGCTGTGTCGAAGGACGTTGGTGACGGCCTCGCGCAGCACGGTCGCCAGCAGCGCGTCGACCGGTTCCGGCAGGCCGTCGGGGGACGCCCCGACGCGTACGGCGATCCCCGCGGCGATGAGGACGTCGCGCGCCGAGGCCAGCTCCGTCCGGAGGGACATTCGCGGGTCGTCTCCCGGGATGGCGCGCAGGTCGCCCAGGGCCCGGCGAGCGGTCAGTGCGATGTCGGCCAGCTCGCGTTCGCTCCGGTGGGGGTCTCGCTCGGCCAACTCGGCCTTGACGATGATGGCGGACAGACCGTACCCGAGCAGGTCGTGCACGTCCCGGGCGATGCGTCGCCGCTCGCGGGCCAGGGCCATCGCGGCGAGTGCCAGGCGCGCCTCCCGCACCTCGTGGACGAGCCCGGTGAGCAGGGCCAGCCCGTAGAAGATCAACGCGATGGTCACCGTGTCGAGCGTCAGGGACGCGGCCTTCCCCAGGGGGACGGAACGGGCGAGCAGGACGACGGGGACGCTCAGGACGACGGCCCCGAACAGCGGCCATGCCAGCCGTCCGCCGATGATGATCAGAATCGAGCCCGCGGCGAAGCCGACCATCCTGGGCTCGGGAGCGCCCGGGCTCAGGAGCGGCAGGCAGGCGAGCACGGTCTGGACGGGCAGCGTCCAGCGGGCGTGGCGGGGCCGTACGCCGGGAGGCCGCGGCAGGCAGTGGTAGACGGACAGCGCGATGATGACCACGAGGGAGCCCAGACCGGCGGCCAGCAAGAGGGTGGGCGGAGACGCGTCCCACACCGCGATCGCGCCGACGGCCAGGTACTCCAGGTGTGCGGCGACGACGATCGGCAGCGCGAGCCTGGGCGTCAGGTCGGTGGGTGGCGGCTCGGTCGGGGCGGCGGGTGTGGTCCGGACGCGCACCGCGGTCTGCCGGGCCAGGCTCAGGATCTCCTGGGTCCGCCCCTGCGCGGCGAGGTCGACGATCTCCGATAGGGCCGACCCGAGTGCGGCGTCCAGGTCGTGGGAGAACCGCTCGCGTTCGCCCGCGACTGATTCGGCGGCCAGTTCGCCGCGGGCGGCGCGGAGTTCGGCGCGCAGGTCGCTGAGCCTCGTGAGGCCGTAGACGGTGACCCCGATCGCCAGGGCGTTGCCCATGGCGTTGGCGCAGGCGTAGACGTCGCCGAGGTTCATCAGCCCGGCGGCGGCCACGACGGCGGCGAACAGCGCCCAGCGGACCCGGCCCCTGACGATCAGCAGCACGGAGGCGGCGAGGAAGCCCGGCGGCCCGGCCCAGGGGAACAGCGCGGCCTGGGCGACGAGGGTCCACCGGCCACGGAGCGGCTTCGTCTCCGGCAGGCAGTGGAGGACCTGCAGGCCGAGCATCAGGATCGCCGGAACGCTCGGGTGGATCAGCCACGGGTCCACGGCCACGCCGACGAGGACCACGACGATGATCACCACGTCGTGATTTTAGTTACCTGTCCGGATCATGCGTTCTCCATGTCAGGTCCGTGTGCCCGGCACTGGTGGCGTCCACGCCCGTCCGGAGATCGTCGATGTCATGACCAGAACGCCTTTCGGAGCCACCCGCGTCGCACTCGGCACCGCCTGTGCCGCCGTCCTCGCACTCGCCTCCGTGCCGCCCGCTCACGCGATCGCGCCGACGCGCGGCGAGGTCGTCTCCACGACCCGCGTCGCGACCATGTCGAAGGCACGCACCGCCGAATACCTCGCGAAGATGAACTTCGGCTCGCCGAAGCCCGAGTACGGGGTCGAGGCGTACCGCGTCGTGTACCGGACCGTCGCCGTGAACGGCCGGCCGACGACCGCCAGCGGCCTGGTCGTGCTCCCCCGCGGCGAGCACCACCGGCTGCGGACCGTCGTCTACGAACACGGCACCAACGCGACGAAGAAGGCCGCGGCGACGGTGGACGCGGGCAGCTACGACCGCGCCGCGTCGGTCCTGTTCGCCGGGGCCGGGTTCGGCACCGTCGCGCCGGACTACCTCGGGCTGGGACTCGGCCCTGGCCGCCACCCGTACATGGACCATGCCTCCGAGACGAGCGCCTCCCTCGACATGCTGCGCGCGGCGGAGAAGGTCGCCGCTCGGCACGGGCGCACCCTGGACAGGCGCGTGCGGGTCACCGGCTTCTCCCAGGGCGGCGCGGCCACGATGGCCCTGGGCCGCGCCCTGCAGGCCAAGGGACGGCTGGCCGCACTCGCGCCGGTCAGCGGGCCGTACGACGTCGAGCACGCCGAGATCCCCGAAGGGCTGCACGGAACGTCGCTCGACCCCCGAGAGGTCACCTTCTACCTCGGGTACTGGCTGACGTCGATGAACCGGCTGCACCACCTCTACGCCGACCCGTCCGAGGCGTTCCGCAAGCCGTACAGCGCGACGGTCGAGACGCTCTTCGACGGCGACCACACCCCGGCGGAGATCGTCACCGGCCTGCCCGCCACGCCCCGGGAACTCCTCACGCCCGCGTTCATCACGAGGTTCGATCACCCGACGGGCGGCCTGGCCCGGGCGCTCCGGCAGAACGACGACACCTGCACGAGCTGGACGCCGCGCGTTCCCATCCGCGTCTACGCCGCGCGCGGGGACAAGGACGTGACCATCCGCAACGCCCGGAACTGCGTCCGGGCCCTGCGCGCCCACGGCGTCGCCGCGCCGCTCATCGACGTCGGCGACACCGACCACAACGGATCGGCGTTCCGGTCGATCCCGCAGATCGTGACCTGGTTCTCGTCGCTGTAGCCGAACCGTCATCGACGTCCGACCGGCGCATCTCGATGGAGTGAGAATGTTGAAGAAGATCGTCGCGCTGCTGTTCACCGGCGCGCTGGTCGTCGGGTCCGTGGCCCCCGCAGGGGCCGCGACGGGCTACGCCGGCGAGCGGGCGCGCCGGCACGCGCCCGCGCTGCGTGACGTCGGCGCGGCGGTGGACGGAATCGTGCCCGGCCTGCTGGCCAAGGACCGGATCCCCGGAGCGGCGGTCGTGGTGGTGGCCGGAGGACGACAGGTCTTCGCCCGGGGGTACGGCGTCGCCGACGTCGCCGGGCGCAGGCCCGTGGACCCCGAGCACACCGGCTTCTTCATGGGCTCGATGGCCAAGCTGTTCACCGCCACCGCCGCCCTGCAGCTGGTCGACCAGGGACGGCTCGACCTGCACACCGACGTCAACCGGTACCTCACCGACTTCAAGATCCGCGACACCTATCCGGGCCGGCCCGTCACCCTGGAGAACCTCCTGACCCACACGGCGGGCTTCGACGACGACATCGTCGGCGCCGCCCGGGCGAACCCGGCCGACGTCGAACCCCTCGGCAAGAGCCTGGCGAAGCGGCAGCCGGCGAGGGTACGCCCGCCGGGCACCGTCGTGGCCTACGACAACTACGGAGCTGCTCTGGCCGGGTATCTCGTCGAGGTCGCGTCCGGGGAGCCGTTCGCGCGGTACGTCGACGAGCACGTCCTGGATCCTTTGAAAATGAGCGCGACGACGTTCGCCCAGCCGCACCCGGCCGCGATCGACGCCACCCTGGCCCGCGGCTACCGGCCGGCCGGCTCCGGGTACGCCGCCGAGAAGGGCCAGTACGGGCCGTGGTCGCCGACGGGCGCGGGACCGGTCTCGACCCCCGCCGACATGGGCCGGTTCATGCTCGCCCAGCTGGCGAACGACTCCCGGCTTGGCCGGAACGTCGCCCGGCGAATGCAGCAGCATCACTTCGCGCAGGACCCGCGGATCCCCGGCATGGGCTACCAGTTCGAGGAGCGCCCGCGTAACGGCCGGCGGGTCCTGTTCAAGGACGGCGACGTGCCGGGCTTCCACGACCAGATGGCGCTGCTCCCCGACGAGGGCATCGGCATCTACGTCGCCTTCAACGGCGACGGCACGGACGCGGTCGCCGGCTGGGACGGCCTGAGCGTCATCGATCGTCTCATCGACCGGTACCTCCCCGGCGGGACGGCCGTGCCGCAGAACACCGGGGCCGGCGACGCGTCCCGGTACGCCGGGACGTACCGGTCGGTCCGCACCAGCCACCACGCCCTGACCAAGGTCTCCACCCTCGTCGCGCCGGTGACCGTACGGGCCGACGGCGCCGGGGCCCTCACGACCACCGGGCTGACCCCCGACCCGGCCCACCAGACCCAGCACTGGGTGCAGACCGGGCCCGGCCTGTTCCAGGAGCGCGGCGGCCAGGACCTGATCGCCTTCGACGGCAAGGGCATCCTGTCCGCGTCGGCGACGCCCGCGGAGGCGTACGAGAAGCTGGAGTGGGCCGACACCCCGGCACTCTACCTGCCGATGTTCGGGGCGGGAGCCCTGGTGCTGGTGCTCTGCTTCCTGGGCGTCCCGGTGGCCGCGCTCGCACGGCGGCTGCGCGGGCGCCCCGTCCGCTCCCGCGCATCCCGCGCCGCCTGGCTGACCGCCTGGGTCACCGGTGCGCTCGCCACGGCGTTCCTGGCGGGGTTCGCGTCGCTGATGACCGACGGCAACGCCCTCACGGAGAAGATCATGCTGGGCTCGCCGTCGCTGACCGTCCTGCCGGTCGTGATGGCCGTGACGTTCGTTCCGGCCGCCGGTGTCCTCGTGGGCACGGCCACCGCCTGGTGGAAGGGCTGGTGGGGCTGGAGCGGACGGCTCGCGTACACGGCGATCGGCCTGGCGGGAGTGGCGTTCCTGAAGGTCGCGCTGACCTACAACCTCGTCGCCGTGCCGTTCTTCTAGTACCCGTCCCCCATCCCCGAAACGAGGCGTCATGGACCGCGAAAAGATCGAGCTCACCCCTGTTCAGAAGACGATGCTCGCCACCCTGTACGCCAGGGCGCTGGACAGCCGTGCCCCGCACTCCATCCTGGGTGACCGCACCGCCGACGAGGCGGTCGGGCGCATCGACTACGACTGGCGCAAGACCGGTACGCAGGCACCGTGGGACGCGGCCATGCTGGCGCTGCGCGCACGGCAACTGGACCGCTGGACCGCCGAATTCCTGGCCGCCTATCCCCAGGCCACCGTGCTGCACCTGGCCTGCGGCCTGGACACCCGGGTACACCGGCAGGTCCCGTCATCGTCGGTGCGATGGCTGGACGTCGACTACCCCGAGGTCATCGACCTGCGCCGCCGGCTGCTGCCCCACCCCGGCGGGGACTACCGGATGCTCGGCACCTCGGTCACCGATGAGGGGTGGCTGGAGGAGATACCCGCCGACCGCCCGACGGTGGCCGTGTTCGAGGGGCTGACCATGTACCTGCACGAGGAGGAGGGCAGGCGGCTGATCGAGCGGATCTGCGAGCGGTTCACCGACGGGCAGTTGCTGTTCGACTGCTTCAGCACGAGGCTCGTCCGCTGGAGCCGCCGGTTCTGGTGGATGGGGGGCAGGCTGCGCGAGGTCGCGCGGAGCTGGCACTGGGGCATCGACGACCCGCGCGCGCTGGAGGGCTGGCATGCGGGGCTCGAGTACGTGGACGACCTGTACGTCGTCGACCAGCCCGACGTGGACAAGCTCCCGACCGCGGCCCGGCTGGGCCTGCGGCTGGGCGCGCGCTTTGGCGGCCGGGACAGCGGCCGCGTCCTGCGCTACCGGTTCCAGAGCCGCGCCGACTGACGCTGATCGTGGTCCGCCCCGTTCGGCCGGTCCTCGCCTGGTGGGCGGGCGACTCCTCGGCCGCAGACGCGCGCCGAGACGTCATGCGTACGGTCGCGACCACGCCGGCCGCGACCGTACGCGAAGCTCGATCGAGCTAGTTCCCGCTGGACGTACCGGCGACCAGCGGCAGCGAAACCGAAGTGCCGGCCAGGTCGACGGTGACCTTGGCCCCGGTGCCGGTTTCGGCGTCGCCGAGGTCAGCGTCCGTTCCGGTCAGCACCAGACCCAGCCGGTGCCCCGCCTTGAACTCGTAATCCTGCGGCAACATCGACCAGGTGATCTGGTACGACTTGCCCGGCGTCAGCGGTGTCGTGCGGCTCAGCGACTTGTGGTTCTGCGCGTCCATGATTCCTCGGGAGACCACCTCGAATCCGGACGTCACCGTGTCGTCGGCGGCCCTGCGGTAGCAGCCGTCGTCATCGGCCGTGCCCTCGCCGACGCAGTCTTTGCCGTCGATGAACTTGAGGCCTTGCCCGGGGCCGCGGGAGTTGAGGCGAGTGTCCTGGCCGTAGTCGACGAGCAATACGCCCAGGTTGGCGGTTGGCTTGTCCAGCTTGACCCGCAGGCTCACCGACGGCGTTCCGGACATTCGCACCACGTTTTTCAGCGCCGGGGTCAGGAACGCCAGCCGGTACGGCTGCGCGGTGCCGGGGTCGCCGGCCATCGCGGCCTCGCTCTGCTTGGTTTCGAGGTAGCCGCCGATGCCTGTCGATGGCTTCCGACCCAGTGAGCCGTCATGCTGCGGTCGCAGGGTCGCCGTCCGCGTCGGCGCCGGCCAGTCGGCCTGGGTGATCCAGCGGTCCGGGCCGAGCTGCACGTCGGCGCGGGGCTGCCGCATGATGTCGTTCCGGACGCCCATCAATTCGTGGTCGAACCACTTGTGCAGGGTGTTGACCCACACGTCGCGGCGGCCCCAGAACGGATCGAGGTGCCCGTACTGCGTCACCCACGCCTTGCGCTGCACCCCGCGGGGCAGCCCGGCCCACCACGTGGAGAACTGGTCGGCCGTCACGTTCCGGTCCTGCATTCCCACCACCGAAAAGACACTGGCGCGTACGTTGCGCACGTTCGACACCGGTCCGGTCCGGTAATCGAGTTCGTGCCAGTAGGCGTTGTAGTTGCCGGTGGCGTCGTCCTCGCCCTTGATCATGCGCTGGTGCACCGCCGCGCATTTCTCCTCCGGATCAAGGTCGACCCGCCTGGCCAGCCATTCCTGCCCACCCTTGAACCACGTGATGGTGCCGTTCATGCGCCACTGGTCATACCAGTTGGTGGTGCCCGCGAGCGGCACGATCGTCTTCAGGCCCGGCACCCCGGTGCCGGCGACCCCGATGGCGAGTCCTCCTTCGTACGAATGGCCGATCATCCCGGTGCTTCCGGTGGTCCAGGTGGCTTTCACCGGGTTGCCTTTCGCGTCGTACGCGGTCGCCCGGCCGTTCAGCCAGTCGATGACCGCCTTGCCGCCCAGCACGTCGGATGGACCGCCGGAGGTCGGACAGCCGTCCGACAACCTGGTGCCGATCATGTCGACGGACACGAACGCGTACCCCCGCGGCACGAAGTAGTTGTCGTACCACAGCGGAAACTTCGTCGGGTTCCCATTGGCGTCGTATTTCTTGTGGTCATTCTCGAAGCCGGCGCCCGGCTCGTCGAAATACGGACTTTCGTGCATGATCACCGGGACCTTGAGCCCGGAATTCGTCTCTTTCGGGCGGATGATGTCCACCCGGACCCGGTCCTTTTTGCCGTCGCCGTCGCTGTCGACCGGCGACTGCACCCAGACGTATTCACGGATGGCGTTTTTGTAGGAGAAGACAGGCTGAGTGAGGCCACCGGAGATTTTGATCCTCGGCTTCGCCGCAGCGGGCGCGGCGGGAGCACCGGCGACCACGAGCACGGTCGCGAGTGCGCCTGCGGCGAGGAACCCTCGCCGTTGCGGGTTTGACATGTGCACCCCGTTTGAGTCGGTTGATACCGTCGGCGACGTCACTATGACATCAGTATGACGCCATCGCAACGCCATAGTGGCATCACGTGGCGTTTCCGCTTGTCAGTGCGGGTGTGCCGGCCAGACCAGCGGCGGCGCACGGGGCGGTGGCGGCGAGTGCGCCGACGGGCAGCGGCAAGCTCGTCGTGGTGCGGGCGAATGGTGAGGGTGCGACCGGCTTTGGTTTTGGTGCAGCGCGAGCTCAGAGGGCGGCTCTGGTGCACTGGCCGGCGAAGAACGCCACGGCCTCGTGATGGGCGGCACCCGATCCGGGCCGCAACAGTGCCTAGGTCCCTCGGATGGTCACGTGCCGGGTCGTGACGTCGGCGTTCTCGACGACCGGCTCGTGCGCGGCGTGCTCGAACGTGAGGTTCGTCAGGCGCACGTCGCGCACAGGGGCGGTCTGCGCGCCGCGGATCCGGTAGGCGTAGTCGCACGGGCCGCCGACCGACCAGTTCCGTACGGTGATGCCCGACACGTCCGGGTACAGCTCGCCGCCGGCGCCGCCCATGTAGGTGTAGGTCACCTCGAACGGCACGTACGTCCACGCGGGGCACGAGACGTCGGTGACGCGGACGTCCCGGATGTACCCGCCGCGCGTCGAGGTGGACTTGACCGACAGGATCCACGCGACACTGGCCTCGTCGAGGGACGCGTCGTACGGGAGGTGGAGCCGCCGGGCGACCACGTCCGACACGCCGCCGCTCATCTCGCTGCCGATCGCCACCGCTCCGCCGCCGCTGGTGAACACGCAGTCCTCGATGAGGATGTTCTTCGACGGCACCCCGACCCGCCGGCCGTCCTCGTCCCGCCCGGACTTGATGGCGATGCAGTCGTCGTGGGTGGCGAACGTCGTGCGCTGGATCACCACGTCCTGGCACGAGTCGGGATCGCAGCCGTCGCCGTTGGGCCCGAGACTCTCCACCGAGACGTCGCGCACCGTGACGTTCCGGCAGAGCACCGGGTGGATGTTCCACATGGGAGAGTGGCGCAGGGTGACGCCCTCGATCAGGACGTTCCGGCAGGCGTACGGCTGGATGAAGCTCGGCCGGAGATAGTGGCCCGCGCCGAAGACCCGCTGGTCGACCGGGACCCCTTCCACGCCCATGCGTTCCAGGGCCGTCCAGTCCGCTCGCTGGTTCGGCATGCCGGGCTTCCAGCCGTACTGCCCGGAGCCGACCCAGAACCACCAGTGCCCGTTGTCACCCTGGGCGTCGAGGACGCCCTGTCCCGTCACGGCGATGTCCCGCTGCCCGTGGGCGTAGATCAGCGGCGAGTAGTTGTACGCCTCGACGCCCTGCCAGCGCGTCAGCACGACCGGCAGGTACGCGGCCGGGTCGGTGCTGAACAGCAGGGTCGCATCCCGGTCGACGTGCAGGTCGACGCGGCTCAGCAGGTGGATCGCGCCGGTCGCCCACCGGCCCGCGGGCACCAGGACGTGGCCACCGCCCGCCGCGTGGCAGGCCCTGATTGCCGCGTCGATCGCCCGCGTACAGTCGGTCGTCCCGTCGCCCACGGCGCCGAAGTCGGTGATCGGGAACCAGGCGTCGCGGAATCGCGGCGGCCGCGCGGCGGCACCCGCGGCTGCGGGGCGGGGGTCGGCGAGGATCGGCAGCCCGCCCGCCAGCAGCGCTCCCATCCTGAGCACGTCTCGTCTCCCGGGACCGGTCATCGCCACCTCACGAAGTGGGAAAAGGTTTTCCTACAGAAGGTGACATGCGAGCGGGCCTCCGTCAACGACGCAGGGCATCCCGGGGTACACCCGGTCACTCACTCCCGTGGTCGGGAGTGCCTCGGCAGCAGGAACACCGCGAGGAAGGTCAGGGCCAGCAGGCCGATCTCCACCCACAGCGTGACCTTCATGGCCTCCACGAACCCGCCCCGGACACCGAAGAAGATCGTGCCCAGCACCGCCATGCCCAGAGAACTACCGAGCTGCTGGACGGAGGTCAGCGCGCCGGACGCCGAACCGGTCTCATGCCGTTCCACCCCCGCGAGCACCGTCTCGAAAAAGGGCGCCATCAACAAGCCTGTTCCGGTGCCGGTGACGATCAGCGCGGGAGCGAACTGCCAGGGGCCGACGCCGGTACCGGCCAGGTGCAGAGTGAGGACGATTCCCCCGGCACCGAGGGCCATCGACAGCGCGCCGCCGTGAATGACCCGGCGGCCGAACCGCTGCACGACCTGAGCGATGCCGAACCCGACGATCACGCCGACCGACCAGGGCACCGTGGACAGCCCCGCCCGCAGCGGCGAATATCCCAGACCCACCTGCAAGAACAGACTGAAGACAAGGGAGAACCCGGCCATCCCGGCGAAGAACACGACCCCCACGATCAGCCCGCCCGTGAAACCCCGCTTGCGGAACAGGCTCGGCACGACGAGCGGGTCGGCGCCCGCACGCTGCCAGCGGCTCTCGTACCAGCCGAAGAGGCCGAAGACGACGACACCCCCGGCCATCATCAAGAACGTCCACACCGGCCAGCCGAGCTCGCGGCCCTGCACCAAGGGAAAGACCAAGAGCAGCGACGCCACCCCGGCGAAGACCACACCGACCAGGTCCAGCCTGGGCGGACGCGCGGACCGCGACTCGGGCAGGAACCGCAGGCCACCCAGGACGGCCAGGA
The DNA here is from genome assembly GCF_040655075.1 of Actinoallomurus sp. NPDC050550. Lineage (NCBI taxonomy): Bacteria > Bacillati > Actinomycetota > Actinomycetes > Streptosporangiales > Thermomonosporaceae > Actinoallomurus > Actinoallomurus sp. NPDC050550. The sequence continues at coordinate 117,011 of NZ_JBFAJC010000025.1, read as the reverse complement.
GTCCGAACGGCAGGTTGATGAGAAAGATCATGCGCCAGCCGGTGCCGAAATAATCCGCGTCGATCAGCCAGTCGGCGAGAATCGGCCCACCGACGGTGGACAACCCCATGGCCGGACCGAACATCCCGAACGCCTTGGACGTCTCCTCCCCGGAGAACATCTCCTTGATCACACCCAGACCCTGCGGGATCATGACCGCCCCGAACAGGCCCTGCACTCCGCGGAAGGCGATCAGCGTCTCCGGCGACCACGCCAGCGCGCACAACAGCGAACCGGCCGTGAAACCGACCGCACCGACCAGGAACATCCGCTTACGCCCGGCGACATCGCCCAAGCGCCCTCCGGTGAGCAGGCCGACCGCCATCGCCAGGGTGTAGGCGGCCCCCAGCCACTGCACCGTGGTGGCGCTACCCCCCAGATCGGCCCGGATGGACGGCGCCGCGATACTCGTGATCACGGCATCGAGCATGTCCATGACCTCGGCGGCCAACAGCACGAACAACGCCACCCACCGCCACCGGTACACCTCCGGGACGGCGGTCCCGGCACGGGACTCATCGGTCGCGGTCATGTTCCTTCTCCGATCGATCGCCGGCCAGCTCGGCGAAGATCTCCACCAGTTCAGGTCGTTCGAACGGGCCGACGTGGGGTGCCGCGACGCTTCGTACGTCGGTCGGGTTGTCCGGAGTGAGGCGGTCGGCCTCGCTGATGAATCGGTCCTGCAGCGCCGGCGGAATCAGCCGGTCGAGGGTGAAGCGCACGTACGTCCGGGGAATCCGGCCCCAGGTCTGCGCTTCGCCCCGGGCCTCGGCGATGGGAATGCCGGCGGGCTCGTCCGGCTCGAGCATGTTGAGCAGCCGACTCACTCCCTCGTCGGTGAAGTCTCCGGCAAGGCACTGCTTGATTCCGTCGACCACCGCCGGGTCGGCCGAGCGCCAGTTGATCCGGCTCACCCCCAGGTTCGCTGGATCGGCGGCCATCGCCGCCATCACCCGGGGAAGCAGGCTCTCGCCGTTCTCCGGCGTTTCCAGATAGGCGGCCAGGTTCGGCAGGTCCACGCAGCAGTACGCCGCCATGTAGACGACCCGTTCGAGCAGGTCGGGGATGGCGTTGCCGACCCTGCTCACGGTGACGCCGCCCTGGCTGGCGCCGGCGAGGATCACGGGCCCGTGGCGACGGGCGCGGCGCACCACGTCCACGACGCGCTCGACATAGTCGTCGATGGTGACCTTGGCGAGCGGCGACGGCTCGGTCGCCAGCGCCGCGAGGTCCTGCGGGGCCTGGTACGCCCGGGGGAAGAACCCCTCGGCGCCGTGGCCCGGAAGGTCGACGGCCACGGCTCGATGCCCGCGCAGGGTGAGTTCGCTGATCAGTCCCGAGCAGAAGAACGACGAGGAGTTGGTGCCGTGGACGAACACCAGCGTCGGCGGTCGCCGATCGTCGTGATCGACGGCGGCGGCCTCTGCCTCGTGGTTCGTTGTCATCGTTGTCTCTCCTTGTGCCTACGGCCGCCGCGCTGATGCGTACGGCGTATCGGACGTCGTGCGTACATGGTATTCGTGTCACCAATGACGTGGACTTTTTCCAAGCATTTAAGCGAACAAAGTGAACTAGTGCCGACTGAATTGAACTAGTACACTTGCGGCAGATAACGACCCCACCGATGGATCGGGGACTCCCATGCCGTCGTCTACGCAGCGACCGGATCCGCCCTACCGGCGGATCGTCGCGGAGATCCGTGCTCAGATCCTGTCCGGGGACATGCGGCCCGGCGACCGGGTGCCTTCCATCCGGCAGATCGCCCAGCGATGGGGCGTCGCGATCGCGACCGCGACCAAGGTGATGGCGGCTCTCCGCGACGACGGGCTCGTTGAAGCCAAGGTCGGTTCCGGCACAGTGGTCAGCGCCCGCACGCGCCCCGAGCAGCCGGCCGGCCTGACCACGTCGCCGAGACCGCAGCCCAAACAGGCACTGAACCGGATTCAAGTCCTCCGCACCGCCATCGCGATCGCCGATGTCGAAGGACTCGACGCCGTGTCCATGCGACGGCTCGCGGCCGAGCTCGGGGTCGGTCCGATGTCGCTCTACCGGCACGTGGCGAACAAGGACGAGCTGGTGACGCAGATGACCGACGAAGCCTTCGGCGAACCCGAGCTACCCGTCCCGGGGCCGGAGGGGTGGCGAGCCAAGCTCGAACTGATCTCCCGCCGGCAGTGGGAGCTGTGCCGACGGCACCTCTGGCTGCCCAGGGCCGTCTCGTTCACTCGCCCGTTGCTGGTGCCCAACATGATGGCGCACACCGAATGGACCCTGCGCGCACTCGACGGACTCGGGCTGCCCATGACGACGCGGATTCGCGAGGCACTCACGCTGCACGCACTGGTCATCACGGTTGCCCTGCCCATGGCGGACGAGACCGAAGCGGAGCAGGAGACCGGTGTGACGCTCGACCAATGGTGGCTCGAACAGCGAAAGCGGTCGAACGAACTCCTCGGCAGCGGACGATTTCCCCTGCTGGCCACGATTGACGCGGAAACAGTGTCGGACCTGGACGGACTGTTCGAGTACGGCCTTGCCCGCCATCTCGATGGTTTCGCCGCCCTGGTGGAGGATCAAGCAAGAGCGTGAACCAGTGGCGCGGTCGCCCTTGAGCCGCGCCGGGCGCGACGCGGGCCTCACGCGTCGCGCAGCCGGAGCAGCAGGCCGCCGGTGAGCAGCGCCCCGGCGGCCCACGCGGCGAGCACGCCCAGCCCCGCCCATGGGCCGAGCGGCAGGCTCGACACGTGGGTGGTCGACTGGATGGCGAGCCCCGCCTCCATCGGCGAGATCCGCCACAGGAGCCGCTGCCAGTCCGGGTCCGAGGTCATGACCGGCAGGACCGCGAGGATGTACAGCAGGCCGAACACGACGCCGATGGCCGTCGCCGAGTCCCGTACGGCGGTGGCGACGCCGAGGCCGAGCAGGGCGATCAACGCGAGGTAGAGGACCGAGCCGGCGGCCGCGCGCAGCGTCGGCCCGTCGGCCAGGGACAAGGGCGCCTGGCCGTGCGCGGGGACGAAACCGTTGCCGGGCAGGATGAGCCGCGCGGCGAGCAGCGACCCGAGCACGGCCATCGTCCCCGTGGCCAGCGTCAGGCCGGTGAGGATCGTCGCCTTGGCGGCCAGGACGGCATCCCGACGCGGCATCGCGGCCAGGGTGGTCCGGATCATGCCGGTCCCGTACTCGCCGGTGATGGTCAGGACGGCCAGGATGGCGACGATCGCCTGGCCCGCCTGGACTCCCGTCAGGGCGACCTTCGGGGTGTCGTACCGGCAGCCCGCCGCCGGGCAGGACACGGTCGCGGCGACCGCGGCGCTGACGGCGACGGTCAGCGCGACCCCGGCGAGCAGCAGCCAGGCCGTGCTCGTCACGGTGCGCAGCTTCGTCCACTCCGCATGGAGTTCCCGTCTCATGAGCCCTCCTTCGTCGGGGGAGCGATCCAGGCCGCCATGCTCATGATTCGCTCGCTCCGCTCACTCATGAGCCCCTCCTTCATGCGTCCCTCCTTCATGCGTCCCTCCGGCGCAGGAGGAGGACGGCCAGGACGAGGGCGAGCACGGCGTATCCGCAGCAGACGGCGAGACCGACCCACGGCGGCAGCGGGTAGTAGCCGCCCTGGGGCGAAAATGAGGCGGTGACCTGTGGGTACGCCGGGATGCTCTGCTGGATCGCGAACCCGGCGGCCGGGGTGAGCCGCAGTAGCCAGCGCGCCGCGTCCACGGGCAGGACGGACGTGGTCGCGAGGATGCGCGGCAGGATGACCAGCACGAGGGCGATGGTGATCGCCGGGGCGCTGCGCCGGAACACCGTGCCGAGCGCGAGGGCGAGGACGGCGACGACAGCGGCCAGCGTGGCGGTACCGGCCACGACGCGCAGCTGGGTGAGCGAGCCGACCGGCAGGATGTAGTTCCCGTTGGAGCGCAGTATGTGCGCGGCGACCGGCATCGTGACGCCGGCGGCGGCCAGCCCGGCGAGGAAGGTCAGCGCGGCGAGCACGAGGGCCTTCGCCGTCAGCACCCGGCCCCGTCGCGGGGAGGCGAGCAGGGTGGTCCGGATCAGGCCCCGGCGGTACTCCGCGGTGATGAACACCACCGCCACCACGATCACGACGATGAGCCCCGCCGGCAGCCCGGAGAGTGTCTTCTCGACGGTCAGGCCGTCCGTGCGGGGGGCGATGTCGCCGACCCCGGTCACGGTGAAGGTGCCGCCGGACTTCACCAGACCGCCCGGATGGTGGATCGCCCCGTCAGGTTCCCTGGTGGCTCCGAGGTCGTCGTGGCTCCACGCGCCGCCCGACGTCCCGCCACCCACGCTCACGCCGTCGAAGACGGCGGTGGCCTGGGCGAACCGCGACGCCGCGATGACCCCGCCGAGATCCGCCTGCGTCACCGTCAGGTCGCCCGGCGACGCGGCGAACAGACCGATCCGTACCGTGGCCGGCAGCCCGGCGAGACGTGCCGTGCCCACCTTCGACCACCGGCTGCCGTCGGCCGACTCATAGCCGGTGAGGTCGTCGCCGGAGCGGACCAGCCGCAGCCAGCGCGGGGACGTCCTCGACACGCCGCCCGGACCGCCGGCGACGTCGTGGGTGTAGTCGTACTGCATCCGCACGCCGTGCCCGCCGGTGACCATCAGCGCCGCGTACGCCGACCCCTGCCGGGTGCCGTCCTTGACCATCACGCCGGCCTTCGCCCACGGCTCGACCTTGGAGGCGACCCGCCGGACGCCGGGCGTGGCGTCCGGCAGGCGGACCTGGCCGGTCAGGGAGGTCAGGCGAACGGAGATGGAGCCGTCCCCCTGCAGCGACCGGTGGACGAAGTAGAACTTGTCGTCCACCGCCTCGCCGCCCGGCCCGATCGGCACGGCGGGGCAGACGTCCGTCGGGCCGCCGCACGATGAGTGGCTGCCCGAGGCGGAGAAGAGCCCGAGCAGCACGGTGACCAGCGCCGCGATCACCAGGCCGATCACCCAGCCGCGGACCGTGCGGAACTTGGTCCACTCCGCGCGCAGCAGCCGTGCGAAGCCCAAGGTGATGGTCATCGGGTCGCCTCCCGCACCGTGGCGGCGCGGAACTCGACCGCGTCCCGCGTGAGCTCCATGTACGCCTCTTCCAGGGTCGAGCGGTGGGCCGCGACCTCGGAGAACGGCAGCGCGTTCGCGGTGAGGAACGCCACGATCCGCTCGGCCGGCAGCCCGGAGACGACGAGGGTGTCGCGGCCGGTGACGGTCACCGCGACGCCGGCGTGTACCAGCGCCGTCATCGCCCGATCCGGTTCCAGGGTGCGCACCGTGACGCGACCGCGGGAGGCGGTGGCGATCAGGTCCGCGACGCCGGTGTCCGCGACGACCCGGCCGCGGCCCACCACGACGAGGTGGTCGGCGGTGTCCTGCAGTTCGCTCATCAGGTGACTGGACACCAGGACGGCTCGGCCCTCCGCCGCCAGCGACCGCAGGAACCCGCGGATCCACCGAATCCCCTCGGGATCGAGGCCGTTGACCGGCTCGTCGAGCATAAGGACCGGCGGGTCGCCGAGCAGCGCCGCGGCGATCCCCAGCCGCTGCCGCATGCCCAGCGAGAAGCCGCCGGCCCGGCGCCGCGCCACGGACCGCAGCCCGACCTGCTCGATCACCTCGTCGACCCGCCTGGCGTCCAGGCCCTGGGAGTGGGCCAGCCACAGCAGGTGGCTCCGCGCGGTACGGCTCGGCTGCAGCGCGGCGGCGTCCAGCAGCGCCCCGACATGGCGCAGGGGATCGCGCAGACTCCGGTACGGCCGGCCGCCGACCAGCGCGGTGCCCGCGTCGGCCGCGTCCAGGCCGAGGATCACCCGCATGGTCGTGGACTTCCCGGCGCCGTTGGGCCCGACGAACCCGGTGACCCGCCCTGGCCGTACGGTGAACGACATCCCGTCCAGCGCCACGGTCGACCCGAAGCGTTTGCGCAGGTCGTTGACCTCGATGGTCGCTTCCCCGTTCACTGTCCCGTCCTTTTCGCTCGGCTGTGGGAACCGGGCCGATCCTGGAACGGACGCCGTAACGAGGGCCGAACGGACGCTGTTATTCCGCTGTTAGGGCGGACCGGGCATGCTGAGTGCCCGCGTGGAAACGGACGGAGGAGTTGGAGATGTCGAACGGCTCGGATCATCACCTCACCCGGCCGGTCCGCCGCCTCACCCGGTCGATCCGCCTGCCGAACCGCCCCGTACGGTCGCGGTTCACCGCCTTGTACGGCGTCGTGTTCTTCGTGTCCGCCGCGGGACTGCTGGCGATCGCCAACCTCATGACCCGCGGGTCGCGGGTCAGCACCATGTACCCCGGCCCGGAGCCGGTGCCTCAGGAGAAGGCACTGGCCCAGGCCCAGATGCAGATCGCCTGGCTGCAGAATCAGCTCACCGAGCAGCATGCGGCGCAGAATCGTCGGCTGCTGGTCGGGTCGGCGATCGCGCTGGCCGTCATGGCGGTGGCGTCGATCGTCCTGGGACGCCTCCTCGCGGGACGGGTGCTGCGTCCGCTGCGGACGATCACGGCGGCGACGCGGCGGATCACCGCGGACAACCTGCACGAGCGGCTGGCCGTGTCCGGCCCCGCCGACGAGGTCAAGGATCTCGCCGACACCATCGATGACTTGCTGGAACGCCTGGAAGGTGCCTTCGCCGCCCAACGCCGCTTCGTCGCCGACGCCTCCCACGAGCTGCGCACGCCGCTCACCACCATGCGGGCGTCACTGGACGTGGCGGTGGCCAAGCCGGAGCCCGCGCCGCCGCAGACCGTCGCCCTCGCCGACCGGCTCCGTGGCGAGCTCGACCAGGTCGACCGCCTGCTGGAGGGGCTCCTCGTCCTCGCCCGGACGCAGCACGGCGACCTCCCGGACCGCGCGACGGTCTCGCTCGCCCACGTGGCCTCCGAAGCGGTGGCCGGCCGGTCCGCGGACATCGCCGCCCGGCGGTTGTCCGTCCGCGAGACCGCGGACGGCGACACACCGGTACGGGGCAGCCGGGCGCTCCTGCGCCGCATGGTCGACAACCTCATCGACAACGCGATCCGCCACAACGAGGACGGCGGCTGGATCCGGGTCGCCACCGTGGCCGACGGCGAGAACGCGCACCTGGTGGTCGAGACGGGCGGCGAGGTCCTCGACCCACGGCAGGTCGCCGAGCTGACCCGGCCGTTCCGGCGGCTCGGCGCCGACCGTACGGGCACGGGCGACGGGACCGGGCTCGGGCTGTCGATCGTCGCGGCCGTCGCCACCGCGCACGGTGGCACTCTGGACCTGCGCGCCCGCCCCGACGGCGGGCTGCGGGTCGGCGTCTCGCTGCCATCTGTGGTGCACGCTGGTGTTCCGGCGTGAGGGTGCTGGTCGTCGAGGACGCCCGTTCGCTCGCCGACGTCCTGGCGGAAGGGCTGCGCGACCAGGGCATGGCCGTGGACGTCGCCCATGACGGGCTGGAGGCCGTCGCCAAACTCGACGTGAACGCCTACGACGTGGTCGTCCTCGACCGCGACCTGCCCGGGCTGCACGGCGACACCCTCTGCCAGATGATCACCGAGAACGACGACCGGGCCATGGTCCTCATGCTGACCGCGGCCGGCGCGCCCGGCGACCGCGTCAGCGGGCTGATCCTGGGAGCGGACGACTACCTCGCCAAGCCGTTCCACTTCCCCGAACTCGTCCTGCGGGTCCGGGCCCTCGCGCGCCGCCGGCCCGCCGCGCGGGCCCGTACGCTGCGCTCGGCGGGAATCGAACTGGACCCGGTGCGACGCACCGTCACCCGCGACGGCCGCCTCCTCGACCTGTCGGTCAAGGAGTTCGGGGTTCTCGAAGCGCTCCTGCGCGCCGCGCCCGCGTTCCTCAGCGCCGAGAAACTGCTCGAGCAGGTCTGGGACGAGCACGCCGACCCCTTCACCAACACGGTCGCGGTGACCATCGGCCGGCTGCGCCGCAAGCTGGGCGAGCCACCCGTCGTCATCACCACGCCCGGCGTGGGCTACCGCGTCGTCGATCCCGGCTGATCGAGCCGCCCAACGCGGCCGAGGAAGTCGTCATAACGTGTTCCAGGAAATCGTCGTCGCGAGGTGTCCTGCCGGGCTCCGGCCGTACGTCCTTAAAGTGAAGCCGGCGACCGGAGCCGGCCCAGGATCCGAAGGAGTCGGTCATGCCCATGTACATCGCCCTCACATACACGCGCGACGTCGACTGGACGCAGCCGGAGTACGCCGAGGAGACGAAGGACTACAACGAGTTCGGACAGGCGGCCGCCGACGTGATCAAGGGCGGCCACGCGCTGTACCCGACCGCCACGGCGACGACCGTGCGGGTCTCCGGCGGCAAGGGCGGCGACGTGATCACGAGCGACGGGCCGTACGCCGAGACGAAGGAGGCCCTGACCGGCTTCTACCTGCTCGAATGCGCCGACCTGGACGAGGCGGTCGCGGTGGCGGCCAAGATCCCGGCGGCGTGGGACGGCGCGGTCGAAGTCCGCCCGGTCGTCCAGTTCTGACCGATGGGGGCCGGTGACGCGGCGGCGACGCTGGTACGCGACGAGGGTGCTCGCGTGCTGGCGACGCTGATCCGCGTCACCGGCAGCGTCGACCTGGCCGAGGACGCGGTGCAGGACGCCGTGGTCCGTGCGCTGGAGACGTGGCCCCGGGACGGTGTGCCGGACGACCCGCGCGCCTGGCTGGTGGTCGCCGCGAAACGCCGGGCGATCGACGTCATCCGCCGGGAGGCTCGCCGGGCGGGGAAGGAGGCGGAGGCTGTGGCGTTGATCCATCCGGACCCCGAACCTCCGGAGGTCGTCCGCGACGACCTCCTCCGGTTGGTCTTCACCTGCTGCCATCCGTGCCTGGCGGTGGAGGCGCAGGTCGCCCTGGCACTGCGGAGCCTCGCCGGGCTGTCCACCGCGGAGGTCGCCCGCGGGCTGCTGGTGCCCGAGGCGACGATGGCCAAGCGCCTCACCCGGGCGAAGCAGAAGATCGCGCGGGCTCGCATCCCGTACCGCGTGCCGCCCGCCGAGGAGCTCCCCGCGCGGCTGTCGGGAGTCGCGGCCACCGTCTACCTCATCTTCACCGCGGGGTACACGGCGGATTCCGGCGGCGACCTGGTCCGCGTCCCGCTGACGGCCGAGGCGATCCGGCTCGCGCGCCTCCTGGCGGAGCTGATGCCCGACGAGCCGACCGTCCTCGGTCTGCTGGCGCTGCTGCTGCTTCAGGACGCCCGGCGCGCGGCCCGCGTCGACGCCGAGGGCCGCCCGGTCCTGCTGACCGACCAGGACCGTGGCCGCTGGGACTTCGCGGAGATCAAGGAGGGGGTCGAGCTGGTCGGCGCGGCGTTGCGGCGCACTCCGGAACGGCCGGACGCGTACGTCGTGCAGGCCGCGATCGCCGCATGCCACGCGCTCGCCCCGTCGTACGCCGCGACCGACTGGGACGCCGTGATCTCCTGGTACGACGTGCTGCTCACCGTCCAGGACACCGATGTCGTACGGCTGAACCGGGCGGTGGCCGTGGCCGAGCGGGACGGGCCGACGGCCGGTCTGGCCCTGGTCGATGCGATCCCGAGCCTGGACGAGTACCCGTGGTGGCACGCCACCCGCGCCGAACTCCTGCACCGCGTCGGCCGGCACGGCGAGGCGCGCACCGCGTACGAGCGGGCCGTCGCGATCGGGATGAACGACCCTCAGGCCGACCACCTGCGCCGCCGGATCGCCGAGCTCCCCGAGTAGACGTCGCGCGCCGTCTTCCCCACCGGAACGCGCATTTCTCGAACTCCTTGATCATTATTGGTCATGAGATGTGGATGCGGGCGCCGGGTAGTCCTTCAGGTCGATGTTCGAGGCGAACCTGTCGGTCATCCACAGCATCGATTTGAGCAGGAGCCGGCGCTTGAACATCTGGTTCCGCATGGTGATGCGGGCCTGGGTCGGCGGGGCGAGGAACGGACCGGCGTTGCCCTTCCGCGCGATCTTGGCGTAGCCGCGGAACTCCTCCTCGTACCGGCGGAAGGCCACCCGGTGGTCGCCGCCGGCCGCCGCGAGCTCCCCGGCCAGGACGTACGCGCCGACGACGGCCAGGCCGGTGCCGAAGCCGCCCAGAGTGTTGCCGTACGCGGCGTCGCCCAGCAGGACGACCCGGCCCTTGGCGTAGTGGTCCATCTCGACGCGGCTGATCGAGTCAAGGTAGAACTCCGAAGCGTCGGACGCGGCGGCGACGATCTCCGGCATCTTCCACTTCCCGCCCTGGTATGCCTGGGCGAGGAGCCGCTTCTGCTGGTCGGTGTTCCAGCGGTCGAAGTCGAGCCGCTCGGAGGCGAAGACGAAGAACGCCGACGCCTTGTTGCCCCAGAGCGACACCATGCGGCCCGGCTCGTTGTACATCACGCTCTGCACGGCGGGGCCCGCGGCGGCGACGTCGGCGAGCGCGTAGTAGTGGCCGAGGAAGCGCACGTGATCCTCCTCCGGGCCGAAGGCCAGACGGCGGACGTTGGAGTGGATGCCGTCCGCGCCGACGACAAGGTCGAAGGTGCGCGGTGCGCCGCGTTCGAAGGTGGCGTGGACGCCGGACGCCGTCTCGGTCAGGGAGGTGATCGAGTCGCCGAAGACGTACTCGCACCGCCCCGCGGTCCGCTCGTACAGGAGGGCGGCCAGGTCGCCGCGCTGGATCTCGATCGCACCACCGGTGAACTCGGCGGGCATGACCGCCTGCGGCCGGCCGTCCGCGTCGATGAAGGTGGTGTCGTGCGAGCCGGTCTGGCGGCGCCGCACCTCGTCGAGGATGCCCATGCGCTCCAGGACCTTCATGTGGGTCGGGCCCTTGAAGTCGACGGCCTGGCCGCCGGGTCGGAGGACGGGCGCCTTCTCGACGATCGTGACGGTGCAGCCGTGGCGCTCGAGCCAGTAGGCGAGGGCGGGGCCGGCGATGCTCGCGCCGGAGATGAGGACCGTGGTGTTCTTCATGTCCCCGACTCTCGCCGGGGGCGTTGACAGTCCGTCCGCTATCCGCTGACAGTCTCGTCGACGGCTGTCAGCGCCTCCGCGCGCGACATCGCGGCGCCGCGCGCGAACGCCGCGGCGAACGCCTCCGCGCCGATGAGGTCGCGGGCGCGGGCGGCGACCCGGTCGACGTCCGGGTCGCGCGCCACGGTCATCCCGCACAGGGCGACGGCCGCGCCGAGCAGGACGGCGGCGCGTTCGCCCCCGCCCTCGGCGCAGGCGCCCGCCCCCTCGGCGCGTTCGCCCGCCTCCTCTCCTACGACGACCCCGGCGAGGCCTCTGACGGCCTCGGCGAGGTCCATGGCGATCGGGGACTCCCGGGCGGCCGCGACGACGCGGCGATGCCAGGTCCGGGCCGCGTCGTCGTCGCCTTCGGCCTCGGCGAGCCGTCCCAGCGCGGTGAACAGCCATGGCTGTGTCGTCTCGACGCCGAAGCTCGCGTCTCCGGAGACGCGCAGAGCCTCGTCGAGCCGGAACCGGGCCTCGACGAGGTCGCCACCGAACCGGGCGATCTCCCCCAGACCCATGTGCACCGCGGCGGGCGCGTCCGCCCGGCCCGCCTGGCGGGACAGCTCCTCCGCGCGCCGGAGATCGGCGGTGGTGGCGGCGATGTCGCCCTCGCGGGTCAGCGCCTCGGCCCGGTGCACGAGGACGTCCACGACCTCTTCGTACGCGCCGAGCTCGCCGAGCAGCGTGAGCGCCTCACTCCACAGGTCCCGGGCGCGCGCCCACTCTCCACGCCGGCCGGCGACCACTGCGAGCCAGTCGAGGGTCTGGGCGGTCCCCCACCGCTCGCCGATCGCGCGGAAGCGGGTCAGCACGTCCGCGAGCCGGCGTTCGCCCTCGGCGGGGTCGCCGCCGAGCACGATCAGGAGGGCCACGCTGAACTGCTCCAGCGCCTGCGTCCATGGATCACCGACGAGCATGCGGGTGTTCTGGGCCCCGGACGGCGCGGGCGGGCCGGCGGCCATCCCCCACAGGGCCGCGGTGAACGGGTGCCGCAGCGGCCGGTCGAACGACCGTACGGTCTCCTCGGCCCCCTTCCAGTGCTCCGGACCGGGCCGGGGCACGGCCTGCACCACGCACGCGACGTACTCCTCGTCCAGCCCCTCGACGGGCGTGTCGAGAAGCTCGGCGGCGGCCTTGCCGACCTCACCGCGCCGCCCGCTCAGCCAGCCGTACGTCCCGAGCGCGGCGACGAGCCGCAGCGCCATCTCCCGGTCATGGTGGACGGCCCAGCGCAGCGCGGCCACGAGGTTGTCGTGCTCGGCGGAGAGGCGAGCCAGCCACTCCAACTGCTCGGCGCGGCGGAGGTGAAGGTCGGCGCGCTGGGCGAGTTCGAGGAAGTGCCGGGCATGAGCGGCGCGCACGAGCTGCGGCTCGTCGGTCTCGGCCAGGCGCTCGGCGCAGAACAGCCCGATCGTGTCGAACATCCGGTAGCGGACGCCGTCCGTCTCGACGAGCGACTTGTCCACCAGGTCGGCCAGCGCGTCGGCGGCGTCCAGACCGCAGACCACCTCGGCCGCCTCCAGTGACGCACCCCCCGCGAACACGGAGAAGCGCCGAGCCGCCATCCGCTCGTCAGGCCCGAGCAGGTCCCAGCTCCACTCGACGACCGCGCGCAGGGTCTGGTGCCGGGCCGCGGCCGTACGGTCGCCGCGCGACAGCAGCCGGAACCGGTCGTGCTCGGCGAGGCGGCGGGCGATCTCCTCCACCGGGAAGGTGCGCAACCGGGCGGCGGCGAGCTCGATGGCGAGCGGCAGGCCGTCGAGCGCCGCGCAGATCCGCGCGACGGCCTCGGCGTTGCCGGGTCCGAGCTCGAAGCCGGGCCGTACGGCCGCCGCCCGGTCGGCGAACAACCGCACGGCCGGATAGTCCGAGGCGTCGGCGGTCGCGGAGCCCGGCGGGGGCACGTCCAGCGGCGCGAGCGGTACGAGCGTCTCCCCCGTGAGCCCGAGCGGCTCCCGGCTCGTGGCCAGGATCGTCAGCCCCGGGCACTCGCCGAGCAGGCGGCGGGCCAGCGCCGCGGCGCCGGCGACGAGGTGCTCGCAGTTGTCGAGGATCAGCAGGAGGTCCCGCTCGGCGACGGCCGAGACCAGGCGGCTCACCGGATCGGGTGCGTCGAGCGCGTGGAACCCCGTCTCGCGCACGCCCAGCGCGCTGAGCACCGCGCCCGGCGCTTGGTCGCCGTCGTCGAGCGGGGAAAGGTCGGCGAAGCACGTCTCACCGCCCCGGCGGCCCGCGGCCTCGACCGCGAGCCGGGTCTTTCCGGAACCTCCGGGACCGATGATCGTGACCAGTCGGGAGTCGCGCAGGTCGTCGAGCCGTCGCAGCTCGCGGTCGCGTCCGATGAAGCTGGTGAGCTGCGCGGCGGGCCTGCGCCGGGCCGCCGGCGCGGGCTCCTGGGCGCGTAGGACGGCCAGTTGGATGGCGGCCAGCTCCGGAGAGGGATCGACGCCGAGCTCCTCGGCGAGCAGGTGCCGGGTCTCCTCGTACACCGCGAGGGCCTCGGCGGGCCGCCCGGCGGTGTTCAGGGCGCGCATGAGCTGGCCCCGGGGTCGTTCCCGCAGCGGGTGCTCGGCGACCAGCCGCCGCAGCTCCGCGACCGGCGACCCGTCGGGCAGGGCCAGCTGGGCCTCGGTGAGGTCCTCGGTCGCCGCCAGCCGAAGCTCCTCCAGGCGGGCCTTGTCCGCGTCCGCGAAGGGCAGGTCGGCCAGTGCCGGGCCGCGCCACAGCCCGAGCGCCCGGCGGAGGATCGCGGCGGCGTCCGCGTGGGTACCCGCGCCCAGCAGTCTCCGCCCTTCCCGGGCCAGCCGTTCGAAGCGATGGACGTCGACGTCGTCGGGGTCGACCGCCAGCCGGTATCCGATGCCGTCGAACTCGAGCATTCCCGGCGGCAGGTGACGCCGTACGCGGGACACCTGCGCCTGGACGGCATTGAGCGCGCCGGACGGCGGATCGTCGCCGTACTGGCCGTCGACCAGCCGTTCCACCGGCACCGCCCGGTCCGCGTGCAGGAGCAGCATCGCGAGCAGCGCACGCGGCCGGGGACCGCCCACGGAGATCGTCTCCCCGTCGGCCGACCGCACGTCCAGGGGACCGAGAATGCCGAACCACATGCCGCCGATTGTCCCGGCAAACCGGTGCATTCGGGACTGTTCGCCCGATGTCCGCTCAGGCGCTTCCGCCCCTCCCATCACTCGCGTTCGCCAATCAATGGCTGATCAACGCTATTTAGCTGCTAATTCGCCGATTTCCATTAATTGGAGCGTTCCGCCGTTTTACCCTGATGTTGCCACGGGGGCACTGATCGACGATCACGGGGGACCTTTTTGGTGCAGCGTGAACTGGAACTGCCATGCCTTTACTTTCCCGCAGCTGAAAACCAGCAGAGTAGGACATAGTGAATATTCGCACCGTGGGAGTGGAGGAGGAATTCCTCCTCGTTGACCCGATCAGTGGACGGCCCCGTGCCGCGGCCGACGCCGTAATCCGGCGGGAGCCCCACGGCGGTGACGGCGGCCTGCTCCAGAACGAGTTCCAGTGCGAACAACTCGAGACGGGCACCCGCCCGTGCTCGTCCATGACCGAACTCGCCGACCAGATTCGCCTGATGCGGCACGTCGCCGCGACGGCCGCCCGGCGTCAGGGCGTGGCGATCGCCGCACTCGGGACCTCGCCGCTGCCGGTCCGGCCCACGGTCACGCCCAAGGCGCGCTACCTGCGGATGGCCGAGGAGTACTCCCTCACCGCCGCCGAGCACCTGATCTGCGGATGCCACGTTCACGTGGCGGTGGAGTCCGCCGACGAGGGCGTCGCCGTCCTCGATCGGATCCGCCCCTGGCTGCCGTCCCTGCTGGCGCTGAGCGCGAACTCCCCGTTCTGGCAGGGCACCGACAGCGGTTACGCCAGCTACCGCCGGCAGGTCGTGGGCCGCTGGCCGTCCTCCGGCCCCACCGAACTCTTCGACACGGCGGCCTCCTACCGGGCGGCGATCGCGGCGATGCTGGACAGCGGCGCGATCCTCGACGAGGGCATGGTCTACTTCGACGCGCGGCTGTCCCGCCGGTATCCCACGATCGAGATCCGCGTCGCCGACGTCTGCCTGCTGATCGACGACGCCGTGCTGATCGCCACCCTCGTCGGCGCGCTCGTGGAGACCGCCGCGCGCGCCTGGCGGGCGGGTGAGCCGGCGTCGCGGGTGCGAACCTCACAGCTCAAGCTCGCCACCTGGCGGGCGGCCCGCTCCGGTCTCCGGCACGACCTGGTGCATCCGGTCACCGGTCATCCCGCCCCCGCCGAGACCGTCGTACGGGCGCTGGTCGACCACACGACGCCCGTGCTCGCCGACACGGGCGACCTCGTCCCGGTCGAAGGGCTCCTGCTCGGCGTCCTCAAGCGGGGCAACGGCGCGGAACAGCAGTGGGAGATCCATCAACGGACCGGCGACCTGTCCCAGGTGGTCGCCCACGCCGTCGCCCGCACGCTGGAGTCCTGAAGTCCTACTCTCTTCTCAGATGACCGCCGAGGAAGACCAACTGGTCCGGTAGGTGCGGCTGCCAGAACGCACCGTCGTGGCATCCGCCGCTCATCGCCCCGGCGGGTCGCAGCCGCGCCCGCAGCCGGCGGACCATCGGCGCGAACGGGTCGCTGGTGCCGCAGTCGACCCTCGTCGGTACGCCCTTCAGCCGATCCAGGCCCGCGAACACGTCATTGCGCGCGAAGTCGGCCGCGTCGTCGAACGCCCGGTGGTTCGTACGGCGGGCGTTGTCGTACGAGGGGAACAGCGCGGGCGACGAGGCGACGGCGGCGGCCATCCGGGGTGCGCCGACCGTCGGCCAGGAGCAGCGCGCCGTAGCCGCCCATCGACCAGCCGATCACCCCGAACCGGTCCGTCGACGCCCCCTGCCGGCGCAGCCGGGGCAGCAGCTCATCGACGATCATCCCGAGCGGGTCCTCGCCGTTCGCACGCCGGTGCCAGTACGTGCTGGGCCCGCCGTCTACCGCGACGAGCGCGAACGGCGGGACGCCGCGGGTGCGCACGACCTCGGTCAGGTAGCGGTCGAGCCGGAGACCGGAGGCGGCCGAGGCCCCGTTGCCGCCGTTGCCGTGCAGCGCCACCGCGACCGGCAGCCCCCGAAGCGACGTGACACCGGCCGGGAGCACGACGACGGCCGTGACGTCGGTGCCCCGCCGACGCGAGGAAAAGGTCTGCGTCTGGACCACGCCTGGGGTACGCGGAGGGCTCGGCACGGACCCGCAACGCCCGATGGCCCGGTCGAACGCGACCTTGCCCGGCAGCACGTCCTCCTCGACGAGGACCGCGCCGGCCCCTCCGGCGACCGCGACCGCCCCGAGTCCCGCGCCGCCGAACAGGAAGGCACGCCTCGACACCATGAAATCCGCCTCTCGCCGTCATGTTCCGAACAGAACAGACGCCCGCCGACGGTCCGTGGTTCAGCTCCCAAGGTCGACCGCCGCCCCGTCAGCCCCCCGTCGAGGGCCGTATCCGGCGTGGGTTCCCCATCAGCCCGTAGGCCGAGGGTCCTCCCACTCAGGGACCTCCCGGACTAACGTCAGGGGACAACGTGCTTGAATCGCGACCCATGACCTACGCGGTTTTTCGGAGTCCACGGAAGGGTAGAGACGCGCCGTGAAAGCCCGGTTCGTTCTGCATGTCGGCCCTCGGCGCGTGGAGCTCCGCGAACGCGAGGTCGAGTCCCCGGAACCCGGGCAGGTCACGGTCGAGACGATCTTCTCCGGGATCAGCTCGGGCACCGAACTGCTCGCCTACCGCGGGGAGGTCCCGCCGGAGACGGCCCTCGACGAGAGCATCGACGCCCTCTCGGGCGCCTTCGGCTATCCGTTCGTCTACGGCTACAGCTGCGTCGGCCGCGCCGACGACGGCGACCTGGTCTTCGCCTTTCACCCGCACCAGGACGTGTTCACCGCGTCGGAGGACGCCCTGATCCGCCTGCCCGCGGTGGACCCGCGCGCGGCCACGCTGTTCCCGCTGGTGGAGACGGCCCTGCAGGTCACGCTGGACGCCGCCCCCGGCTACGGCGACACCGTCGTCGTGCTGGGCCTCGGCGTGCTCGGCACGCTCACGGCCCTCCTGCTCGAACGGACCGGCGCGCGCACCGTGGCCGCCGAGCCGCTCCCCTGGCGCCGGAAGCTCGCCGCGTCGCTGGGCCTGCGCGCCGTACCGCCGGAGGAACTGGCCGACGTGGTCCGGCGGGAGACCGGCGGCGCGGGCGCCCGTACGGTCATCGACGCCACCGGGAGCCCGGACGCGCCCGGCCCGGCGCTCGCCCTCCTCGCCCACGAGGGCACCCTGCTGATCGCCTCGTGGCTCGGCACCAAGGACGCGGCGCTCCCCCTCGGCCGCCACTTCCACCGCCGCCGGCTGACGATCCGCAGCACGCAGGTCTCGACGATCCCGGCCGCACTCAGTGGCGGCTGGACGATCGAGCGCCGCCGCCGGGAGGCCGCCGCGCTGCTGGCCGAGCTGCCGCTGGAGTCACTCGCCACCCACACCTTCCCGGTCGAACGGGTCGCCGAGGCGTTCGCGGCTCTGGACCGCGCCGAGGAGGGCGTGATGCACGCCGCGTTGTCGTACGGAAGGGGAGCGTAGATGGGGTACGAGGTCGGGCTGCACAAGACGGTACGGGCGATCCACCAGATGCCCGGCAAACCACCGCCGGAGGGCGAGCCTCACCACCACGACTACCGGTTCGAGGTCGTCGTGAGCCGCGAACGCCTGGACGAGCAGGACATGGTCTGCGACCTGGACGTCCTGGAGGCGGCGCTCGCCGACATGCTCGGGCGGATCGAGAACCGGGACCTGGAGATGATCCGCCCGCCCGAGGCGGCGGCGGTCACCGTCGAGGTGCTGGCGCGCTGGGCGCACGACACGCTCGCCGAGACGGTCCGTAAAGCGGGCGCGCAGACCCTGTCCGTACGGGTCTGGGAGTCGCCGGAGGCGTTCGGCGGCTACTCGTCGAGCATCGTGGCGTAGGCGGTCAGGCAGCGTTGCGCGCAGCGATCCCACGTGAAGCGCTCGAGGACGAGCTGCCGTGCGTCGTCGCCGAGCCTGCGGGCGAGCGGGCGGTCCGCGAGCAGCGTGCGGATGCGGTCGCGCAGCTCCCCGACGTCGCCCGGCTCGGTGAGGAACCCGGTCTCCCCGTCGCGGACGACCTCGGGCAGCCCGCCGAGCCGGCTGCAGATCACCGGCGTGCCGCTCGCCATCGCCTCCAGGACGGTCAGGCCGAGCAGCTCGGAGATCTCCACCGTCCGCCCGTAGCAGGTCCGGTGCACCGACGGCAGCACCAGGACGGCGGCCTCCCGGTACAGCCGGCCCGCCTCGGCGTCGTCGACCGGACCGACGAACCGTACGGGTTTCCCGGCGGCGAGCCGGGCCAGCAGGACGAGATAGCCGGACTCGGGCGGGCGCGGATCGTGCCCGGCGCTGCCCACGACGGTCAGCTCGGCGCCGTCGGGCAGCGCCTGGATCAGCCGGTCGAGCCCCTTGTGCGGAGTGATCCGCCCGACGAACAGCACCCCGGCGCGGTCGGCGCGCGGGTCCGGGCGGTACCAGGCCGGGTCCGCGCCGCCGTACAGGACGTCGGTGCGGCCGGGCGGGGCGTTCAGCGTCCGCGCGGAGAACCGCGAGACGACGAGGAACCGCTCGAACAGGCGCGGCAGCAGCCCGCACCACCCGCCGCCGCCCAGCCCGTGATCGGTCACCGCGAGGTGCCGTCGCCGTACGAGGGCGGCCAGCCGGCTGGGCGCGCTGCGCAGCTGATGCGTGTGGACGACGTCGGCGTCGGCGAGCGCCGATGGTAGGCCCAGGGCGAGGGGGTGCGCGGGATGCCCGCGCCAGCACCCCCACCGGTGCAGCACGCGGATCCGCAGGCCGCCCGGCTCCCGGATCAGGCGGGCGCCCGGCCCGAACGTCACCAGCTCGCAGTCGACGCCGCGGGCCAGTGCCCGGGCCAGCATCAGCGGATACCGTTCACCGCCGCCGTACACGCCGTCGGCCCCGAAAACGGTCGGAGCCACGTGGATGACGCGCACCCTGTCGATCTCCCTCGTCACTCTGGGCGATCCGCTGACGATGACGGGCGGTTACCTTTACCACCGGCGGATGGCCGAGCTCGCGCCGGCGTACGACGCCCGGCTCACGTTCGCTTCCTTCCCGTTCCTGGCGTTCCCGCTCCCGGCCCTGGCCGCGCGCCGGGTCCTGCGGACGGTCCGGGAGCAGCGCCCGGACGTGGTGCTGATCGACAGCATCGCCGCGGCGTTCCTCGCGCCGGTGCGCCTGCCGCCGGGCCTGCCCGTCGCCGCGATCCTGCACCAGCCGCCCGGCGGTATCGACCACGGCCGGCCGCGCGCGCTCGCGCAGGCCGTGCTGGACCGGTGGACGTACCGACGGGCCGCCCGGCTGCTCGTCGCCAGCGAACCGCTCGGCGCGGAGCTCGCCCGGCAGGGCTTCGGTGACCGCCTCGTCGTCGTCCCGCCGGGCCGCGACGTTCCGGCACCGTCCCCGGGCCCGGCGGCGGACCTGCGCGCCAGGGCCGACGCGGCGCTGCTGTGCGTGGCGAACTGGCTGCCCCGCAAGGGCGTCCTCGACCTACTCGACGCCGTCGCTGCCCTCCCCGACGGCGCCGCCCGCCTGCACCTGGCCGGCGACGAGGACGCCGACCCGGCGTACGCCGCGCGGGTCCGGCGACGGCTCGGGGAGCCGGACCTGGCCGGGCGGGTCGTCCGCCACGGACGCCTGCCGAAGGAGGAGGTCGCCCGCCTCTACCGGGACGCCGACGTCTTCGTCCTGCCGAGCCTGCGCGAGCCGTACGGCACGGTGTACGGGGAGGCCATGGCCGCCGGCCTTCCCGTCGTCGGATGGCGCGCGGGCAACCTCCCCCACCTGGCCCGGGACGGACGCGACGGCCTCATCGTCGAACCGGGCGACATCCCCTCCCTGACGGCGACCCTGGCGAGGCTGTGCGCCGACTCCGCCCTGCGTGACCGGCTCGGCGCGTCGGCGCGGCAGCGGGCCGAGGAGTTCCCCACCTGGGAGGACAGCGCGGCGCTCCTCTTCGGCACGCTGCGGGAGCTCACCCCAGCAGATCCGACACCGCCTCGGTGAACGCCTTCGACATCCTTCCCCGGAACCGCTGCGCGGCCTGACCTCAGCAGCCTCGCGGAGAGGGCGGCGCGGGCGTCAGCGGGGGCCGGAGTCGGCCGGTACGGGCGGTGCCGACCGGGTGGCGTGGGCGTGGGCGTGCACGTCGCCGGCGTCGGGAACGGCGGTGCGTACCGCTCGTTCCACCGCGGCGTTGATCCCATCGGCGTCCAGGAGGCTGATGCCGTCGTCGAGACGGGTCTCCACCTCCACCGCGAGGGTCCGGCCCATCCAGCGCGCCCGGACCCCGGCCGCGCCGACGCCCGGCACACCGGCGGCGGCCGTACGCGCGGCGTCGAGGTGTTCGGGCTCGACGCCGTCCATCAGGCGGTGCAGCAGGTCGCGGGTGACCTCGACGCCGACGTGGCAGATGAAGAGTGTGACGGCCAGTCCGGCCACCGGGTCGCCCCAGCGGTACCCGGCTGCCACGAGTGCGAGGCCGACCAGCGCGCCGAGCGAGGACACCGCGTCGAGCCAGGAGTGCTTCGCATCGGCGATCATCGTCGCCGACCGGATCCGGCGGCCCACCCGCAGTTTGTACCGGGCGACGATCTGGTTGCCGACGATCCCGAGCGCCGCGCCCGCCATGCCCAGGGCGGCGTCGGTCGTGGGTGCGCCGCCCACGAGCTTCTGGTAGCTCTCGTACCCGGCGAATATCGCGCTGGCCCAGATCACCAGCGCCACGCCGAGCCCGGCGAGGTCCTCCGCCCGCTCGTAGCCGTACGGGTAGCGGGCCGTCGCGGGCCGCCGTGAGATCCAGAAGCCGAGGAAGACCACCGCCGACGTCGACACGTCGGAAAGGTTGTGCAGGCCGTCGCCGAGTAGCGCGACCGATCCGGTGACCAGGGCCAGGGCGATCTCGACGAGGGCGGTCACCGAGAGGCCCGCCGCCGAGACCGCCATCGCGCGGTTCGCCGCTCTTCGGTCGGCGGCCTCGTCACGCCCGGTGGACGCGGGAACGGCGGATGTCACGGTGGCGCACTCCTCGGCTCGTACGGTCATTCCCTCCCATCATAGGTGATCACGTGAATAGGTGTTCACATGTTCCTCACGGTTACGATGGCGATATGGGACACGGCGTTGACGGACAAACGACCCCTACCGGGCCCATCGACGCCGACCTGGCCAAGAGCGTCGCCGAGACCATGCAGGCCCTCGCCACCCCCAGCCGGCTGCGCATCCTCAGCCGCCTGCGGCAGGGCCCGTGCTCCGTCGGCGAGCTCGCCGACTCGATCGCCATGGAGCGCTCGGCCGTCTCCCACCAGCTGCGCTACCTGCGCCATCTCGGCCTCGTCACCGGGGACCGGCACGGCCGCAGCATCGTCTACCAGCTGTACGACAATCACGTCGCCACGCTGCTGGACGAGGCCGTCAGCCACATCGAGCACCGCCGTCTCGGTGTGACCGACGTCCCCCCGCGCGGCGCCGCCACCGCCTGACGGGAACCCGTCAGGACAGCACAGGGAAGTTGCTGCGGAACACGTTGTGCGGGTCGTGGCGGCGCTTGACGTCGCGCAGCCGGCCGAGCGCGGCGGGGGTGAACGCGTCGGCCACGGTCTCCCCGGGGTTCAGGAAGGTGAGGGGCTTGCGGCCGCTGACGGGGAGGGCCTCGGCGAGTGCGCGCTGCCGGTCCGCGACGGCCTGGGCCGTCGCCGGGTCGGCCGGGATGCCGAACAGGTAGAGCGCGAAGGGCTCGGTCAGCGGGCCGTGCGGGCTGTCGGACGGCTGAGTGAACGCGCCGCCGAGGTGCCGGATCTGCACGCTCAGCAGCGGGGCGATCGGGTCGGCGAGCAGCGCCTTGGCCGCGAGGTCGTCCAGTTCGGTGAGCAGTTCGCCGCGTGACAGGCCCGCGCCCGGGTCGGTCGGTTCGGCGGTGATGGTCCCGAGCTCGGAGACCGGCATGACCCGTCTGCCGTCGGACAGCGGTCGGGCAAGGCGGTTTAGGGGGCTCAGCAGGTCGCGTGCCTCGTCCGCGTCGCCGAGGTACGTGGCGTCCACGGCGACCATGGGGTCAGCGCCGGGGAAGTGCAGCAGGTCCAGCCAGACGGTCAGCTCGTCCGGCGCGGTGGCGGCGATCCGCCGGTAGGCGTCCAGCACGTCCGGAGTGTGCTCGGCCGTCCACAGGACCCGGCCGCCGTACAGGTGCGGCGCGGGGTGCAGGGCCAGTTCCAGGGCGGTGACGATGGCGAAGTCGCCGCCTCCGCCGCGCAGGGCCCAGAACAGGTCGGCGTCGGTGTCGGCGGTGACGTGCCGCTGCCGCCCCTCGGCGTCCACGATGTCGAAGGCGGTGACGCTGTCGGCGACCCAGCCGTGCCTGCGGCCGAACCAGCTCAGTCCGCCGCCGAGGGCGACGCCGGTGACGCTGACGACCGGGGAGCTGCCGGGCAGGCCGGTCAGGCCGTACGGTGCGGCGGCGGCCTGCACCCGACCCGAGGGCACGCCCGCCCCGACGCGGGCGCGGCGAGCGGCCGGATCGATCTCCAGGGCGTCCAGCCGACCGGTGCGCAGCAGGATGGTGCCCTCGGTGCGGCCGGTGGCCCCGTGCCCGTTCGGCTGGGTGGCGACGCTCAGTCCGGCGGATCGGGCGTGGCGGACGAGCGCGGCGACGTCGTCGGCGTCGGCGGCCTCGACCACGGCCGTCACCGGCTGCTCGACGGCCAGGTTCCACGGGCGGCGGGCGGCGTCGAAGCCGGGGTCGCCGGGCAGCAGGACCCGGCCGCGGACGATGGAGCGCAGAGTGGTCAGGGGATTCATGGTGATGTTCCTTCTCTCGTGGTGATCAGGCCGCGACGTGCTCGAGCACGTCGGCGTGCCCCGTCCGGCGGCGCGTGGGAGTGAAGCCGAGGGCGACCAGGGCGGTGAGCGCGATCCCGGTGGCCGCGACGAAGACGGCGGTGCGCAGGCCGTCGGTGGTGGCCGCGCGTAGTGCGGGCCCGGCCTTCCCGCCGGTGTGGGCACCCGCGATCGCGACCAGGACGGCGAGGCCGACGGCCCCGCCGACCTGCTGCGCGGTGGACGCCACCCCGGAGGCGACGCCCTGCTGGTCGGCGGGGGTCCCGGCGGTCGCGGCGCCGAACATCAGCGTGTAGCCGGCGCCCTGGCCGACACCGAGGACGATCAGACCGGGCAGCAGCGCCAGGTAGGAGCCGCCGGTGGTCAGGCTCGCACCCACGATGACGGTCCCGACGCCGCCGACGACCAGGCTGGCGATCATGGCGGTACGGGTGCCGCGGGCGGTCGCCAGCCGGCCGCCGAGCTGCGATCCGGCGACGATCGCGGCCATCGGCACCAGGAAGGCCAGGCCGGTGCGCAGCGCGTCGTACCCGTGCACGACCTGGAAGTAGACGGTCAGGAAGTACAGCAGGGTGCCGAAGGTCCCCATGTACAGGAAGGTGACCAGTACACCGGTGCCCAGGTCGCGGTCGCGCAGCAGCCGTAGGGGCAGCACCGGGTCGGCGCTGCGGGCCTCGATCGCGACGAACCCTGCCAGCAGCACCAGGCCGAGCACGGCCGCGCCCGCCACGGCCGGCGCGCCCCAGCCGGACTCCGGCCCCTGCACGAGGGCGAACACCACCAGCGTGGTCCCGGCCGTCGCGGTGAGCGCCCCGGTAAGGTCGAACCGGCGGCCGGTCCGCCGCGCGGCGCCGCGCGGGACCAGCGGCAGGGCCAGCAGCGCGGCGACGCCCGCCAGCGGCACGTTGACGAAGAACACCGCGGCCCAGCCGAACGCGTCGGTCAGCACGCCGCCCAGCAGCGAGCCGAGGATCATGCCGCTGCCGCCGGCGGTGCCCCACACCGCGAAGGCGCGGTTCCGTTCGCGGCCTTCGGCGAAGCCGGTGGAGACCAACGTCAGCGTCGCGGGGAACAACAGCGCGCCGCCGAGTCCCTGCACCGCGCGGGCCGCCACCAGCGTCAGGGGCGCGGTGGCCAGGCCGCCCGCCAGCGACGACACCGCGTACAGGACCAGCCCTAGCACGAAGATCCGGCGTGGCCCGAGCAGATCCACGGCCCGTCCGCCCAGCAGCAGGAACCCGCCGAAGGCGACCGCGTAGGCGCTCACCACCCACTGCAGCGTCTGCGCCGAGAAACCGAGCGCCGAGCCGATCTCCGGCAGCGCCACGTACACGATGTTGTAGTCGAGAGAAATGATCAGCTGAGCAAACGCCAGCAGCGCCAGTGCCGCGCCCGGGCGCCGGAACCGTACCGTCCGGTCGCCGTTGTTGTCGGTCATCGGTGAGGAGTCCGCTCGGGGACTGGTGGTGACCGTGTTCTCGGTTGTCATGATCACCACGTTAGGAGCGTGAAAGACCTTGGATAAGGTTCATTCTCGTGGTGGATTCATGGGTCAATTCGGCCGAGCGGATCGGCAGTGACCTGCATCTGGACCTGGCCGGCCCCGGCAGCCGCCGCGCGGTCCTCATCCGCGCGCTCCGGGATGCCGTACGTGACGGGAGGCTCGCCCCGGGCACCCGCCTGCCCCCGTACCGTTCCCTCGCGGCCGACCTCGGACTGGCCCGCAACACCGTCGCCGACGCCTACGCCGAACTGATCGCCGAAGGATGGCTGATCGCCCGGCAGGGATCCGGCACCCGCGTGGCGCCGCGGGCCGAGCCGGTCCGGTCCCCTCGCGTGCCGAAGAGGGCGCCCGCGCGTCCGGCCTCGCCGACGCACAACCTACGGCAAGGGCAGCCGGACGCCGCCTCGTTCCCGCGCTCGGCCTGGCTGGCCGCCGCCCGCCGCGCGCTGAACACCGCGCCGAACGACGCGTTCGGCCCAGGCGATCCGCGAGGCCGTACGGAACTGCGCCAGGCGCTGGCGGAGTACCTGGCGCGCGCCCGTGGTGTCCGTACGACACCCGACCGGATCGTGGTGTGCTCCGGCTTCGCCCACGCGCTGCGCCTGCTGTTCGGTGGCCGAGTCCTGCGCGGCCCGCTGGCGATGGAGTCCTACGGGCTCGCCTTCCACCGTTCTCTCCTGGAGGCCGCATCCGTCCGTACCGTCCCGCTCACGCTCGACGAGTCCGGTACCCGTACCAGCGAGCTGCGGTCCCTCAAGGGGGTGCGGGCGGTGCTGCTCACGCCGGCGCACCAGTTCCCGACCGGAGGACCCCTGCACCCCGAGCGGCGTGTGACCGCGGTGGACTGGGCCCGAACCCACGGTGGCGTGATCCTGGAGGACGACTACGACGGTGAGTTCCGCTACGACCGTGAACCGATCGGCGCGGTCCAGGGACTCGACCCCGAACGGGTCGTCTATCTCGGCTCGGTCAGCAAAAGTCTGTCGCCCGCGTTGCGGCTCGGTTGGATGGTGCTGCCCGAGCATCTCGTCGATCCGGTGCTCACGGCCAAGGGCGAGCGGGAGGCCTGGGCGGGTGTGATCGACCAGCTGACCCTCGCCGAGTTCATCGCGTCCGGCCACTACGACCGGCACATCCGACGGATGCGCCAGCACTACCGGGCCCGTCGTGACCGCCTCGTCGCCACCCTCCGCGCCCGAGCTCCGCACATCGATCTCACCGGCGTCGCCGCCGGGCTACACGCGGTTCTGCACCTGCCGCCCGAAACCGAGCGCTCCGCCGTTCAGGCCGCCGCTCGGCAGTCGATCGCCCTGGACGGACTCGCCGACTTCCGCCATCCGGCCGCCACCATGCCCGTCCAGGACGGTCTGGTGGTCGGCTACGCCACCCCACCGGACAGCGGGTATGGCGCGGCCGTCGAGGCTCTGTGCCGGATCCTCCCCCCGGCGCCGACCGATGGGGCGGTGTAGCGGCACGGCCCGTCGTACTGGTCGGCGCGCCGCGGCACGGTCCAGCACACCAGGCCTGACATGGGATCAGGCCGCCGCGGACAGGCGGGCGGCCAGCAGCGCGCGCCCTTCGACGATCAGCCGGTCCGCCTCCTCGGCGTCGTACCAATCGCCGTACGGGTGGCCGGCGACGGCCAGCTCGCAGAGGTGGATGAGCGAGCCGGTTCTCCGTGACAGCTTGTGGCACGCCCACTTCACCGACGTCTCCGCGTTCGCCTCCTCCAGCTTGGCCGGGGCGTTGGCGATCTCTTCCGTGATGAAGTCGCGGTTCGGTGCGAGCCCGGGGTCGGCCAGGATCCGCGCGGTCGCCGCCGCGGCCCCCGCCTCGTCGCCCGCGAGCCGGCAGATCCGCGCCTCGAGCGCGTTCATCGTGACGACCGGGCTCCAGACGTTGTAGTTCGGCTCCGCGCCCGGCACCGGCACCGCCGCCGTGACGGAGCGCAGCACGTCGAGCGCCTCCGCCTCCCGTTCGAGCGCCCACAGAAACCTGGCGAGGTCGGCCTGGTCGTACAGCTCCTTCATGCGGGTGTGCGACCACCGGCGGGCCAGGGACATCTTGACCTTGGCGAGGTAGCGGTTCGTCTCGTTGGTGGGAAGCGCCGCCGCAGGTGGCGTCACCGTCGTCGTGGACCTGGACATGACCGGCATTCTCCCTGACTCGGCCGGATGCGGCGGTGTCCAGAAATTGGACAGTTAGTAGGACGCCGACGGCCCGACCATGGGCCTCGGGCGCGGAAGCCGGCCGGGCCGTCACCGGCGGCCCGGCCTCTCCCGGCGAAACGGAGGACGGCATGCGACTGCGGTACGACTCCCTGTTCATCGACGGCCAATGGGCCGAGCCGCACGGCACCGGGCGGATCGTCGTCCGGTCCCCCAACACCGAGGACGAGATCGGGGACGTCCCCGAGGCCGTCGAGGCCGACGTCGACGACGCGGTGGCCGCGGCGCGCCGGGCGTTCGAGGACCCGTCGGGCTGGGCCGCGTGGCCGCCCGAGGCGCGGGCCGGCGCGATGGAGCGCCTGGCCGACGCGCTCGACGCGCGGGCGGAGGACATGGCCTCCCGGGTGAGCGGCCAGAACGGCATGCCGATCGCGATCGCCCGGCAGATCGAGGCGGGCATGCCCGCCCTGGTGCTCCGTTACTACGCCGACCTGATCCGGCGGACTCCCGCCCAGGAGACCCGGCCCGGGTTGCTCGGCGGGTCCGCGCTGGTCCGGCGGGAGCCGATCGGGGTCGTGGCGGCGATCGTGCCGTGGAACTACCCGCAGACGCTCGCGTCCTTCAAGATCGCGCCGGCGCTCGCCGCCGGATGCACCATGGTGATCAAGCCGTCTCCGGAGACCGTGCTCGACGCCTACCTGCTGGCGCAGGCGGTGATCGACGCGCAGCTCCCGCCCGGCGTCGTCAACATCGTCACCGGCGGGCGCGAACTGGGCGCCCACCTGGTCGCGCACCCGGGCGTCGACAAGGTCGCCTTCACCGGATCGACGGCGGCCGGCCGGTCGATCGCCGAGACCTGCGGCCGGCTGCTGCGGCCGGTCACGCTCGAACTCGGCGGCAAGTCCGCGGCGATCGTGCTGGACGACGCCGACCTGGACGGGCACCTGCAGGACCTGTTCGGGGCGTGCCTGCTCAACAACGGCCAGACCTGTTACCTCGGCACGCGTGTCCTCGCCCCGCGCATCAGGTATGACCGGATCGTGGACACCGTCACCGAGCTGGCCCGGGCCCTGCGGGTCGGCGACTCCCTCGACCCGGAGACGCAGATCGGCCCGCTGGTCAGCGCCCGGCAGCGCGACCGGGTGGAGTCCTACATCGCCAAGGGCCGCAGCGACGGCGCCCGGCTCACCGCGGGCGGTGGGCGGCCGACCGGCCGCGACCGGGGATGGTTCGTCGAGCCGACGGTGTTCGCCGACGTCGACAACCGCGCCACGATCGCCCAGGAGGAGATCTTCGGCCCGGTCCTGACGATCACCCCGTACACCGACGTCGACGAGGCCGTGGCGATCGCCAACGACTCCGACTACGGCCTCGGCGGCTCGGTGTGGACCTCCGACCCCGACCGGGGCGTCGCGGTCGCCGCGCGGGTCCGGACCGGGACCATCGGCGTCAACGGTTACCTGCCCGAGCCGGTGGCGCCGTTCGGCGGCGTGAAGGACAGCGGCATCGGCCGCGAACTCGGCCCGGAAGGGCTCACCGCCTACCAGCAGTTCAAGTCCGTCTACCTGGCGGGATAGGGGTCAATGTCATGCACGCCACCGCGGCCGTGATGCCCGGCAAGGGCGCACCGTTCCAGCTGCGCGAGGTCGTCCTCGACGAGCCACGGCCGAATGAGGTCGTCGTCCGGGTCGTCGCCTCCGGGATCTGCCACACCGACCTCATCGTCCGGGACCAGTGGTATCCGCCGGAACCCCCCGTGGTGCTCGGCCACGAAGGCGCGGGCGTCGTGGAGCGGACCGGCTCCGACGTCACCTCCGTACGGCCCGGCGACCGGGTCGCGATGTCCTTCGACTTCTGCCGGACCTGCCGCAACTGCCTGCGCGGACGGCCCGCGTACTGCACGGACTTCCTCCCCCGGAACTTCGGTGGCCGCCGCGCCGACGGCTCCGCGACCGTACGTACGGGCGACGGCTCGCCGATCAACGCGAACTTCTTCGGTCAGTCGTCGTTCAGCACCTACGCGCTGGCGCCCGAGCACGCGGTGGTGCCGCTGCCTCCCGATCTGCCGCTGGACGTGGCCGCCCCGCTCGGCTGCGGCGTCCAGACGGGGGCGGGTGCGGTCCTGAACTCGCTCGCCCCGCCGCCCGGCAGCTCCATCGTCGTCTTCGGCGCGGGCACGGTCGGGCTCAGCGCGATCATGGCGGCCGACGTCGCGCACTGCGGCCCGATCGTCGCGGTGGACCTGGTGCCCGAGCGGCTGGCGCTCGCCGCCGAGCTCGGCGCCACGCACGGCCTCCACGGTGCGGCCGACGGCCTCGTCGAGCAGATCCTGGAGATCACCGGCGGGGGCACCGACTTCGCGGCGGAGACCACGGCCAGTCCGGCGGTGCTGCGCACGGCCGTCGACTCCCTGAACTTCGGCGGCACCTGCGGAGTCATCGGCGCCGCCCCGATGGGCACCGAGGTGTCGCTGGACATGTCGGCGCTGCTGTTCGACAAGTCGGTGCGGGGCATCATCGAGGGCGGCAGCGTCCCCCGGCTGTTCATCCCGAAGCTCATCGACCTGCACGGGCGCGGCCGGTTCCCGTTCGACCGGCTGATCCGCACGTACCCGTTCGACGAGATCAACCGCGCCGCCGAGGACTCCGAGAAGGGCGTCACGGTCAAACCCGTCGTCCTGATGTGACGACGCGGCCGGGGGCGTGGACGGTCCGGTCACTTCGGCGACCGCACCGTCCACGATGTGCGCGGGCGGCCGGAGCACGGCGGAGTGGCAGGAGCGCGGCGGGACATCGCGCACGGCGGGAACGGCAGCACGGTGCGACGGCGGCGCGCGGTGGACACCGCACGCGGCGGGGCGGCGACGCGCGGCGGGGACGGCGTCAGAGTGTGACGCCGAGGGCGCGGATGCGGTTGTAGAGCGTCGTCCGGCTGATGCCGAGGCGTCGGGCCGCGTGCGCCTTGTTGCCCTCGCTGGTGCGCAGCGCCGCGACGATCGCGTCGTGTTCGGCCTGTTCCAGCGGGGTCAGCCGACGTGACCGGCGGCTGCCCTGATAGGCGGGCGGCAGGTCCCGTACGGTGACGTCCCCGGCGGAGCGCCGCGCGGCGACGTCCCGCAGGACCTCCTCCAGCTCCCGGAGGTTGCCCGGCCACGAGTGACCGGCGAGGACCTCCAGGGCCGTCGGCGTCAGCCGCAGCCTTCCTCCCGTGTGCCGGGCCAGGATCACCCGGGCCAGTTCGGGGAGTTCGTCGCGTCGCGCGCGCAGCGGCGGCAGGTCCACGCGCGCGATGCAGTGCGCCGCGAGGGCGGCCCGCTCGCCACGCAGTTCGGCCGCAGACGACGCGGTCAGGGCGAACCACGCCCCGGCGGTGCGCAGCAGGCGTGCCACCTTCGCGGCGACGGGCTCCGGCAGCAGCTCCACGGCCTCGATCGCGACCAGCCCGTCGTGCTCGCCCGCCAGTCGCTCCAGGTCGGCCAGCCAGGCGCGTTCCCCGCGCCGATCGATGTCGGCGGCGTCCAGGACGGCCGGTGCGGCGGGTCCCGCCAGCGACCGGAGGGCCGTGCTGCGTCCCGAGCCCGGCTCGCCGCGAACGAGCACGGGCAGCCGCCGCTCACGATGGCGCTCGAGCTCTCGGTCCGACCGGTCGCGACGCGGCGCCGAACGCGGCACGTGCTCCGCGCCGTCATCGGCGAAGAACAGCTCGAACAACGTCCCCCCACTGTCGCCGTCGCGCGACCAGGCGACCCGCGCCGTGCGCCCCGAGGACAGGGCCAGTTCCCGCGTCGCCGGCCGGACGGGCGGTCCGTCGGCGGTAAGGCCGAACAGCAGCGCGTGGTCGGCTCCGTCCAGCGTCTCGATCGCCGCCGGATTCGCCAGCACGATGCCGTTGCCGAGCATCAGCACCGGGTGGGTCCTGTGCAGCGCGGCCGTCTGGAACGCGGCCAGCATGCGGCGTTCCGCCTCTCGCGCGCCGTTCAGCAGGCGGCGCTCGATGTCCCGTACGGCACGCAGGAGGAACGGGGCGAGCAGCGGGCTGTCGTCCCTGGTCTGGCAGGTGATGTCGAGGACGCCCACCAGCCGCCGGCTCGCCGGGTCGATCAGTGGATGTCCGTAACAGCTCAACCGCTTGAACGCCTCGAGGTAGTGCTCCCGGCCGCGTACGGCGATGCCCTGGCGGAGTTCGAAGGCGGTGGCGATGGAGTTCGTGCCCGTGGTGTCCTCGCGGAACGGCCGGCCCAGGGCGGCGCCGAGCCCCTCCATCGTCACCCGCACGGACCGCTCGCCGAACCGCAGCGCGGCCACCCGTGACTCCTGGTCGACGAGGGCGACGAAGAAGCCGGTCCCGGCGAGCTCCTCGGCCATCGCGTCGAGGACCGGCGTGGCCGCCACGAGCAGCCTGCTGCGGAGGTCGACGTCGAGGACGGTGAACCGGTCGGCCGGCGCGTCCGGCCGGAGCCCGGACAGCGACGAGCGCCGCCACGACTGCGCTATCTCCGGGCGCAGCCTTCCCACCTCGGGGAACATCGCCGTGAACCCGCGGTCGTCGGCCGCCACGGCGGTCCGCCGCGGCGCGCGGGCATCGGGGCGTCCTCGAGGGGTGAGTGTCCGGGGTTCGGGGGATGCGCGGCGCTCGTCGTCCAGGTTCATCGCCGACTCACCTGCGATTCGAAAGGTCAAGTCGACCTTAGGCGTCGATCTGACCGTCGTCAATAATGTGCCCGACGTCTACGATCGTTCATCCGGCGGAACCGTAGATGAGGCTCACCCGGCCGTCCGACAACTGCTGGACCTTCCGGAGTTCGAGCCCGTGACGGTGTTCCGTTCCCGCGAAGAGGGCCTTCCCCTCACCGGCGATGAGCGGGTAGACGATGAGGCGGAGCTCGTCCACCAGACCTGCGTCGACCAGGCCGGCGGTGATCTGTGCGCCTCCCATCAGATAGATGTCCTTGCCGGTCTGCTCTTTGAGAGCGGCGATGTCGTCCAGGCTCCGCAGGAACGTGGTGTTCGGCCACTGAGCCGATTCCATAGTGCTCGACAGCACATAGTGCGGGGTCCGCGCGGCGAAACTCGCCCATTCGAGTTCACCCGGCGTCGGCGGGTTGTCGCCGATCCAATGGTGCCCGTCCGGCTCGGTCTGGATCGCGGTCCAGTACG
The DNA here is from genome assembly GCF_040655075.1 of Actinoallomurus sp. NPDC050550. Taxonomy (NCBI): domain Bacteria; kingdom Bacillati; phylum Actinomycetota; class Actinomycetes; order Streptosporangiales; family Thermomonosporaceae; genus Actinoallomurus; species Actinoallomurus sp. NPDC050550. The sequence continues at coordinate 85,182 of NZ_JBFAJC010000025.1, read as the reverse complement.
TCTCGTAGCCGCGGTACATCGCCGCGCCGAGCACGCACGCGTCCACCTGTGACGTCAGGTCGTAGTCGTCCTGCCAGGCCGCCACCCAGTCCGCGTAACCTTCGGGACCCTCCATCTTCCCGTCGACAGAGATTTTCATTCCAGCGATGAGCTTTCGCATGTCACGCCTCCTGGCGTCCGTTGGTGAGTCGCCCCACCGACGTACGGGTGCCAGCGAAATCGACAGCTAGCCGGAAAATTCTTCAGCGGTCACGCGATCAAGCAGTCACAACCGCAAAAGCACAGGTCAGCCCCTCACTTAGAACGAGCTACCCCCAAACCCGATGGCCGCGCGGACGGCCCTGTCGTACGCTACGGCCATGCGACGACGACATTGATCTTCACCTGGCTCCAGACTCGCGCGCCGGCTGTACGCCTACGCGTTCCTCGAGGACTTCGTCCTCCTGTATCCGGTCTACGCGGTGCTGTTCGCCAAGGCCGGGCTGTCTCCCGCAGCGATCTCGTCGCTGTTCGTCATCTGGTCGGTGACCTCCTTCGTCCTGGAGATCCCGGCGGGCCTGTGGGCCGACGTCTTCTCGCGTAGGTCACTGCTCACGATCGCCCCGCTCCTCACTGGCACGGGCTTCGCGCTGTGGACCTTCGCCCCGTCGTACGTCTCCTTCGCGCTCGGCTTCGTGCTCTGGGGTGCGGGCGGCGCGCTGCGTTCGGGGACGCTGCAGGCCCTCGTGTACGAGGAACTCTCGCACCACGGCGCGGCCGACGCTTATCCGCGGATCCTCGGCCGTACGCACGCCATGGGCATGCTGGCGGTCATGACCGCGACCGGCCTGGCCGGGCCGGTCATCGCCCTGGGCGGCCACCGCGCCGTGGGGATCGCGAGCGTCGCCGCCTGCCTGCTCTGCGCGGCGGCCGCCCGCTCGCTGCCCGGCTCGCGGGGCCGTGCCGAGCGCGGCCAGGGATACCGGGAGGTACTCCGCGTCGGCCTCGCCGAGGTCCGCCGTACGCCCTCGGTCCGCCGGTCCCTGCTGATCGTCTCGGTGCTGATGGGAACCGCCGGCGCCCTCGACGAGTACGTCCCGCTGCTCGCCGGGTCGACCGGCGCCCCCGCTTCCGTCGTCCCGCTCCTCGTCCTGCTGGTGACGGCCGGGATGACGGCGGGCGGCTGGCTCGCCGGGCGCGGCACGCGATGGACGGCCGGCCTTCTGGTGCTCGCCGCCGGATGCCTCGCCGCCGGCGCGGCGAGCGGCCGGGCGGCGGGACTGCTGCCCGTCGCCCTGGCCTTCGGCGTCCTCGAGTGGGCGATGAGCAATGCCGACGCGCGGCTGCAGGAGCAGATCGGCGACGAGTCCCGGGCGACGGTCACCTCGGTCGCCGGCTTCGGCTCGGAGGTCATCGCGGTATCGACCTACTCCGCCTACGCGCTCGGCTCGACCTGGGCGGGCCCCGGTGCTCTGTTCGCCCTGGCCGCCGTCCCGTTCTTGGCGGTGGCCCTGGCGGTACGGTCCGCGGGAGCCGGCGGGAACGGGCCGGGTGCCGACGGCGGGACGAACGGATGATGACCACCGTGCGCTTGTGGTTGCCTTCTGCGCCTGGTGGGTGAATTGTGACCAAAAACGCCATCTGTGTTGACACGCAGCGTGACGTGACGACAGCCTAGCGAGGTCCCGGACCCGACGAGGGGACACGGCCACCCCGAGCCGACACCCCGACGAGGAGAGAACGTATGCGTTCGACGGACTATTCGTGGGACGAGAAGACCGGTGCCGACGCTGGCCGGCTCTGGGCGGGCGGCGCGGCGACCGCGCTGGTCGCTGCCGGCGTCGCGCTGGTCGCGGTGATGGTGATGCACCGGCTACTCCACGCTCCCCTGATCAGCCCCGGAGGAATGAGACAGTCCGCCGACTACGCGATGGTCGCATTCCCGATCGCGGCGGCGCTGGTGACACTGCTCGCGACCGCCCTCCTTCACCTACTGATGGCGACCACGCCGAGCGCCTCGCAGTTCTTCACCTGGATCGCGTCACTCGCGGTGATCCTCGTCGTCCTGCAGGTGTTCCTCGACGACCACAAGATCCTCACCCAGGTGGAGACCGCGGCGTTCTACTTCGTGATCGGCATCGCGATCATCTCCCCACTGCTCGGCGTCTCCCGTACCGCCGTACGCCACCAGCGGCATCAGGCCTACCGGGAGAACAACCCGGCCGACTACCGAGGCGAGTACCGAGACGACTACCGGCACGATCCACGTTCGTACCGCTGACGCGCACCCGGCCGCAGATCCGATCCGCGGCCGTCTCCGGCTCGGAGCCGTCGCGGCACCGGCCTACTCCGCCTTCGCCCCTTCGCGCGCTTGCGCGCGAAGGGGCGCTGGTGCAAGGTCGGTAGCGCACTCCGGCGGAGCGGAGGCCGACGCGGCGGGGAGGAAGCGCGGGTGGGAGGCGAACATCGCGCCGGTGATGTCATCGACGACCGGTTCCTCCTGAAGGAATGCCTCGGCACCGGCGGGATGGGAACGGTCTGGCGTGCCCATCACCAGCACCTGGAAATCGACGTCGCCCTGAAGCAGATGATCATCCCTGCGGAGGGCGCGATCCCCGAGGATCTGTTGACCCGCGCTCGCCGCGAGGGACGGACCCTCGCCAGGCTGCCACCGCATCCGGGCATCGTCTCCGTACGCGACCTGATCACCGTCGAGGGCCTCCCGTGGCTGGTGATGGACCTCGTCGAAGGACGCTCCCTGAAACAGATCGTCTGGGAGGACGGCCCGCTGACCGAGGAGCGCACCGTCGATCTCGGCGAACAGCTGCTGAGAGCGCTCCGCTTCGTACACGGCCATGGCGTGCTGCACCGCGATCTGAAACCGGGAAACATCCTGATCAATGCCGCCGGCGACGCGACGCTGGTGGACTTCGGCATCGCCGTGCACGCGGACGACACGACGCTCACCCGGAGCGGCTCGCTGATCGGAACACCGGGCTACATCGATCCGGAGCGCCTCCGGGGACAACGCCCCATCGAGGCGTCGGACCTGTTCTCCCTCGCCGCCACCCTCTATTACGCCGTCGAGGGCAGTGCCCCTTTCCGCCGCGACAATCCGGCCGCCACGGTCCATGCCACGCTGTACGAGCGGCCGATCTCCATGCGCCACACGGGGGCGCTGCGCGAGCTCATCGAAGAGTTGCTGGCTCCCGACGCGACGGAACGACCGTCGGCGGAAGAAACGCTGCAGCGACTTCGAGTCGCCAGGACCTCGACCGCCACCACGGAGACCGCCGGCAACGGACCCGAACCCGACAGCGCCGATCAAGGCACGGCCGACACGCCACCACCCGCGTCCGGGGCAGAACGCTTGTCCGAGATCCCGGCGACACAATCAGGGGGTGTTGCCGCGCCTCCGTCCAGCACGCTGCAGGCCGAATCGCCGAAGTCCGGCGGGAAGCCCACGGCCGGGCAAGACGATGGGACCAGCGGTTCCAAAGGGTGGCGCAATCTCGGCCTCTTCCTGACCGGGCTGTTGCTGGTCGGAACGCCACTGGTCTTCGGCATGGGCTTCGCCCATCCGGCGGCGCACACCAATTACTTCGCGACGGCCCTTTTCCTGCCCCTGAGCATGTTCACCGTCTTCTCCGTCGTCGGGTTCGCGATCACGCGGTACGAGATAATGACCGGCGTCGCTTTGTTCATCGGAGCGGTATCGCTCCTCTTCGGCATCGCCGTCGGACTGATCGTGGGAGCGATCGCCGGAGACCTCTACGCGGGAGCAGTGATCGGCGCGCTGGTCCTCGGCGCGATCGGCATCGCGTTCGGTCTGGTCGGCGCGGATCCGGATTCCGGCGAGTCCTGGGGCGCCGCCATCGCGATGAGTCTGTTCTGCGCCGCCGTGTGGATCCTGCTGATCGAGACCGTCGGCTACCTCACCCAGCGCTGGGCCGTACACAGCGCCGTCGGCTTCCTGAACACCTGGGCAGGGTCCCTCGTCCACCTTTTCAGCTGATACCAGCACCGACTGTGATCAAGTAGCACGGCTCGTTAGGGCACTGTGTCGCGAAGGTCCGTTCCGCGAATATGGCGCGTGTCGGGGAACGCGGAGGTATGCCCTATTCGACCGCTGGTCGATAAAATCGCGGTGATCCGGCCGCATCGGTGGGGTGCGGAACTGGAAGGCGGGGCGATGTCCGACGTTGACGCGCTGCGGGCGGGGGATCCGACGACCATCGGGCGGTTCAGCCTGATCGGCCGGCTTGGTGAGGGTGGGCAAGGGATCGTCTTCCTCGGCGAGGACGATACCGGCAGGCGCGCGGCGGTGAAGGTCCTGCACTCGCGGCCGGACGACATCTCCCAGCTTGGCCGCTTCGTCAAGGAGATCCAGACGACCCAGCGGGTCGAGGCGTTCTGTACGGCCGAGGTCATCGAGGTCGACTTCAATGGGACCCCGCCGTACGTCGCGAGCGAGTTCATTCCGGGGCCCTCGTTGCATCGGCTGGTCACCGAGCAAGGGCCGCGCGTCGGCTCGGCGCTGCACCGGCTGGCCGTGGCGACCGCGACGGCGCTCGCCGCGATCCACGAGGCGGGCGTTGTCCATCGTGATTTCAAGCCGAGCAACGTCATGATGGGTCCCGACGGCGCACGTGTGATCGACTTCGGGATCGCCCGGGCGGTGGACGCCGCGGGGACGCTCACGGGGCATGTCGTCGGTACACCCGCCTACATGGCGCCGGAGCAGATCGGCGGGGCGCCGGCCGCGGCGCCGATGGACGTCTTCGCGTGGGGCTGCGTGATCGTCTTCGCTGCGACCGGGCGCTCCCCGTTCGGGCAGGACAGCGTGATGCAGGTGATCAGGCGGATCATCCACGAGCCACCGGACCTTGGGGACCTCGCCGAACCGCTGCGCGGGATCGTCGCCGACTGCCTCGCGAAGGATCCGGCGGCGCGGCCCAGCGCGCAGGATGTCCTGCTCCGGCTCCTCGGCCGCCGGACGCCGTCGGCACCCGGTGGGCCGGCGATTCTCGCGCCGACGCCGTCATGGCAGCCGGGTACCCCCTCCCCGTACCCGCCTCCGACCATCGCGATGCCGCAGGGGCGCTCCCGGCGGTCGGCGGTCGTGTACGGCGTTCCGGCCGGGGTCGTCCTCGCCGCCGCCGCGGTCGCCGTCCCGCTCGTGCTCACCACGCAGCAGGGCGGCCATACGCCGAAGCCCACCCCGACGCCCACGGCGTCGTCGTCCGCGCCTCTGGCCAGCGTGTTCCCGGCGGACATGGCGGGCACCTGGTCCGGCACCGTCAGCGAGTCCCCCGGCGGCAAGAGCAGCGTACGGGTCACCATCACGGCGGGGGCGACGTCCGCGACCGCCGACTACGGCGACTACAAATGCGCGAGCCGGCTGCAGATCAGCAACGCCTGGGCCGCGCAAGCGGTCCCCAATCCCACGACGGTCAACCTCGTCGAGGGCGTCACCAAGGGTGACTGCCCCAATGGCAGCAACGCCCAGCTGGTGCTCCAGTCGCCGACCCAGATGTGGTTCAGCCTCACCGGTTACAAGACCGACGCGAGCCAGACGGTGTTCACCCGGGTCGGCGTGATCACGAAGACGGGCTGACATCCCAGCATCACCGGCTCTTCACCGACACATCGGCTTTGGAAACCCCCTGGGGGTATGTTATGGTCCCCGATATGCCCTACCCCCGATGGGTATAGGTTGGGGCCCGGCCGGAACTCCCGGCTCGAACGACGCATAAGGAGAACGGAATGACCACCACCGAGTACACGGTCAAGGGAATGACGTGCGGCCACTGCGTCTCGGCCGTCACCGCCGAGGTCGGCGCCGTCGACGGCGTCACCGACGTGAAGGTGGACCTGGCCTCCGGCGTGGTCACCGTCGCCAGCACCGCCCCCCTCGACGACAAGGCGATCCGCGACGCGGTGGACGAGGCCGGTTACGAAGTCGTCGATTCCTGATCGAAGCGAGCTGCTCCGGAGACGACCGGAGCAAAGGGAGACAGCGATGAACACACCGGCCAGGCTCGGCATCTTCGGCCTCGGGCTGGCGGCGGTGTTCGGCGCGGCACTGGGGGCCGGTCACCTGACCGGCCCCGTCGGGGCCGAGGAGAAGCCGCACACCGCGCACGGCGGCATGGAGCACCAGGGTCACGAGAGCGCGTTGCCGGGCGGGCTGCTGGTGTCCGACCGGGGCTACACCCTGACCACGGTGCCCGACGCGACCGGCGCGTTCGCGTTCCGGATCATCGGGCCGAACGGACGGGCGGTGACCGCGTTCGACACGCAGCACGACAAGCGGATGCATCTCATCGTCGTCCGCCGCGACCTGTCCGGTTTCCGGCACGTGCATCCGACGATGGGCGCCGACGGTACGTGGCGGGTCGCCTCCCCGTTGAGCGGCGCGGGCACCTATCGCGCGTTCGCCGATTTCAAGCCCACGGGCGCCGACCCGCTGACCCTCGGCATCGACACGGCCGTCGCGGGCGCTGCCACGCCACGGCCGCTGCCCGCCCCGGCCGAGATCGCCACCGTCGACGGATACACCGTCACCCTCATCGGAACCCTGGCGGCGGGCCGGACCGGCCGGCTCGATCTGGCGATCTCCCGGGACGGCAAACCGGTCACCGATCTGCAGCCCTACCTCGCTGCGTACGGGCACCTCGTGGCGCTGCGCCAGGGCGACCTGGCCTACCTCCACGTCCACCCGGACGGCGAACCGGGCGACGGGAAGACGAAGCCGGGCCCGACCATCACGTTCTACGCCGAGGCACCGTCCGCCGGCACGTACCGTCTCTACCTGGACTTCCAGCACGACGGCGCGGTCCACACCGCCGAGTTCACCGTCGTGGCCGGCGGCCCGACAGGCACGGGGACCTCCGGCGATCACCAGCACCACGCGGGCTAGGAGGGGTGATGAGCACCACCACGCACACGACACCCGACCGGGTCGAGCTGGCGATCGGCGGTATGACCTGCGCTTCGTGCGCGAACCGCATCGAGAAGCGGCTCAACAAGCTCGAGGGCGTCACCGCGACCGTCAACTACGCCACCGAGAAGGCCAGCGTCAGCTTCGGCCCCGGCGTCACCCCCGACGACCTGGTCGCCCAGGTGGAGAAGGCCGGCTACACCGCCGCACTCCCCACCCCCGAACCCGCTGAGGAGGAGACGGCCGAGGACGCCCCCGTACGGGCCCTGCGCGACCGGCTGCTCGTCAGCGCCGCGCTGGCCGTCCCGGTCATCCTGCTCGCGATGGTCCCGGCGCTGCAGTTCCGGTACTGGCAGTGGGCGTCGCTGACGCTCGCGGCGCCGGTGCTGGTGTGGGGGGCGCTGCCGTTCCACCGCGCGGCGTACAAGAACCTCAAGCTCGGCGCGGCGACGATGGACACGCTCGTGTCCCTGGGCACCATCGCGGCGTTCGGCTGGTCGCTGTACGCGCTGTTCTTCGGCACCGCCGGCGAACCGGGCATGCGGCACCCGTTCACCTTCACCATCGAGCGCGCCTCCGGAGCCGGGAACATCTACCTCGAGGTGGCCGCCGGGGTGACGGTGTTCATCCTGGCCGGGCGCTACTTCGAGGCGCGGTCGAAGCGGCGCGCCGGCGCCGCGCTGCGGGCGCTGCTGGAGATGGGCGCCAAGGACGTCGCCGTGCTGCGCGGCGAGCGCGAGGAGCGCGTCCCGATCGAGCAGCTCAAGGCCGGGGACCGGTTCGTCGTCCGGCCGGGCGAGAAGATCGCCACCGACGGGATCGTCGTCGAGGGGAGCTCGGCGGTCGACGCGAGCATGCTCACCGGCGAGTCCGTGCCCGTGGAGGTCGGGGTCGGCGACACGGTCGTCGGCGCCACCGTCAACGCGGGCGGCCGCCTCGTCGTCGAGGCCACCAAGGTCGGCGCGGACACGCAGCTCGCGCAGATGGCCCGGCTGGTCGAGGAGGCGCAGAGCGGCAAGGCGCAGGTACAGCGCCTCGCCGACCGGATCTCGGGCATCTTCGTGCCGATCGTGATCACCCTCGCGGTGGCCACGCTCGGGTTCTGGCTCGGTACGGGCGGCAGCGTCTCCGGCGCCGTCACCGCCGCCGTCGCGGTGCTCATCATCGCCTGCCCGTGCGCCCTGGGCCTGGCCACCCCGACCGCGCTCCTGGTCGGTACGGGACGCGGCGCGCAGCTCGGCATCCTCATCAAGGGCCCCGAGGTGCTGGAGTCGACCCGCAGGGTCGACACGATCGTGCTGGACAAGACCGGCACGGTCACCACGGGGAAGATGAGCCTGGTCGACGTGGTCACCGCCGACGGGCAGGACGCCGACGAGGTGCTGCGGCTGGCCGGCGCGCTGGAGGACGCCTCCGAGCACCCCATCGCCCAGGCCATCGCCCGCGGCGCGACCCAGCGGGTCGGAGCGCTGCCCCAGCCGGAGGACTTCGCCAACGTCGAGGGGCTCGGCGTTCAGGGCATCGTGGACGGCCACGCGGTCCTGGTCGGCCGTACACGCCTGCTGGAGGAGTGGTCCGAGCACCTGCCCGCCGGGCTGGAGCGTGCCAAGGCCGCGGCCGAGGCGGAGGGCAGGACGGCGGTCGCGGTCGGCTGGGACGGCGAGGCGCGCGCGGTGCTGGTCGTCGCGGACACGATCAAGGACACCAGCGCCGAGGCCGTCACGCGGCTCCGCGCGCTCGGCCTGACGCCGGTGCTGCTGACCGGCGACAACGAGGCGGCAGCCCGCGCGGTCGCGGCCCAGGCCGGGATCGACGAGGTCATCGCGGAGGTGCTGCCCGCCGACAAGGTCGACGTCGTCAAGCGACTGCAGGACGAGGGCAAGGTCGTCGCGATGGTCGGGGACGGCGTCAATGACGCTGCGGCCCTCGCGCAGGCCGACCTGGGCCTGGCGATGGGTACGGGCACCGACGTGGCGATCGAGGCCGCCGACCTCACGCTGGTACGCGGCGACCTGCGGGCCGCCGCCGACGCCATCCAGTTGTCCCGCCGGACGCTGGGCACCATCAAGGGCAACCTGTTCTGGGCGTTCGCCTACAACGTGGCCGCCCTGCCGCTGGCCGCCGCGGGCCTGCTCAACCCGATGCTGGCCGGCGCCGCGATGGCGTTCTCCAGCGTGTTCGTGGTCAGCAACAGCCTGCGGCTCCGCCGCTTCCAGGCCGCTCGCTGAGGCGGGCGACGTCCCGATCCCATGAGTCCGGCCCCCGGCGTCCGGGGGCCGGACTCGGCGTTCGCCGACGCAGGCGTACGAGATCGACCCCGCCGAACAAGATCGCGGATTTCGTCGCGAAGGAGCCACGGACGGATGGCGGTCTCCGCGCTACATGAGCCATGAGCCGAGCGTCTGACCGACGCACATCAGCAGGCTCGTCGCGACGACCAGGCCGAGCGCCGACAGCGCGGTGAGGCCGGCCGGCGGGCGGAGACGCGGCACCTCGTCGCCGAGGAGCTGGGCGACACGGGCCCTCCCGGCGCCTTCGAACGCCGCACCCGCCGGGACCCGCGATCCCGAACCGTCGAGGGCGAACAGGGCACGGGCGACGGCACGCCGGCCGACGCGCTCGATCGCGGCGCGGTCGGCGCGCAGTTCCGCGTCCTCGGCCTGTCGCCGCCACCACCAGCCGCACAGCGGCAGGTAGACCAGCACGTCGGTGGCGGCGTGGGCGAGCAGGCGCCGCAGTGGATCGCGGCGCCGGGCATGCGCCTGCTCGTGGACGAGGACGGCGGCGAGTTCGTCGGCGGCCAGCGCGTCCGCCAGGCCGGTCGTGACGTACACGCGCGGCCGGAACGGCCCGGCGCAGAACGCCGACGGCTCGCCGCCGGCGAGACATACGAGACGCCGGACGCCGGCGCGCCGGGCGGCGGCCGCGAGCGGGCCCGGCACGGGGTCACGCTGCAGGGCCGTGAGTGCCCGCGAGGCCCCGGCGGCCAGCATCCCCGCGCGAACGGCGACCGCGACGAGGCTGGCCGCCACGACGAGCGCGGTCGCCATGGCCAGGCACTCCGGCATCGTCATCGAACCGCACATCCCCGCGGTCGACCGCCAGGCGATCCGAAGAACGACCAGAGCGGCAGCCACGGCGAACGCGGCAGAGCGGCGGCGCAGCGAGAACAGGATCACCGGATCAGGTCCTCGAGGCGCCGGCGCTCCTCCGGCGTCAGCTCGGACAGCCGCGCGGCGAAGGCGGCCAGCCCCGCCTCGCCGTACCGGCTGACGAACTGCGCGGCCTCCCGGTCGCTGGCCTGGGCAAGGAACGAGCGGGGGTCGCCGACGGCGTGGTACTCGTGAGCCCGCCTGCCGGCGTCCGCGGCGAGGAGCCCTTTGTCGGCCAGCCGCCGCACCGTCGTCATCACCGTCGTGTACGCCAGCTCGGGCATCAGCGTCAGCACGTCACGGACGACGAACGGCTCGGCCACCGCACCCGTCCACACGGCCCGCATGATCCGCCCTTCGAGAGGGCCCAGCAACGCGACCGCCCGGTCGAGATCCTCCACCGCACACCTCCTACCCTGCCGATCGTACGGATCAGGGCCGGCTGGCGGTGACCGACCAGACGGCCGAGCCGAGAAGCACCCCGTCCGGCGTCTCGTACGGCGCGAGCGCCGCGCGCAGGGCGTCGAGCGCCTTGGCGATGGTGGTGTCGTCGGCCTCGGCGAGCATGCCGCGCACCACGGGGTTGCCGCTCAGGAATTCGACCGCGTCGTCGAGGTCCGCGCCCAGGCGCACCGGCTCGGTGACGGACTCGGCCCGGACGCCGGCGAACCCGACGCCGGCCAGCAGGTCACGGACATGCTCCGGGTCGGCGAGGGAGAACGGGCCCGGCTTGCCCGGCTCGCCGAGGTCCGGCAGCGGGACCAGGTTGGCGACCGCGCCGTACGGCACGGCCAAGTGCTCGTTGCGCGCGGCGTCCTGCCAGCACAGGAAGGCGAGCCGTCCACCGGGCCGCAGCGCACGGCGCAGGTTGGCGAACGCGGCGGACGGGTCGTCGAAGAACATCACCCCGAACCGGCTCAGCACGAGGTCGAACGACTCTCCGGGAAGATCGGTCACCTGCGCGTCCGCCCGCTCGAACCGTACGTTTCCGGGGCCCTCCTCCCGAGCCAGTTCCCTCGCCCGTTCGAGCATCGGCCGGGACAGGTCGATGCCCAGCGCGGCCCCCTCGGAGGCCTGCCGGGCGGCGATCCGGGTGGTCTGACCGCACCCGCAGCCGACGTCCAGCGCGTGATCCGCCGCCGAGATCGCGGCATCGGCGATGAGACGGTCCGTCAACCGGCTCAGCATCGTGTCGTACCGGTCCTGCTGCTCGGCCCAGTGCCGGCCGGTGTCGCCGTCCCACGCCTCGGCCTGCTCGCTGTTGGTCACCCGACTACCCCTATCTACTATCAGTCGATAGTACTAATCGGCGATAGTAACAGGCGTCCTTCGCTCGCGAAACAGGGAAACCGCGCTCAGGCGCCCGGAGTGCGGAGGAGCGCCGACAGGGTCCGCTCCAGCAGGTCGCCCGCCTCCTCGGCGGTGCGGCGTCCCGCCTGGACCTCGTCGCCCGCCGCATGCAGCAGGGCGTAAACCGTCGTCACGACCCACTCGGCCGGCAGGTCGGCGCGGAAGGACCCGGCCTCCTGACCGCGCACGATGAGCCGCTCGACGCGGCCCATCGGCAGGTCGTGGTGACGGCGCACCTCCTCGGCGGGCAGCGCCCGCCGGGCCGCTTCGTGCAGGCCGCCGAACCGGTCCAGGATCGGCCAGCACGTACGAATGAGCCGAGCGAACGCCTCTGCGGGCGGCCCTTCGTCGGGCGCCGCCACCTCGACGGCTCCCATGCTGTGACTGATCGCCGCGGCGAGCACCGTGCGTATCAGGTCCTCCCGGGACGGGAAGTGGGCGTACAGCGTCACCCGCCCGACGCCGGCCGCGCGGGCGATGTCGGTCATGCTCGCGTCCGGGTCGCGGGCGAGCAGGTCGGTGGCGGCGGTCACGATCGCCGCGATGTTGCGCTCGGCGTCGGCCCGCCGGCGGGGACCACCCGCCCGGCCCTCGGCGGCTTCGCGCCGCGTGCTCGGCCCCATGCGAGGAGATTAGCGGAAGTCGTACAGGGGTGTTGTGTTTATATACCCACCCTGGGTACCTTAACTCGAACACACATGTACGAGTTAAGTGGGTGATCATGATGACCTCTCCGGTCCTTGTGGGCTCCGGGCCCCCGCCACCGTCCGGCGGCCGAGCCCGGCTCCGGTGGCCGACGCTCGGGATCCTCGCGGTGAGCCTGCTCATCGTGGGCCTGGACGCCACCGTCCTCAACGTCGCGCTGCCCACCCTGGTCCGGGAGCTCGGCGCCTCCACCGGCCGACTGCAATGGATCGTCGACATCTACGCGCTGATGGCCGGTGGGCTCATGCTGCTGGGCGGCAGCCTCGCCGACCGCCTCGGCCGCAAGCGGGTCTTCCTCGCGGGCCTCGCCCTGTTCACCGGGGCCTCGGTGGCGGCGGCGTACGCCGGATCGGTCACCACCCTGATGGCGGCCCGGGCGGTGATGGGCATCGGCGAGGCGCTCATCATGCCCTCGACGCTCGCCATCATCGGCGACGTCTTCCCCGACCGCGCCGAGCGGACCAAGGCGATCGGCGTCTGGTCCGCGGCCGTCGGGGCGGGCACGGTGATCGGCCCGGTTCTCGGCGGCTGGCTGCTCAGCCGGTTCTTCTGGGGCTCGGTATTCCTGATCAACCTGCCCATCGGGCTGGTGGGGCTGATCGCCGCCGCGCTGGTGGTGCCGGGCTCCCGGGCGTCCGTCGTCCGCCGCATCGACCCGCTGGGCGCGACCCTGTCGGTCGCGGCACCGGCGGCGCTGCTCTGGGCGATCATCGAGGGCCCCACGCGCGGGTGGCGTGACCCGGCGGTCCTCGGAGCCTTCCTCCTCGGGCTCGTGCTGGTCGCCGTCTTCATCACGTGGGAGGGCCGCACACCGCATCCGATGCTGCCGCTGCGCGTCTTCCGGCACCGCGCGCTGGCGATCGGCGACGTCCTCATCTTCATGGCGGCCTTCGCGATGATCGGCACGCTGTTCGTGCTCACGCAGTACCTCCAGTTCGTCCTCGGCTACAGCGCCGCGCAGACCGGATGGCGGCTCGGCCCGATGGCCCTGGCGCTGCTGGCCACCGGCCCGCTGGCCGGACTGCTCCTCCAGCGGCTGGGCCTGCGCGTGGTGTCGGCGGCCGGGCTGGCCCTCGTGCTCGCCGCCCTGATCACCTTCGGCACCACGGCCGACGGCGACGGCTACGGCCGCGTCGTCGCCGTGATCGTGCTGCTGGGCGCGGGGGCGGGCTTCGTCATCACCGCGACGTCGGACGCCATCGTGGGGTCGCTCCCGGACACCGACCTCGGAGTCGGCTCGGCGACGAACAGCTCCGGGATCCAACTCGGGGCCGCCACCGGCGTGGCCGTGATGGGCAGCCTGCTGTCCGGCCGCTACGGCGACGAACTCGGCCGGCGCCTGGGCGCCGGAACCCCCTCCGGCGTCCTCCGGCCTGCCAAGGAGTCGCTCGGTACGGCTCTCCTCGTGGCCCAGCGGCTACCGGGCCGGGCCGGCGGCGTCCTCGCCGATGCCGCGAAGTCCTCATTCGTCGCCGGGATGGCGCCCGCACTGTTCACGGCCGCCGGCGTCACCGTCCTCGGCCTGCTCGTCGCCCTGTTCGCCGCACGCCGCAGCGTGTCCCACCGTTAAGAGAGGCTTCAATGGCGCATCCGACACACCCGGCCCACACCGGCCACGATCCCGGAGCCTCAGGGCCGGTCGCTCCCCGCCGCTGGGCGGCGCTCGCGCTGATCAGCGTCGCCCAGTTCATGCTGATCCTCGACGTCACCGTGGTGAACGTCGCCCTCCCCGACATCGGCCGCGACCTCGCGCTCGGCCGTACGGCGCTGACGTGGACCGTCACCGCATACACCCTGTTCTTCGGCGGCCTGATGCTCCTGGGCGGTCGACTCGCCGACGCCTTCGGCGGCCGCCGGATGATGCTGGCCGGGCTGGTGGTCTTCACGGTGGCCTCGCTGGCCACGGGTCTCGCGCAGAGCGAGGCGTCCCTGCTCGGCGGCCGCATCGCCCAAGGAGTCGGCGCGGCGCTGCTGTCCCCCGCCGCGTTGTCGACCATCACCACCACCTTCCACGGCGCCGAGCGCACCAAGGCGCTGAGTGTGTGGGCCTCACTCGGCGGCATCGGGTTCGCGGCAGGCGTGCTGGCCGGCGGCGTGCTCACCGCCGGGCCCGGCTGGCGCTGGGCGTTCTTCGTCAACGTCCCGGTCGGCGTGGCCGTACTGGCCGCCCTCCCAGCCACCGTCCCCGCCCAGGGCTCCGGCGGCGCGCGGCGGCTCGACGTGCTCGGCGCCCTCACGGTCACCGCCGCGACGGCCTCCTTCATCTACGGGATGATCCACGCCGGTGACGCCGGCTGGTCCGCCACCGGCACGCTGGTGCCACTGGCCGCCGCGGTCGTGCTCTACGCGGTCTTCGCACTCGTCGAACGGACCATACGGCACCCGCTGATGCACGTGGGCATGCTCGCCCGCCGCCCGGTCGCCGCGGGCGCGTTCCTGATGCTCGTCGCCTCCGGCCTGTTGATCTCGATGTTCTTCCTCGGCTCGCAGTACCTGCAGCACGCCCGGCACATCGGGGCTCTGGAGACGGGCCTGCTCTTCCTGCCCGCGGCCCTCGGGACCGGGCTGGGCGCGCACCTGGGCGGACGGCTGGTCGGCACGATCGGCACCCGGCCGGTCGCGGTCGGCGGCCTCGGCCTGATCGCCCTCGGGACCGGGCTGCTCACGGGGCTCTCGGGGCACGCCAGCGTCTTCACCGGGCTGCTCCCGGGGATCGTCATCGCGACCGTGGGAGTCGGGCCGGTCTTCGTCGCCGCGACGAGCTCCGCGCTGGCCCACGTGACGCACGAGGAGGCCGGGCTCGCCTCCGGTGTGATCAATACGTTCCACGAGCTGGGCGCCGCCGTCGGCGTCGCCGTCGCCTCCACGGTCGCCGCGGCCGGCCTGTCCGCCGTCCCCGCGGTCGGCGGGTTCACCGACGCGTACGCGGTGTTCGCCGTCGCGGCCGCGATCGCCGCGGTGCTCGCGCTGTGGCTCGTCCCGCCCGGCAGGCCCCGGTCGACCGGCATGCCACACGCTCACTGAACCCTCCCGAGAGGACTCCCATGCTCGCGCACGACCGTTCCGGCACGGGCCCGCCGCTCGTGCTCCTGCACGGAGTGGGGCTCGATCGCCGGACCTGGCGTCCGGTCCGCGACCTTCTCTCCGAAAAACGGGAGGTGATCGCCCTCGACCTGCCGGGGCACGGGGAGTCGCCGTCGCTGCCGGCCGGCGCGCGCTACGACGTCGCCGGGTACGTCGGCGCGGTGCGGGAGGCGATCGGGGCGCTCGGCCTCGACCGCCCCCACGTCGCGGGCAACTCCCTCGGCGGCGCGATCGCCTTGGAACTGGCCCGTACCGGAGAGGTCGCCTCGGCGGTGGCGCTGTCGCCGATCGGTTTCTGGAACACCCGGGAGATCCGCTCCACGATGGCGTCCCTGCGGCTCAGCAGGGGGCTCGCTCGCCTGTCCGGGCCGATCGGGCCCACGCTCGCGAGCATCGCGGCCGTCCGGCTGCTGCTCTTCCGCCCGTACTACGGTCACCCGGCCCGGCTGTCCCCGGCCGACGCCCGCGCCGCCGCCGAGGCGTTCGCGGCGTCGGCCGCCCTTCCCGCCACGCTGCCCTACACGCGCCACTACCGGTTCGCCCCCGATCCGCGGCCGCGCGTGCCCGTCACGATCGGCTGGGGCCGCGACGACCGGTTGCTGCCGCCGCGGCAGGCGCTCCGCGCGCGGGAGATCCTCCCCGCGGCCTGGCACGTCATCCTGCCCGGCTGCGGCCACGTTCCCATGCCCGACGACCCGGAACGCGTGGCGTCCCTCCTGTTGTCGAGCCCGTACCGCTGACCCGCTGCCCGGCAGGCCACGCGCATATCCGGCCGGAGGCGTGGTACGTCCGAAATCACGGTCAGTGCCGCGCCCTATATGGAGATAAACCCCCCACGGGTATAGGGTCTGGAGAGTCGTGACCTCGGACGGAGAGAGGGCGAGCATGGGAGCGATCGGTCACGCGTTGGCGATCGCCGGGTCGATGACCTGGGAGATCCTCTGGGCGTTGATTCTGGGATTCCTGCTGTCGGCGATCGTCCAGGCGGTGGTGCGGCGGTCGACGGTCGTGCGGCTGCTCGGCGACGGGCGGCCTCGTACGCTCGCGATCTCCACCGGTCTGGGCGTCGCGTCGTCGTCGTGCTCGTACGCGGCGGTCGCGCTGGCACGCTCGCTGTTCCGCAAGGGCGCGAGCTTCGTCGCGGCGATGACGTTCGAGATCGCCTCGACCAACCTCGTGATCGAGCTCGGCATCATCCTGGCGTTGCTCATGGGCTGGCGGTTCACCGCCGCCGAGTTCATCGGCGGACCGATCATGATCGTGGTCCTGGCGGTGCTGTTCCGGCTGTTCCTGCGCGAACGGCTGCTGCGCGCAGCCCGTGAGCAGGCCGAACGCGGCGTCGCCGGCTCGATGGAGGGCCACGCGGCGATGGACATGTCCGTCCAGCGGCAGGGCTCGTTCTGGCAGCGGCTCCTGTCCGGCGAGGGTTTCACGTCGGTGGCGCACGTGTTCGTCATGGAGTGGGCGGCGATCCTGCGCGACCTCGTCATCGGGCTGCTGATCGCGGGGGCGATCGCGGCGTGGGTGCCCGACTCGTTCTGGCAGCACTTCTTCCTCGTCGACCACCCGCTCGCCGCGAAGATCTGGGGACCACTGGTCGGACCGCTCGTCGCGGTGATCAGCTTCGTGTGCTCGATCGGCAACGTCCCGCTGGCCGCGGTGCTGTGGAACGGCGGCATCAGCTTCGGCGGTGTCGTCGCGTTCATCTTCGCCGACCTGATCATCCTGCCGATCATCGTGATCTACCGGAAGTACTACGGCACCCGGATGGCCCTGTTCATCACCGGCACCTTCTACGCGGCCATGGTGATCGCCGGCTTTCTCGTCGAGCTGATCTTCGGCGTGACCGGCCTCATTCCCGGCAAGCGCCATGCGGTCGTGATGGAGGCGGGCGTGTCCTGGAACTACACGACCTGGCTCAACATCGCCTTCCTCGTCCTCACCGCCGTCCTGCTGACCCGCTTCGTCCGGACCGGCGGCATCCCGATGCTGAAGATGATGGGCGGCTCCCCCGACACCGAGCACGCCGGCCACGACCAGGGCCATGCGGCCCATGACCGTCACCAGTGAGCGCGCCTCACCTTCCCGCGTCGGGACGCAACACACCAAGAGGCCCGAACCTCGCGACAACCGAGATAGGGACATTTACCGTCGAATAAGCGTCGTAACGCCGCACGGTTTTGAGACGGAACACGGTGTAAGCGGGCTGGCCTTGGCCTAGAGCGACATCTTCATTGGCCATTGCGTTCGCCGCCATAACCATCACCGGCCGCGTCGACGGACACAGTGACCATGTGGTGTCTATGGGGAAGGTACGGGCCCGGCCGTCCGGAACGGCCGGCTCGCCGAACGCCCGGGTGAGACGCCCGCTGTCGGCCTGGAGCTGGTGCGCCGTCGTCGTCACCGCCTTCCTGGCCGGCGCGGGAGCGCACGCGGCGGGGGTGCCGGGGCCGTACATGCTCGCCGGGCTGCTCGTGGGCATGGTCCTCGCGCTGTCCGGGCTGGTCACCGCCACCTTCCCGCGCCCGGCGTACCGCATATCCCAGGCCATGGCCGGAGTGTTGATGGGCGGCTACATCCAGCCGGCGGCGCTGCGGGCGGCCGCGCCGGCGATGCTCCCGCTCACCGTCGTGACCGTCGTGACGGTCCTGCTCAGCGTGGGGATCGCCCGGCGGATCGAGCGGACCGGTCTGCTCGACCGGCCGACGGCGACGCTGGCCACGGTGCCGGGCGGCGCGGCGGCCATGCTGGCCGCCGCGGACGAGCTCGGGGCCGACACCCGGCTCGTCGCGATCGCCCAGTACTCCCGGGTCGCCATGATCGCGGTGACCGCCCCGGTGGTCGTCCCCCTGTCCGGGCCCCTGCTGCACGGGGGCGCCGGGTCGGCCGAGCCGCACTCGCCGGTCAGCCCGCAGATGCTGCATTTGGTGGCCGGGGCCCATCAGCCGGCCGGGCTCCTGGTGCTGTGCGCCGTGGCGGTCCTGGGCGTCCAGGTGGGGCGGCGCCTGCGGCTGCCGGCGCCGATGGTGCTCGGTCCGATGTTGGTGACCGTCGTGGCGACCTTCTCCGGAGCGGTCCATGGATTCCGGCCGGCCGGGCTGCTGCAGACGCTCGTGTTCACCTGCATCGGTCTGGAGATCGGGCTGCGGTTCCGCCGGGACTCCCTCCGGCACGCGCGCCGGCTCCTCCCCTGGATGGTGGGCGGAACGGTCGTCATCAGCCTCGTCTCGGCCGTACTCGCGTGGCTGCTGGCCCGCCTGACGAACCTGTCGTACGCCGACGCCTACCTCGCGACAACGCCCGGCGGGATCAACGCGGTCCTCGCCACCTCGGTCGCGACCAACGCCGACGTCGGACTGGTATCGAGCGTGCAGAGCATGCGGCTCTTCGCCGTCGTCACGCTGGCGCCCGTGCTGGTCCGCCTGTCGTTCACCCGGAGCCGGCGATGCGCTCCGCCGGACGAGACGCCCTCGAACGTCCGTTGACGTTCCCTATTCACCCGGCATACGGGCGGCACATTGTCCGTAGCGGCCGGTCAATGAACGTCAACGTCGCAAAAGGTTAACGAAACATTGATTGGCAAAAGGCGCCTGATCACCTCTAAACTACGGAAAGCCCGGCTGCCCCCGGCTTCACAGGAAGCACAGCCGTCCGCCGAATCCCCTTGGGAACCCGGGAATCCACAGTCGTCGAGGCGCGTCCAGAACCGATGAGGTTCCGGCAGGGTGGCTCCGGCCCGAGCCTCGATCGCTGACCCGGAAGGCGGCAAGGAGAGGAGTAGGACTTCTGTGGCGCCTTCCCACCCCCTGACGAACGCGCGCGCCACCGAGCGCTCGCGGATGCGGCGATCGCTCCGCGCCTGCGCGGCCGTGTCGCTCACGGTGGCGGTCTCACTGACGACGGTCGGCACCGCGCACGCCGCGCCCGCCAAGCCGTCGGCGGCCTCCGCGCAGAAGGAGCTGGACAAGCTCAACGCGAAGGTCGACAAGATCGTTGACCAGTGCAACAAGGCGCAGACCGAGCTCGACGCCGCCAAGAAGCGGCTCAAGTCGGTCAACGCCGAGACAGCGGCCGAGCAGGTCCGGTACAACCAACTGCACGGGCGGGTCGTGCAGCTCGCCGCCGACCAGTACAAGACCGGCACGTCCGACCCGGCCACCGCCGTCCTGGCCTCCAAGAACCCGGACGCGGCGCTCGACCAGATGTCGACCTTCACGCACCTGGCCAGCAGCCGTGGTCAGGAGCTCACCGCGTTCCTCGCGTCGACCCAGCGGCTCCGCCGTGACCAGGCCGAGGCGCAGGGCACGACCCAGGAGGTCCAGCAGAAGGTCGCGAAGCTCAAGGCGCAGAAGACCGCGGTCAACCAGGCCATCGCCAAGCAGAAGGCCCTCCTGAAGAAGCTCGGCCAGGCCACTACCGCTCCGAAGGGCAAGATCGGCGGTTCGTACACCGGTCCGGCGTCCGGCTCGGCACGCGCGGCCCTGAACTACGCCTACGCGCAGCTCGGCAAGCCCTACATCTCCGGTGGCACCGGCCCGGAGGGGTACGACTGCTCCGGTCTCACGATGATGTCCTGGCGGGCGGCCGGGGTCAGCATCCCCCGGGTCGTCCCCGACCAGTACAACGCGGTCCACCACGTCGCGCAGAGCGACGTGCAGCCCGGCGACCTCATCTTCCTCGACGGGCTGGGGCACGTCGGGATGATGGTCGACAGCGGCCGCTTCATCCACGCTCCCCGCACGGGCGAGAACGTGATGATCAGCTCGGTCGCCGGCTACTGGCAGGGTCATCTCGTCGGCTTCGGCCGTCCCTGACGACGCAAACCGCGCGGTGAGCCCTCGGGGGAAGGCTCACCGCGCGGTTCTGGCGGGGGATGGTGGTCAGTGCCGGCCTGAGACGGCCCGGCTGTACTGCTGCCAGACCTCCTTGTCGGTGACGACCCGATTGAGGTACATCAGGCTGTCGAACCGGCAGTTGCAGGGGTTGTCCTCCTGCGTGTTCTGCGGGTAGCCCCCGCCGATCTTTATGCCGCGCGGGTCGGTCGCGGAGGTGTAGTGCGTGCCGGGTGTTCCGACCCCCCAGGGGTCGCCCGACAGCACGTAGAAGCCGTCGATCGGCTTGCCGTTCTTGTACAGCTTCATGGTGCCGTGGTCGTAGTCGAACGACGCGGCGAGGAAGACCCACTTGCCGATCGGCAGGATGCTGTGCCAGTCCTCGTTCGCGGCGAACGTCTGAGAGCTGCTGCCGTCGACGCGACGGCCGAGGGCGACCAGGCGCTTGGTCCCCGACACGTCGATGATCTCGAGCAGACCTCGTACGTTGTGGCCCTGCGAGTCTCCGCTGAGCACACCCGTCAGCGCGACGGCGCCGAAGTAGTCCGACGGGTCCGGGGTGTTGGTGTTGGGGCTCGGGTTCGGACCGGTCGTCTTGAACCAGCCCATGATCGAGATCGCCGTGGTGTGGTTGAACGCGTGGAGGGTCGGCACTCCGGTCGTGGAGTAGATCCCGCCCTTCCAGTCGTCATTGCCGAACGTCGTGGGGTTGATCTGCTGGGTCTGGAGCGCGTGCCCGGCGCCGGGGTAGGCGCTGTCCCGGACCCGCATGGCGCCGCCACCGTTGATCAGGTTGATGGTCGTACCGGACGACCCCTGGTCGCGCTCCTGCGCGGGGTTGCCCCGTACGGGGTGCTCGAAGTCGTAGTAGGCGACCAGGTTCGGGCGCAGGCTCGGCAGCACCTTCCCGTCTCCGTGGTGGCCCCGGGCCAGGGCCGACGTCGTGCCGGCGTCCGCCTGGGCCGCGCTCGCGGCCGCGGTGAGCGGCGCGCACAGTACGGCGGCCACGAGGGCCGCGCCGAGGCGCCGGGATCGTACGGGCCGCCGGCGGCGGGCGACCGCCGCCTCGCTGAGATCTGTCATCGTTCCCTCCACGTGCGTATGGAGTCCCGGCGGCCACCGCTCTGAGGCGGTGACCGCCGGGAGGCAGTGGGGCCCGGGCCGCGTCCGCCGCCGGACCGGACGGACGGCGGCCCGAGCCCGGGATCAGTCGCCTACCGCAGTGCCGGTGACCTGGAAGTTGCGGACCCGGCCGATGTTGTCGAACGACCCGAACCCGACCCGACCGGACGCGAAGGTCTTGTCGACCGCCGTCATCCGCGGGTTCTTCGAGTGATCGAGGTACACCGCGATCTCACCGGTGTCCACGTGCCGGATGATCGTCACGTGGTGCCAGTTCATGTCGGTGATCGACGGATCGGCGCCGCGCGACCGCAGCGGATCCCACTGGTCCTCGATCCGCAGCCGGTCGGCGTTGTTCACAACGAAGATCCCGTTGTGCGGGTAGATGTCGTTGCTCTGCGACAGATGCGCGTAGTAGAACTGCGTGTCCGATTGGTAGCCGAACACGATGATCACATCGCGGTTGCTGATGTCCGTCGGGGTGTCGATCCGCACGTCCGCGTCGATCCGCTCCGTGCCGAACTTCGGGCCCTTGGTGAGGACCGCGTACTCGAACGGGCGGCGCGGGCCGGGCCGCTGCACGCCGGCCTCGGCCAGGATCACCTGGTTGCCCTCGAACTTCCACTTCGACGGGGTGACCGGCGCCCAGTTCTTGGCGCCCGCCGTGCCGCCCACGTGGGTGTGGCCGACCGGACCCGAGGCGAAGTGACGCGTGCCGACGACCTTCCAGATCTTGCCGTTCGCCTTGGAAAGCATGTAGAGCTCGCCGTGGCTGTCGCGGCCGAAGCGGAGGTCGACCCGCTTGTCGCCGGCGAACTGCTGCATCGTCAGCCGGTTGCCGTTCGTGTCGAACGTCTGCAGCTGGTGGATCGGTGCCCGCGGCCCGCCGCGGCGCATCTGGCTCTGCTCGGTGTAGTAGACGCTGCCGTCGACCAGGTCGCCGAAGATGTACTTGCCGTACAGCTCGGGCAGCTTGTGGCCGCGGTAGACGTAGCCGCCGGAGATCGCCTTGCCGATGTCGCTGGAGCAGTTCCAGCCGGCCGGCGGGTCGTGGTCGTAGGCGGCCACCGGGTAGTCGTAGCCGTACTTCGCGTCGTCCGCGGGCAGCGTGTACAGGTCGCAGCGGTCGTTCTTCACGAAGCTGAACGGGCCCTCGCGGTTCGGCCAGCCGGCGTTGTCGCCGGCCCGGATGTCCCAGACGCCCTCGATGGTGTGCTCACCGATGTGGCCGAGGAACAGCTGGTGGCTGCCGCCGGTGTCCCAGCCGAAGCGGTGCGGGTCGCGGAAGCCGTAGGCGTAGATCTCGCCGAGGTCGCCGGGCTTGCCGACGAACGGGTTGTCGGCCGGGATGCCGTACTTGCCGTTGGCGCTGTTGTTGCCGTGCGGGTCGATGCGCAGGAGCTTGCCCTGCGGAACCCCGAGGTTCTGCGGGTCGTTGTTGCCCGCGGCCTGGCCCTGCCCGCCGTCACCGGCGGCGACGTACAGCTTGCCGTAGTCCTTCGACCCCGGCCGGGCGTTCGGGTTGAACCCGATCTCCTGGATGCCGTGGATCTGTCCGGCGAAGCCGAGCCGGAGGACCTCCCGGTGAGTGCCGTGGAAGGTGTCCGCCGACGGGTCGTCGGCCGTCCACTCGTCGATGACACCGTGGTAGATGGTGTTCGGCTGCGGCGTCAGGTCCGGCACCTTCGTCGTGCTGGAGGCCAGCTCGCTGTGGACGGTGTAGAACTTGCCGTTCTTCTTGAAATCAGGGTCGAAGGCGACGATGCCGAAGCCCTGGCCCAGGCCGCGCCCGGAGAAGAAGTACGGTTGGAAGGCCGCCTTGACGTCGAGGTAGACGTGCGGCTGGCCGTTCCGGACGATGTACATGTTGCCGTTGAGGTCCGGCACGTACATGCGGCCGGAGCCGTCCGGAACCTCACCGATGTAGTTGATCCGGTTCGTGCGCATCAGGCGGGGGTCGACGGGCGCGGGGACCGGGTCGGACTTCGGGAACTGGGCGTACTCCTGGAGGACCAGGCCCAGGTCGGAGGTTATCGGGCGTTCGGGGATCGGGTCTTTGACGGGTTGTAGATCATCGGCTTGCGCTGCTGTCTGCGGCATGATGAGGGCCGCGAGAACAGCGACGACGGTCAGAAGGCACCATCTGAGCTTCGTCATCCTGCCACCCATGGGGTCGTGGGACTGAAAGCGCTTTCTGGAAGCGCTTTCCCGAACGTAGATGAGGTTGGATCGAGCGTCAAGGGTCAGAGATCCGATGTTTCCTCCGGGGGGTCTGGGGCGGTTCGGACGGAGGATGCGGTGACGCGCGAGGTCGAAGAATGTCAGGTGACGTGCTCGGCGAAGCGGTCGAGGCAGAGGGACAGGGCGTCGGTTCCGGGCATCGCCCACAGCCCCTCGTTGAAGATCTCCACTTCGATCGGCCCCGTGTAGCCGGCCTCGTCCACGGCCATACGGAACCGGCGCAGTTCGACGCAGCCGTCCCCGAGCATGCCGCGCCCGGTCAGGACGCCCTCGGGCAGCGGGGTGACCCAGTCGGCGACCTGGAACAGCGCGATCCGGTCCTCCGCCCCGGCCCGCGCGATGGCGGCGTACGCGCCCGGGTCCCACCACAGGTGATAGGTGTCGACCATGACGCCGACCTGGTCGGCGGGATGCGACGCGGCGAGGTCGAGGGCCTGGTCGAGGGTCGACACCACGCACCGGTCGGAGCAGTACATGGGATGCAGCGGCTCGAGCGCCAGCCGCACGCCGTACCGCCCGGCGTACGGGGCGAGCTCGGCGAGCGCCTCGGCCACCCGCGCCCGCGCGCCGTCGAGGTCCCGGGAGCCCTCGGGCAGCCCGCCGCTCACCAGCGCGAGAGAGGGCGCGCCCAGCTCGGCGGCCTCCTCAATGGCCTGCCGGTTGTCGGCGATCGCGTCCGGGAGCTGGAAGAACCCGCCACGGCACAGCGACGTGACGGTCAGCCCGGCGTCGCGGACCAACCTGGCCGTACGGGCCAGGCCGTACTCGGCGGCCGGTTCGCGCCAGAGCCCGACGCCGGTGACCCCGGCGGCGACGCAACCCGCGACGAGGTCCGGAAGTGGCCAGTACCGCGTCGTCCACTGGTTGAGACTGAAGCGGTCGAGGCTCATACGACCTCCTTCGTCGGAGGAGTGGCCAGGCACGCTGTGCTTTTCGATTCGCTCGCTCCGCTCGCTCATGACGGCACCCCCTGGACGGTGAGCCATGCGCGCATGCGGGCCACGGCGAGCTCCGGGTCGGGCAGCAGCCCGGCCTGGTCGGCCAGCTCGAACAGCCGGACCAGGTGCGGGACGGACCGGGCGCTCTCCAGGCCGCCGACCATCCGGAAGTGCGCCTGGTGCCCGGCCAGCCAGGCGAGGAACACCACGCCGGTCTTGTAGTAGTACGTCGGGGTCGCGAAGATGTGCCGGGCCAGCGGCACGGTCGGCGCGAAGATCCGCTCGTACGCCTCCAGGTCCCCGGCGTCGAGCGCGCCGAGTGCCGCCGCGGCGGCGGGCGCAATCGGGTCGAAGATGCCGAGCAGCGCGTCGCTGTGCCCGACGTCGTCGCCACGGATCAGCTCTGGGTAGTTGAAGTCGTCGCCGGTGTAGAGGCGGACACCGGCGGGCAGCCGTCGCCGCAGCGCGACCTCGCGGCCGGCGTCCAGCAGCGACACCTTGATGCCGTCGACCCGGTCCGCGTGCGCGCCGATGATCGCCAGGACGCTCTCGGCGGCGGCGTCCAGGTCGGCCGAGCCCCAGTAGCCCTCCAGGGCCGGGTCGAACATCGGGCCGAGCCAGTGCAGCACCGCGGGCCGCGCCACCTGGCCGAGCAGCCGCCCGTACACGGCGACGTAGTCGTCCGGCCCTTCCGCCGAGGCGGCCAGCTGACGGCTCGCCATGATGACCGGGGTCCCACCGGCCGCAGCGATCACACCGACCTGCTCTTCGTAGGCGGCGACGATCCGGTCCAGCGGCGCCGGGCCGGGCGGCAGCTGGTCGGTGCCGGCACCGCACACGATGCGCCCGCCGCAGGCTCGCGCCTCCGCGCCGCTGCGCTCGATGAGCTCGCGCGTCGCCGCCCAGTCGAGGCCCATGCCGCGCTGCGCGGTGTCCATCGCCTCCGCCACGCCGAGCCCGTACGACCACAGGTGGCGGCGGAAGCTCAGGGTCGTCTCCCAGTCGACGGCGGCTTCGAGACCTGTCAGGGGATCGACGACGACGTGCGCGGCGGCGTACGCGACGCGGGACGTCGCCGGGCTCTCCGGCGGCGGGTAGGCGCGCGGCTCGCCGAGCGTGTACGGGACGATCGAGCCGTCCGCGCGGGGCAGGTCGATCTTCACTTCGCGATCTCCGGGACCTCGATGCGACGGCCTTCCTTCCAGGAGCGCAGCCCCAGCTCGGCGAGTTGGACGCCGCGCGCGCCCGCGTAGAAGTCCCACGGGAACGCGCCGTCATCGGCGACGTGCCGCAGGAAGAGCTCCCACTGCGCCTTGAACCCGTTGTCGAACTCGGCGTTGTCCGGGACCTCCTGCCACTGGGAGCGGAAGTCCTCGGTGGCGGGCAGGTCGGGGTTCCACACCGGCTTCGGCGTCATCGACCGGTGCTGCACGCGGCAGCGCCGCAGCCCGGCGACCGCGCTGCCCTCGGTGCCGTCCACCTGGAACTCCACCAGCTCATCGCGGAACACCCGCGTCGTCCACGAGGAGTTGATCTGCGCGATGACACCGCCCTCGAGCTCGAAGATCCCGTACGCGGCGTCGTCCGCCGTCGCGGCGTACGGCTTGCCGTCCTCGTCGACGCGCTCGGGGATGTGGATCGCGCCGAGGGCCTGCACCGACCGCACCGGCGCGATGATGTTGTCCATGACGTACCGCCAGTGGCAGAACATGTCGGCGATGATGCCGCCGCCGTCCTCCACTCGGTAGTTCCAGCTCGGGCGCTGCGCCTCCTGCCAGTCGCCCTCGAACACCCAGTAGCCGAACTCCCCGCGCACCGACAGGACGCGCCCGAAGAAGCCGCCGTCGACGAGCCGCTTCAGCTTCATCAGGCCCGGCAGGAACAGCTTGTCCTGCACGACTCCGTGCTTGATGCCCGCCTCGTCCGCGAGCCGGGCGAGTTCGAGGGCCTCCTCGAGGTCCTCGGCGAGCGGCTTCTCGGTGTAGATGTGCTTGCCCGCCCCGATCGCCGCCCGGACGGCCGGCGACCGGGCGCTGGTGATCTGCGTGTCGAAGTAGATGTCGACGTCCGGCCGGGCGAGGGCCGCTTCGAGGTCGGTGGACCACTCTGTGAGCCCGTGCCGCTCGGCGATGGCGCGCAGCTTGACCTCACTGCGGCCGACCAGGACGGGCTCCGGCCACAGCACGGTGCCGTCGGCGGTCGTCAGCCCGCCCTGGTCGCGGATCGCCAGAATCGAGCGGACGAGGTGCTGGCGGTACCCCATCCGGCCGGTCACGCCGTTCAGGACGATCCCGATGGACCTGCGTGCCATCCCTGTGTGTTCCTCTCTGCGGGTTGCGGTGAGCGCTCGGTCGTCAGTCGGCGGCCGACGTCCGGTCGCCGACCGCCGACCGCGCTGTCAATCGGCGGCCGATGCCGCGCCGAGCAGGTCGCGGATGCGGCCGGTGGCACGGGCGAACTCCGGCTTCGCCATCGTCGCGGCGTAGTCGCGCTCGTCCGGCAGGTCCACGTCGATGATCTCGGCGATCGTGCCGGGCCGGTCGGTCATCACGACGATCCGGTTGGCGAGGTACGCCGCCTCCGCGATCGAGTGCGTGACCAGCAGGACGGTCGTGCGCGTCTCCCGCCAGATGCGGTTGAGCTCGATGTTCAGCTGTTCGCGGGTGAGCGCGTCCAGCGCGCCGAACGGCTCATCCATCAGCAGGACCGGCGGCTCGTGCAGGAGCGCCCGGCACAGCGCCACCCGCTGCTGCATGCCGCCGGACAGCTCGTGCGGGTAGGCGTCCTCGAACCCGGTGAGCCCGGTCATCGCGATCAGCTCCGCGGTGCGCGCGCGGGCCCGCTCGCCGGGCATGCGGCGCATCTCGGCCTGCAGCAGGATGTTGCGTCGGGCGCTGCGCCACTCCAGCAGCGCGGCCCGCTGGAAGACGTACCCGATGTCATGGCGCGGACCCGTGACGGCCTCGTCCCGGAGCCGTACGTCGCCGGCCGACGGCTTGAGCAGTCCCGCGACCAGCTTGAGCAGCGTCGACTTGCCGCAGCCCGACGGGCCGACGATCGCAACGAACTCGCCCTCGGC
This sequence comes from Actinoallomurus sp. NPDC050550, assembly GCF_040655075.1. Lineage (NCBI taxonomy): Bacteria > Bacillati > Actinomycetota > Actinomycetes > Streptosporangiales > Thermomonosporaceae > Actinoallomurus > Actinoallomurus sp. NPDC050550. The sequence goes on along the minus strand of NZ_JBFAJC010000025.1, from coordinate 57,757 downwards.
CACGTCGAGCGACACGTCGCGCAGCGCCGTGACGTCCTTCTTCTTCGTACGGAACCGTACGGCCACGTCCTCCAGCCGGACGCTGCCGCCGCGGCTCGCTTCCTTTTCAGTCACTCGTCCTCGTTCCCGTGTGCTCCCGGGCCCGGCCATCGTCGTCACCTCTTCCGTGGTCGGTCAGCCCTGCGGGGCGGCGGAGGAGTCCCAGTACGCCGACGGCGGCTGCGCCTTGGTGATCAGGCCGGCCTGGGTGAAGACGCTGATGGTCTGCTGCCAGTCGGCGTCGGTGTTGACGCCCGGGGCCTTGCCCTTGGTGGCGTCGGTGTGCAGGAGCGACAGCGTCGTCTTGAACTGATCGGTCAGCACGGTCGGCGACGGCAGCTGCTGGGACGCGCCCTGCATGGCGGCGACGGCGTTCGCCGGGTCCTTCTCGGCCGACGCCCACGCCTCGCTGGTGGCCGCGGACATCCGCTTGACCAGGTCGGCGTTGCTCTTGAGCTTCCGGTCGCCGACGAGCAGGCCGTTGGAGTAGTAGTTCAGCCCGAATTCGGCGAACTTCAGGTACGACACCTGCTTGCCGGACTTGGCGGCCATCGTCGGGCCCTGGTCGTTGGCGTAGCCGATGAGACCGTCGGTCTTGCCGGAGATGACGGCGGCCATCTTGCCCGCCGGGTCGGTGTTCTGCAGGTGGACGTCCGACTCGCTCAGGCCGTTCTTCTTGAGGAACGCCGGGAACGTCCGCGACGGGGCGTCGCCGGCCGTCGCCGCGATCGTCTTGCCCTTCAGGTCCGCCGGCGTCTTGATCGCCTTGGCCGAGAAGAACTGCACCGACGCGGGGGTGGTCTGCAGGTAGACGCCGATGCTCTTGACCGGCAGGCCCTGGGCGGCGCCCGCCAGGAGCGCCGGGGTGTCCGCCCAGCCGAAGTCGGTCTGGCCCGCGCCGGTCGCCTGCACCGTCTTCTGCGAGCCCTGCCCCGCCTTGATCTCCAGGTCGATGCCGTGCTTCTCGAAGATGCCCTGCTTCTTGCCGTAGTAGAACGGCGCGTGCTCGCCGTAGGGGTACCAGTTGAGGGTCAGCGTGACCTTGTCGAGCTCCTTGCCGGAGGCGCTCTTGGACTTGCCACCCCCTCCCCCGCACGCGGCGGTGAGCGCCACGATGGGGATGAGGGCGAGGGCGAGGCTGCGCAGTTTCATATCGTCTCCGCTTCGGTTTGCCAGGTCTCCGTCATGCAGTCGGCGTCGTACGCGGTGGGTCAGTAAGTGGTGGTCACGGCGGAGCCGCGACGGCTGGCGTGCCACGGCAGGAGCAGCTTCTCGGCGAACTCCACGAGCACGAACAGGACGACGCCGATCAGGGACATGACGAGCAGACCGGCGAAGAGCATGGGGGTGTCGAGGTTGCCGTTGGCCTGCTGGATCACGTACCCGAGGCCCTCGTTGGCCCCGACGAACTCACCGACGACGGCACCGGTGACGGCGAGCGTCACGGCGACCTTCAGCCCGGAGAACAGGTGCGGCAGCGACGCCGGGAAGCGGATCTTGGCGAAGGTCTGCAGCGGGCCGGCGCCCATCGTCGCCGACAGCTGGATCATCTCCGGGTCGACCGCCTTCAGCCCGGTGACCATCGAGATGACGACGGGGAAGAACGCGATGAGCACCGCGACGACGACCTTCGGGGCCAGGCCGAAGCCGAGCCAGACGACGAGCAGCGGCGCGATCGCGACCTTCGGGATGACCTGGGCGAACAGCAGGACGGGGTAGAGCGTCTTCTCGATCGCCGTGGAGTACACCATGACGACGGCGGCGAGGACGCCGATGATCGCGGCGATGACGAAGCCGAGCAGCGTCTCGTACGTCGTGACCCAGGTGTGGTGCCAGATGTAGCCAGCCTTGTCGCTCATCACCTGGAACGTCTTGGCCGGCGACGGCACCAGGTACGCCTCGACGAGCTTGGCGGTGGTGATCACCCACCAGGCGACGAAACAGGCGATGAGCAGGGCGACCGGCCGCCAGGACCGCACGACCGCCTCGCGGAACCGCTCACCCGGGCCGGGTCTGTCACGCTCCGCGACTCCGGCCACCGGAACACTGGACGTGGTGCTCTGACTCACCATGAGCTCCTCCGTGCTCGGACCCGCGTTCGGGCTGAGAAAGCGCATTCTGAAAGCGCTTTCTGCTACCGTAGGGACGGCGTACGGTGCGGTCAAGAGGGGTCCCGATCCCGATCTGGGTCGCACGCTCACGGCATGCTGGAGCCAGGAGGGCGCACAGTGGGGGACGACAGTGGCGACTCAGGGGGCGGCGTGACAGGCGACGGAGTCAGCGCGACAGGCACCGTAGGCGGCGGCGCGAGCGGCGCCGACAGTACGGCGGGTGCCGGAGGCGCGCACGTCACGCTGCAGGATGTCGCGCGGCGGGCCGAGGTGTCCCTCGCGACCGCCTCCCGCGTGCTCAACGGCACCACCCAGGTCCGCGCCGACCTGCGTGAGCGCGTGCTGGCCGCCGCCTCCGAGCTCGCCTACGCTCCCAACGCGCACGCCCAGGCGCTCGCCCGCGCCTCCAGCCACTCGATCGGCCTCATCTGCCACGACGTCAGCGACCCGTACTTCGCGGCGATCGCCCGTGGCGTCACCCGCACGGCGGCCGACCACGGCCTGCTCGTCATGCTGGCCAGCACGTTCCGCGACCCGGCGCGGGAGGTCGACTACGTCGCCATGCTCCGCGCCCAACGCGCCCGCGCGATCCTGCTGATCGGCTCCGGGTTCGAGGACCGCGAGTGGGAGCACGCGATGAGCGCCGAGCTCGACCCGTACATCCGGACGGGAGGCCGCGTCGCCGTCCTCAGCCGCCACCGCAGCCTCCGCGTCGACACCGTCCAGCCGGAGAACCGGGAGGGCGCCACCGCCCTCGCCCGCGCCCTCCTCGACCTGGGCCACCGCGACTTCGCCGTGCTCACCGGACCCCGTGCGCTCACGACCGTGTCCGACCGGCTGGGCGGCTTCCGCGACGCCCTCACCGACGCCGGGATCGACCTCCCCGACGACCAGATCATCGAGGAGTCGTTCACCCGCGACGGCGGATACGCCGCCGCGACCGAGCTGATCCGCCGCGGATCGCGGGCGACCTGCGTCTTCGCCCTCACCGACGTCATGGCGATCGGCGCCCTGTCGGCCTTCCGCGACCACGGCGTCGACGTGCCTGGCCAGGTCTCCCTGGCCGGCTTCGACGACATCCCCATCGTCCGCGACCTGGTCCCGCCACTGACCACGGTCGCCTTGCCCCTCGAAGAGCTGGGCGAACGCGTCATGAACCTCGCCCTCCGCGAGCCCGCCCGCCGCAGCCGCGTCGAACGCATCACCGGCAAGGTCGTCCTCCGCGCCAGCACCACCGCCCCGCGTCGTCGGCACGCTGGGTAGGCGACGAGGTCAGCGTCCAAGCTCAGGTGCCCAGCAGATCGTGGATCCGCTGCCGAGCTTCTGCTTCCCCTCTCGGCGGTGAAGGAACACGCTGTGGGCGGCCGATGCACGCGGAAAGAGTTGATCAAGCTGGCGGCTTCGTACCGCACGTCATGGGCGGTCGCGGTCAGCCAGGCGATGACCGCCGGCGTCGCGGACCGGCAGCTGAGCCGGAACGCCCCCCACGAAAGCGGAACTCCTCGAAGCGGTCGGGCTGGGCACCTCAACCCGATCTCGAGTCGGTAAAGGGTCCCTCCGGTCTTCGCACAGGCGATTCTCGAAGCATGGCGACAGTCGTTGATCACCCCGGCCCGCGCGATCGAGATGATGCGAGGTGGGCTGGAGATCTCCGATCTCCCGAGTCGCGACGAATCCAACCTCGAGCCATGACAGAACCCGAACAGCCTCAGGTGCTGGTTTTCGACACGACCCTCATTCTGGCTTTGCGAGCGCGATTAGAGATTCCCAAGAGCCTCGGGCGTTTGCGATTATACTTTCCGTTGCGAACAGATATCGCCAGGAGCCAAAGTCTCCATAATCCCGAACGAAGCGGGCCCAGTCTTCCGCCGCTCGCTTCTTTTCAAGGACCTCGGGGTCATTTGCCCTATCGTTCGCTTTGCCCTCTATGACCCAGTAAGTACCTTCGGTATCGAGGACAATGAAGTCTGGATAGTACTTCTTTCCGTTATCACGTTCGATCCAGATCGACCCGGGATCGTAATTGCGAAGCCACCACTGGACCCGAGGACTTGAATCGAACAGGTGGGCCAGTGCGTATTCAGTGCTACCTGCATCGAAAGACGCAACCACCTCGATAGAACGGCTCCACTCGTCGTACCACAGATCTTTTCGGAACTTCGCCCACTTCGCTACCACTTCCGATGGCATTGGCGGAGGCGGTACGGGCGGAACCTCAACGACTCGGAACGCATAAGTGGGTTGGAGTTTACGGTTGTCGTATGCCGCTTTGACGAGTTTGCCGAGCGCAGTTGCCGCCTGGCGGGCACGCAGTTCCCCCCATGCGTGTTTTGGGCTATCCGAGGTCACACCAGCTCCGACCAGGAACTCACTTACGACTCTTTCGGCGGCCCGAGATTCGGGAAGCGTTTCTTCGACGTATCCACTGTTCCAGATTCGATCGAACAAGTCGCGCCGAACTTCTTCTACAGGAATGTGCCTTTGAGTGGCGTCCACAGATTCAGCTGCCGTCACACGGACATCTACAATCCCGTCCAAACCCCGTTGGGCATCGACGGCCTGGCGGGCCAGGGTAACACTGAATTCGTGTTCGTATGCAGCGCCTTCGTCCCGTGCACTGGCACTTGAGATGTAGCTAAAAGAAAAACGGACCGGTAGAATCTCCCGCTCGCGTCGTGGGAAGCGGATGGTGGGCGCGCCAGGGACCTTCGTTCGGAGAGCAGTTACCGCCTTTTTGTCCCGCTCGGCTTGCGCGACCGCATTATCCATCGACTCAACTTGTAGCAAAAGGGAGCCGTCAACGACATCGTCCCCCACGACTCGTGGCTGCGAGGTAAACGACAGGATCTCCTGATGCGACTCGTCGCCGGTCGCCGACCGGTTCCCGGTGGGGCTTGGACGGTCCTCGTCGAGACCGCCGCCGGCGGCGGGCAGAACCTTCTGCAGCAGCGCTTCCTTATTTGCCAGCAGCTGCCGGTAAGACTCATGGGCCACCAAGTCGACCGTGTCTACCATCGGGGTGCCGACTCTGCGCCCATATGGAAGGCGCAATCCGCGGCCGAGTACCTGCTCGGTGAGAGTCTCTGACGCGAGGGCCCTCAAGCCAACGATGACGCCGATGTTCTTGACGTCCCAGCCTTCTTTAAGCTTATTCACCGACACGACTGCGCGGACCGGCGAGTCGGGCTCCTCCACTGCCTCTAGGGCACGCAAGGCGACGTCACTTGACTGGGATGTGATGGTGAGGACGGCCCCCTCCGCCGGAAACATGTCATCGGCGGTCAACCGGTTAGCGACCCGCTCGGCATCTGCGATATCGCGGCATACAACGAACAAAACCGGGCTTACAGGGACAACTCCCCGGGCTCGCGCCCAGGTAGACCATGCCGCCTCCTTTACCCGCAAGAGCTGACAGGCATCTGCCAACACCGTATCTTCGTCCTTGCGCCCATCCGGCCGGTAGACGATGACCGGGATCTTCACGTATCCGTCAGCAATGGCTTCGGCCAACGAGTACTGGAAGATCGGCTCGACTCCGGATGCGGGCGTGGCTGTCAGACCGACCAAAGCACGCGCTCCAAGGTCGGTAATGGCCTGGTTAAACGCCTTAGCCCGCGTGTTGTAAACGTGATGCTCGTCAGCGACGACTACCAGGTCATCTATCTGCTGAAGATGTTGATAAAGACCGGTCCCAATGAATTCGTCCTGCGCGCGCACACGCCGCGACGTCTTATCGGTGGGGCGGATCAACTGCTGAACGTTGAAGACGAACAGCTTGGTGACGGCGTCGTCGTGCAGGGCGTCGCCGACCTGTCCGCGTGAAAAATTCTCGGACGTGATAACTAGTGGCTCGGTGTCAGCACCCGGCACGTACTTCGGATGACCGGGCGTGAAATTGGCGATCGTCTTTTCTTGGATCGTCGATCCTGGGGTGACCACCAGGATGTTGCGAACGCCTTTGGCTGCCAGATAGTCAACAAGGCCCGCAAGGATGTAGGTCTTGCCGACTCCCGTTGCGAGGTCACAGACCACCTCTTGGCCGGTTCCGCTTGCTATGGCTTCAGCGACGGCGCGTACGGCCGCAGCGTTGGGCGGCCTGAGATCCAACCTCGCGGCGATGTCCTCGACGAGACTCCGGTCGTAGGGAAGCCACGTCATCGAACGACCCTCCCACGGCTCGCCAGGTCACGGGGAGCCTTCAGTGCCCTGGACCCGGGACTGAACTCTCTGAGGAGGCTCTCGGCTTCTGGCGCAATACCCCTGCCCACGAGCACAGCGCGTTCTCCTTCATCCAGTTGTGCCAGGACACCGCGAGCAACTACGTCATCTACCACACCATCGATGACGGCCAGGCGCGCCCGCCCGCGCCTGGCACAGAAAGGACCGGCACTGAGACCGACATACTTGAAGCCCAACTGTGCGGCTACTATCTGGGCGAAGTCCGTACCTTTCACCCAGTCAGCAAAGAAAACTCGACCGTCCACGACATCGTACGCCGAAGGGGCTACGTGCAGGCTCTTGAAGCCCCCACCACCACCCCATCGAACTGCCTTGGTCACCCCTCCTGGATCGTCCCCGCTTACCACCTTTTCGAGGCGAGGTCGAGTAAAAGTCTCGACCGTCTCCTCAAGGAGCTCGGTGGTCACCCATCGCCGCTTCATCTTGTGAGCCACCGCTGCGGTTGTGCCCGAGCCGGCAAACGCGTCCATCACCACATCGCCTGGGTTACTCGCGATTTGGATCACGCGCTTCAACAAGGCTTCAGGCTTCGGCGTAGAGAAAATTCGAGACCGGTCAAAGAGTCGAGTTACTTCACCCTTGGCCTGACGGTTATCTCCGACCTCGTCGTGAGTCCAAAAAGTCGTGGGGACAAGACCACCCAGCTCCGATTGGAAGCGTTTCCGGAAGGGAAAGGTACGGCCAGTTTTACCCCACCAGAGGCGATCGTCTTCGCGCAGAGCCTCGAAGGTCTCCCGAGATACAGACCACCAGCGGTTCCCCCGCGGCGCAAACACATCCCCGTGTGGTCCGGTCACCTCATATCGCCCGTCTTCGTAGGCGTGTGACGCGGTCAGGTCAGACCTCCGCCATGGTCCACGCGGGTCGTTATCAGGGTTCCAGAACTCCTGGTCACTCAACTCCGTACGGTCAATACGATTGAAGACCAAGTCGTTCTTTGAACGAGCGTAGACCAGCAGGTAGTCATGAACCGCGGACACATGCTGAGCAGAATTATTGCGGGCGTGGATCTTCTGCCACACTATCGTGCCCACGAAGTTGCCTCGCCCAAATATCTCATCCATCAGCACGCGGCAATAGGCCATCTCCGCGTCGTCCAGATGGACCCAGACCGATCCGCCAGGTGCGAGAAGTTCACGGATGAGCAGCAGACGATCGCGCATCATCGTCAACCAGACCGAATGCTCCAGCGCATCGTCGTAATGTTGAAACGCCTGACCGGTGTTGAAAGGCGGGTCGATGTAAACCAGCCGCACCTTTCCGCGGTACTCCTCGGCGTACTCAGGGATACGTGTAAGGGCGTGAAGCGCCTGGTAGCTGTCACCGTGGATGAGGAGGTTGTCCGCTGGGGTCCCAGCGATCTCACCGGTCTTGCCGGTCTCTCGCAGGAGACGGACCTCTGTCACCCGTGGATCTTCTCGAGAGACCCACTCATAGCCTTCGTCGCCGGTGGTCAACAGAGCCTGGTCCCTGCCGACCCAGGACAGAGTCAGACGCCCAGTCGCCACCGTAGACCACCCTCCCGTACGCAGCCGACCACAGTCGTCCGCAACCTGTTTCAAGCTCGACCGCAACCGTACCGGCCACAGCCGACATCTCGAAGCACTCCGCACACGCTCAGACCGTGGACGCTCCACGGGTACCGGCAAGCGCTACCGGCGCACTCCGCTGCCGTGTTCCCTGTGCGGCAGCTCCTGATGGACAAGGTGCAGAGCGAGGGCATCAGCGTCGCTTGGGCGGGGGCTTAGGAAGGCTGATGAGGACATCCAGACCGAGATGCCCCCTGCAGAGGTGCTTGATCTGTTCGCACTCGATGATCTGGCTGCGGCCGTGGCGCTTGGCGAAGGCATGGCCGTCCTTGGTGACCCATGACGTGGTCACCAGGAGGCTGGTGGTGGTGTATTTGTCCTCCATGACGCCAGCCAGCGCTCGTACGGCTTCGACTCCGACTGCGCTGTGCCCTGGCTCAGTCCGGCTGCGGCCGGCGGTCTGATACCCGGTTCAGGCCTCGGGTGGCTCGATCTTGACCGGGGAGCCGGGTGCTGTCGCAACCGACTCGGGAACAGGCTCGTCCGGGGTAGAGATCACTCCACAGCTCTCGCCAAAAACTCCGCGTCGGAGTCGATGTAGTACTCGATGGCGTCTTCAAGAGCGTCCTCGGGGATCGCTAAATGTTCTGCAGCGCCGCGCGAAGCTCTTCTTTGACCTGCCACATCTCAGCGTCTTCCGGATTCCGGGCGCGCTCGGCCAGCTCCCCAATGATCCAATGACAGTACCGCTCGATAACGCGGAGCAGTGCCACGAACGAGACATTCGGGTTTCTTCGCTAGTATTTCTCTTCTTGCGCCATACCTACTCCTGAACGCGACGAACCAATAAGGAATGTCTCTGAATCGCCGCCATACTGCCAGAAGACATCCTACGCTCAGCCTATATGGCACCAACCCAGCACCGAGCTCGTCTGCTCCTGTGAAATCAGCAGCGAGGCGGTGAAGTCACACAAAACATCACGCCAAGACGGAGGACGTATAATGCGTAGCCCAGCACTGATCGCGCTCGGATCCGAGCTTCGCCGCTACCGCCTCGCCGCCGACAACATGACCCAGAGCCACCTCGCCAAACTGATCAACTACTCCGAAGGCATGATCAGCAACGTCGAGACCGCCCAGAAGGTCCCTCGCCACGACTTCGTCGAACGCTGCGACCAGGCGCTCAACACCGGCGGCGCCCTCCTTGTCCTCCACGGCCTCCTCAAGTACGACACACATCCGGTCGAGGCCTTTGCTCGCTACACCGATGCGGAGTCCCAAGCCAACGCCATCTACATGTGGGAGTTCGTCGTAATACCTGGGGTCTTCCAGACCCCTGAGTACGCCCGCGCCCTGCTGACCGCTGGACGCCCGACCGTCAAGCCGGAGATCATCGACGACCTGGTCGCCGCACGAATGCAGCGTCAGGACATTCTCTCCCGAGATCGTCCCTTGGACCTCATCCGGCAGATTCGGGAGGATCAGTGAACGAGAACGACATCGAATGGCGCAAGTCACGCCGCTCCGGCGCCAACGGCGGCGAATGCGTAGAGGTCACCGTCATCGCCAAGTAGTCCAGCGTTCTCCCAGAACCCGGTCACGCTGATTTCGCGGTCAGCGAGACCGGATTCTTTTTTCGACCGAAAACCGCCGCAGCCCTCCGCGAACCGGCACACCACAGCCGAACATGTCCAGCGGCGGTCCTCAACTCTCTTCGGCCAACCATTCATCGGCCAGCTTGCGTGCATCGTCCAGGAAAGCCTCCAACCCGGAATCGGACAGATTGAAGTCAGCGATTAGCCCTGCAAGCAGGAGAATGTAGTGGCCACCCTTTAGTTCGTCGCTGATGTCGTCTATCTGTTCGTCGGTAAAGGTTGCGAGGATCAGCCGCTCGGCAACGCGCGGATCGATGGATGTCGCGAGATCGTCTGATCGGGCGCGCGCCCTCTTGACGAACTCCGCTACATCGGACGGTGTCCCGCCCTTACCAAACTTTCGATACGCGGCTTCAAAGAATGCTGCGACGATCAGGACGCCATAGTTGTTCTTGCTGGCAGGATCGAGTCGCGAGTACAGACGTTCATGCGCCGCTACGTCGCCAGTGAGGACGGGACGCAGCGCCGCTACCTGGTCACCAGTCACCTTCATTCGGCTTCTCTCCGTTCTCTGATCTTCCCGCGCCCCCATCGGAGCAGTTCAGCGCTGACTATACCGACTGCTAGCACTGCTGTAGCGGCGCTTCCAGGATCGATACCGGCGTGATGGGAATCAACAACCTTGGGTGCGCTATCGAATGCCGTCTCGGCATGAGCGGACGGCGGAGGGTCGAAGAAGTCGGCAGCTTTTTTGGTAAATTTCTCCGCCTGGCTCGTTATTGTGTCGACTTTTTGAAAGCCCTTCGTGCGGAATTGATCAGCCCTGGACCGCTTATCTTCATCGGGTTCCGTCAACTTCTCGCCGGTCGGTAGATCATCGAAGGCGTCCACACCGTCGGTCCAGTCGGCGTCCTTATCTCTGATGGTGCGCTGGAACGGCTCCTTGCGCCCCTCAGCCTTGCTGACGCTAGGCGCGAACGGGTCGATCTGCTTCCTGATTGACTCCTCATCCAGTTTGGACGGGACGCCGCTACGCATAGTGCCGGACTCAGAGGTTCGATCGTCGGCGGCGCTGGCGTGCTGTTTGACAAACTCCTTGCTTTTCGCCCGGGCCTCGAACTCCTCGGCCAGATTCCCGAAGGCTCCATAGGATGGCCTCCGCTCCATCGGAGACGCATACGTGTCCGCATCCGGGGCTTTGTGTTCGCCGCCCTGGCGCCGGTCCATGTCCGCCACGCCCGGTGTGCCCACCGACTCGTTGCGGTCCTTCTGGGAGATGCCGTCTCGGCTCTCACCGCCTTGCTCATCCCACTTGGGAGTCGTCTGTGCCGGTGTCGAGCCGCCCGTGGACCTGTCGCTCTCGGCGGTCGTCTCAGTGGTGGCCCCGGTTGGCTTCTGGTTGGCCTCAGCCTCTCCTGGCCGGTCAGGTAGCGGCCGACGCTCAGACGAGCTCGGTTGGTCGCTGGCCTGATCGGTGCCGTCGGACTCATCGGAGCTGCCGCTGCTGCGGTCGATGCCCACGGCCCGTGCCCTCCTCGTCTCAGGGACGGCCCCCTTCTGGCCATTGTCGGCACCAGGTAACCGCAGTATCCAACACACCGTCAATACAACGGTCGGTCAGACCGGCCTCCGACACCCGCACACCTCCTGAGATAAGCACGAGGCGGGATAATTCCACCCTCTGCCCCACCATTCCTGGCGGAAGGCATAAGGGCTGTCACCGTCCTGACAGTGAAATCGACGGCTCGAGCATTGAAGGAGACGAGGTGAGTCATCCACCGGCGCACCATGAGGGCGAGCACGGCGAGGTCAGCGCGACGTACCGGCCGACCGACCACCAGCCCGAGGTGACCTACGGCTCCGGCAACACCGTCTCCGCGCCAGCACCACCGCCCGCTCGTGGGAGTGTCTGAAAGTCTGTGGGTGAGGCGGTGATCGTCGTTCAGTTCAGGGTGATTCGGTCACCGTAGTGCAGCGACAGGGCGTTCAGCGCCGCTTTCCAGCCGGGGGTCTTGCCGGTCACGTTGGTCCGGTTCTTGAGCGGGCTGCGGATGACCAGGTAGAGCACCTTGAGGGCGGCCTGCTCGGTGGGGAAGTGCCCGCGTCGGCGGGTGGCCTGGCGGAACCGGGCGTTCAGGCTCTCGATCGCGTTCGTCGTGTAAACGACCTTGCGGATCTCGGCCGGGAACGCCAGGAACGGCGTGAATGTCGGCCAGGCGTCCCGCCAGAGCCGGATCACCGCTGGATATCGCTGGCCCCATTCGGCCTCGAACTCGGCGAACCGTTGTTCGGCGGCGGCCTCGGTCGGGGCGGTGTAGATCTGGCGCAGGTCCTTGGTCAGCCGGCTCCAGTGCGCCTTGGAGACATAGCGCAGGCTGGAGCGCACCAGGTGCACCACGCATTGCTGGACGGTGGCCTGTGGCCAGATCTCCTCGATCGCCTCGGGCAGGCCTTTGAGGCCGTCGCAGCAGGCGATGCACACATCGGCGACGCCGCGGTTGCGTAGTTCGGCCAGCACCGTCATCCAGTGTTTGGCGCCTTCGCCGCCGGTGCCCACCCACATGCCCAGCACGTCGCGTTCGCCGGCGCAGTTGATGCCCACCGCCACATAGATCGGACGGTTGGCGACGTTACCTTCGCGGATCTTCACATACAAGACGTCGATCAGCACGACCGGATAAACGCTGTCCAGCGGCCGGGCCCGCCAGGCCTCCATCTCCTCGACGACCTTGTCGGTCACCCGGGAGATCAGGTCACGTGAGACCTCCACCTGGTAGATCTCCGCCAGATGCGCGCGGATCTCGCCGGTGGTCAGGCCCTTGGCATAAAGAGAGATGACCGACTCGTCGAACCCGGCGACCCGGCGGGTGTGCTTGGGCACGATCTGCGGTTCGAACTCACCCGCCCGGTCCCGGGGCACCTGGAGTGGCACCGGCCCGACCTCGGTGGACACCGTCTTGGGTGAGGTGCCGTTGCGGTGGTTGCCGGTGGGCTGGGCAAGGCGTTCGCCCTTGTCATAGCCCAGATGATCGCTCATCTCGGCCTCGAGCGCGGCCTGCAGCACCGTCTTGGTGATCCCGGCCAGCAACCCGTTCGGGCCGACCAAAGAGACCCCCTCGGCCTTGGCCCGCTCGATCAGCTCGGCGGCGAGCTGAACATCCAGCCCGCCCTGCGACTCGTCCTCGTCGTGGTTGGTCACAGATGATCCTTCCCGGCCGCCAGCCTTCCGGATCACCGCCTCACCCACACGATCTTTATGACAGTCCCCCGCTCTCGTTGCGCGTGATGTCGCGGAGCGTGCGGGGACGTGCGGTCACTCCGCGACATCACACAAAGATCAGCCGCTGGTGGTAAAGCCGGCGAAGTCGTCCTCGCTCGGGTAGCCCGGGTTGTGGGCGGTGCCGAAGAGGCCGACGTCCTGGGTGGCCGCGGCGGAGGGGACGTTCGCGGTGCTCAGCCGGGTCCAGGTGGTGCCGTCGGTGGAGTAGTAGCCGGTGTAGGTGGTGCCGGAGCGGACCAGCCGGATCCAGCTGGGGAGGACGGGCGTGCCGACGCCGGAGCCGTTGGGGGCGGTGCCGGAGTCGAGCCGGCCGTCACCGTCGGCGTCCCACTGCATGAAGTAGCCCTTCTTCGCGCTCACTCCCACGGTCACGAAGCCGGGCGAGGTGTTCGCGCCGGTGATGTCGTTGCGCACCATGATTCCGGTCTTGGCCCCGGAGTTCTGGTAGCGCTGCCAGGTGACGCGAACTGTCGTGGTGGAGCCGTCGTGTTCCGCGCCGGGGAGGTAGAGCGCGCCGTACTGATTCGTCGATCCGTAGACGTCGGCGCCGGCCGCGCGGATGCCCAGAGCAGTGCCGACCTGCGAGAAGTTCGCGGGCTCCGGCGTGGAGGCGAAGGTGTGGAACGGCGCCTTGACGGGCGCGTCGAGCAGGACGAACGTGTGCCCGGCGGCGGAGCCGGCGGCCCGGGCGCGGGTGCGGGTGTTCCAGAGGAAGCGGGCGGTGGCGTCGAGCCGAGCCGTCGGGAAGAGCCCGCCGATGGACGCCGGTGCGGTGACGCGGTAGGTGACGCGGACGGTCGCGCCGGGCGCGACGGAGGTGAAGACCGTGGGCGAGACGGGGGTGACGGTCCAGCCGTTCGGGGCGGGCAGGGTCACGTGGACATCGGTCGCGGTGGTGGTGCCCCAGTTGGTGAAGTCCGCGGTGGCGGTGGTCTGCTGACCGGTCTCCAGGGTGTCGGGGGCGGTCACGGTGAGGCCGGTCTGCGGGCGGGCCGCGCCCATGCCGGTGGCCCACGGGCGCACCCGGAGCAGGGCCGCGCCGTGGGCGGGGACGGAGGCGGCGACGGCGTCGCCGGAGGATCGGGTGACCTCGTGCGTCCACAGGTTGTGGATACGGTACGCGGAGGCCGCGGGCAGGCCGGCCGTCCCCGGGTCGACGGAGACGGTCTGCGCCGTGGACCCGGTGTTGAACAGCCCGATGATCACGTCGCCGTTGGGCTCCTTCTTGGCGAAGACCTGCGCGGTCGCGCTCTTGCTCACCCGGGAGGCGTTGATGGCGTCCTGGTCGACGGCGATCACGTCACGGTTCGTCAGCAGCTTGAGGTCGGCGGTGTCGAGCCTGGTCAAGTCCGTACCGAGGAGTAGCGGGGAGGCGGCCAGCGACCACAGGCTCAGCTGGGTCTGCCGCTCGTCGGTGGTCAGCCCGCCGTCGTCGCCGTTGCCGACCTCGATCGAGTCGTAGTCGTTGAACGCGCCAGGGCCGCCGTACGGTTGCCAGTCGGCGACCTGGTCGAACCGGGCCGACGTCCGCTGCCAGCTGGTCAGCGGGGTGCTGGATCCGTTGACGCCGCAGTAGCACTCGATGTCGCCGCCGGTGCGCCAGCCGTTGCTGGTGGCCAGCCAGGTGGCGGCGTCGGCGATGCTGAGCGAGTTGGACAGCTCCAGGTGCATCGGTCGGCCGGTGGCGACGATGGCCTGGTGCCACGCCTTCATGTCGGGGCGGTTGTCGGCGGGGACGAGGCCGCCGCCGGGGCCGACGAAGTCCATCTTGATGTAGTCGACGCCCCAGGAGGCGAACAGGTCGGCGTAGCCCTGGATGTACTCCTGCGCGCCGGGCTTGCTGAAGTCGATGCGGTAGGAGTCGTTGTGGGTGTTGCCGGGCTGCGTCGGGTCCGCGATGTCCTGCATGTGGTACGAGGTGCCGTGGACCGGCAGGTTCTTCTGGTACGCCTCGATCGGAACACCCGGCGTGAGGTAGATGCCGAGCTTGAGGCCCAGGCCGTGCAGATACGCGGCGAGCGCGGGGATGCCGTCGGGGAAGCGGGTGGCGTCCCAGGCGTCGCGCCCGTACGCGTCCAGGTGGTCGGACCATCCGGCGTCGATGTTGATGTACCGGTAGCCGTATTGCTGCAGCTTGTCGTGCATGACCCGCGCCTGGGCCTTGATCCCGTTCTGGGTCAGGCCGCTGCCTTCGCGCAGAGCGCTCCAACTGCTCCAGCCCATGGGCGGTGTGGGCGAGACAGGGGCGGTGGCGTCCGCCGGGGCCTCGGGTGGCGCGGCCATCGCGGGCGACATCCCCGCGGCCAACCCGAGGGAGAGCAGTACCGGCAGCAGACATCTGGTCTTTCTCGCATGCATCGAGCGACTCCTCGGCGTGGTCCACGGCATCGCGCCTTGTTTGTACCGGTCAGTGCGCACATGTTCCATGTGCGATCTACGTCACGTCAACACATACATCGGATGAATCTTCGAACAGCGTCCGATGCTGGGGTCTTCCGCAGTCAAGTGACGGCCCGCGGCCGGCTCACCCCGCAGGCCTGACAGGGTGATGGTGGTGAGAGTCTTCGGCTCGAACACGAAGGAGACGATGTGAGTTATCCACCGGCGCGCTACGAGGGAGAGCACGGCGAGGTCAGCGCCACCTACCGGCCGGCCGACCACGAGCCCGAGGTGACCTATCCGTCCGGGAACACCGTGCACTACCTGGCGACCAGCGCATCCACGGACGGGCTGTTCGGCATGTACCGGTGGGAGTTCGGGCCGAAGCCCAGTGGCCCGAGCGCGCACTTCCACCGGTCGATCTCCGAGTCGTTCTACATCCTTAGTGGAACGGTCCGCATCTACAACGGCGAGCGCTGGATCGACACGGTTCCCGGCGATTTCGTGCACGTCCCCGCGGGCGGCATCCACGCCTTCCGCAATGAGTCCGGGGAACCGGCCTCGATGCTGCTGCACTTCTCTCCGGGCGCACCGCGCGAGGGCTACTTCGAGGGCCTCGCCGCCGGGCTCGGCGGGTTGAGCGATGAGGAGCGCGCGGAGTTCTACCTGCGCCACGACAACCACTGGCTCTGACGCGCTGCTCCGCACGACAGATCGGTCGTACGGGGGATGCCGGAAGATGGCTCTCACCGGCGATCCCCCGACGACCGGAGATCCCGAGGATTGCGGCATCGATCCAACGCACTCGGGAGTCACCGTGAACCTCGGAAAGGTCTCTTTCATCGCCGCGCCCGCGCTGATCGGCGCGTACGGGGTGGCCCGTCTGATCGACCGCCAGAGCCGCGCCGGCTGGACGTTCGGCCACCTGCTGATGCTCGCCGGTCTCGTACTGTTCGGTCTGGTCATCGTCGAACTGCGCCGGCTCGCTCCGGGCCGGACGAGCACGTCGTTCGCCGCGATCGGCCTCATCGGGTTGGCCGCCTCGGTCGCGCAGATCGGCATCGACATCGTCGTCGGCCTGCTCGCCCGCGACGCCGCGGACAAGCAGCACATGTTCCAGCAGATTCAGCAGGTCCCCGGCGTGCAGCCGGTCGTCTACACGGTCGTACCGATCCTGTTCTACGTCGGGCTCCTCGGGCTGACCGTCGTGGCCGCGGTCGCGCGCTCGGCCGCCTGGTGGACCCCGGCCCTGGTCCTGGCCGGTACGGTCGCCGCAGCGACGAACCTGGACTACATCCCCGTGGCCGGCGCCCTGTACGTCCTCGCGCTCGCGCCCATGGCCTTCCGCCGCATCCGCCGTGCCACCCACGCGATCGCGTGATGAGAGGGCTCGGCCACGAACCCGCCGGGACCGTCACCGCCGCCGGGCCGGACGCCCGCCGGCACCGCCCCTGGCAGCGGGTCTCGCTCGAGCCGGGCGTGCCCCACTTCACCGGACCCTCGGGGATGATGACCGCATGACCGCGCCCGATCCGAAGGCCTGGTGGGACCGCCTGCCCGCCAGGGCCCGGGCCTACGCCGCCGACGCGGCGGTCGCCCTCCTCGTGCTCGTCGTGCTCTACGCCCCGCTGGTGATCCCCCGGCCGGCGCAACCAGGCCCATTCTCGCCCTGGGTCTGGGTGCTCATGGCGGGTGCCTCGTTGCCGCTCGTCCTCCGGCGACGGTTTCCCATCCTCTGCCTGCTGGCCATCTACGTGTCGCTGATGGCGTACAACATCCGGAACGACGGGCCATCGGAGCCGGTCGCCTGGGGGATGCTGGTGGCCCTCTACTCGCTCGCCTGGGTGGGACGGCAGCGGCATCGGATCTTCGCCGTCGTGCTGGTCACCGTAACCAGCGTGGCCACCACGAAGAGCGCGACGACAGCGGTGATCGGGCTGCTCACCGGCTCGGGCGCCCTCATCCTCGGCACGCTCGCGCAGCGCCGGGAGCAGCGCCTGCAGGACCTCGCCTACCGGGCCGGGCAGCTGGAACGCGACAAGGAGGCGGAGGCCGTACGCGCGGTGGCGACCGAACGGGCCCGGATCGCCCGGGACATGCACGACGTCCTCGCCCACGCCGTCAGCGTGATGGTCGTGCAGGCCGAGGCGGGACCGGTGGCGGTCCGGACGATGCCGGACCGCGCGGAGAAGGCGTTCGACGCGATCGCCGCCGCGGGCCGGGACGCGATGACGCAGCTCCGCCGTACGCTCGGCATCCTCAAGGAGGAACAGGACACCGGCGTACGGGCGCCGCAGCCGACCGTCGCGGCCATCCCGTCGCTCGTCGCCCAGGTCGAGGAGACCGGACTGGCCGCGTCGTTCTCGGTGTCCGGGTCGGGCCGGCTGACGGCCGACACCGAGGTGGCCGCCTTCCGGATCGTGCAGGAGGCCCTCACCAACACGCTCAAGCACGCGGCCGCCACCAAGGTCGCGGTCACCCTCGACTGGGGAGAGTCACTCGTGATCACCGTTCGGGACGACGGGACCGGATCCGGCACGCTCGCCGGCTCTGGCACGGCCCGCGGCACCGGCACGGCCGCCGGCTCGGTCGGCGGCTCTGGCACGCTCGGTGGCGCCGGCACGGCCGGCGGCACCGGCACGATCGCCGGCTCCGGCACGGTCGGCGGCTCCGGCACGCTAGGTGGCACCCGCACGCTCGGTGGCACCGGCAACGGGCTCATCGGCATCCGCGAGCGCGCCGCCGCGTGCGGCGGCACCGCCTCCGCGCACGGTGACGCGGATGGCTTCACCGTCACCGCGACCCTGCCGGTGGTGGCCCCGTGACCATCGGCATCGTCATAGCCGACGACCAGGAACTCGTGCGCAGCGGCTTCGCGATGATCCTGGACTCCCAGCCCGACTTCACGGTGGTGGCCGAGGCGTCCAACGGCGCCGAGGCGGTCGCCGCGGCGACCGAACACGCGCCGGACGTGGTGCTGCTCGACATCCGGATGCCGCACCTGGACGGCATCGAGGCGGCTCGGCTGATCTGTGCCCGTACCTCCAGCCGGGTGCTGATGCTGACGACGTTCGACCAGGACGACTACGTGTACGACGCGCTGTACGCGGGCGCGAGCGGGTTCCTGCTCAAGGACGTGCGCCGGGACGACCTCGTCCACGCCGTCCGCGTCGTCGCGGCGGGCGAGTCCCTGCTGGCGCCCACGGTGACCCGTCGGTTGATCTCCGACCTGGTCGTGCGCCGGCCCCGCTCGGACGTCTCCCCCGCGACCGGCCTCGACGCGCTGACGAGCCGGGAGAAGGAGACGCTCGTCCTGCTCGGCCGGGGCCTGTCGAACTCCGAGATCGCCACCGCCATGGTCCTCAGCGAGCACACGGTGAAGACCCATGTGAGCAACGTGCTCAGCAAACTGGGCCTGCGCGACCGCGTCCAGGCCGTCATCGCCGCCTACGAGTCCGGCCTCATCGTCGCCGGCTCCGCCTGATCGCGCCGGCGCGGTCAGGCGACCGGAGCACCCATCGGCGGCGGAGCGGTCGGCGGCGTGGGACGTGGTCTGTTCAGGGCGCCGGTGATGCTCTCCAAACCCCGGTTGACACCGAGACCGGCCAGGACGATCAGCCCGGTGATCAGGCTCGTCACCCAGAACGAGACGTTGTTGTAAACGATCAGGGTTCCGATGACCGCGACGACCGTGACGCCGAGCAGCGTGCCGAAGACGCCGGCCCGCCGCCCGAACACGCTCGTGCCGCCGAGCAGCACGGCGGCGAACGCCGACACGGTGAGGTTCGCGCCGCTCGTGGCGTCGGCCGCCTGAAGGCGCATGAGCAGGGCGACACCGCCCAGCCCGGCGAGGAAGCTCGATCCGGTGAGCCCGACGACGGCTCCCAGCCCGGACTGCATGCCGTTCCATCGGCCCGGGTCGCCGGGGCCCCGGCCGGCGCTGAGCCGAGTCCGTACGGCGGGAGTCAGCCACAGCGCGCCACCGCCGACCGACACCAAGGCGAAGAGCGCGAACCACATGGCGGTGGGGTAGCTTCCGCTCCCCAGGCGCAGCGGGATCATCTCGCCGTGGGTCAACCCGATGGTCGCCGCCTGCATGACGGTCGCCGCGCCGAACGTCGCCGCCCACGCCGGCACCGACATGACGGCGACCAGCAGGCCGAGTATGAGCCCGATGATGGTCGCGAGCAGGACCGCCGTGACCATGGCGACCGGTTTTCCCCAGCCGTGCTGGGTCACGAGAGAGGCGCTGAGCGCGCCGGTGAAGCCGAGGATGGGGCCGACGGCGAGGTTGGGTGAGGCGGTCCGCATCGAGAGCGCGAGCCCGGCGGCCGCCAGTCCGAGGTACCCGGCCTGGCCGAACGCGACGGTCAGATTCTGATGGGGTGTCAGCGCCAGAGTCGCCGCGATGAGCACGACGGCGATGACGGCGAGCGCGCCCTCCCAGATGAGATGGACGGAGAGGCGATCCCGCTCGGCGGGACCGGTGGAAGGCCCGCCGCGCCGTGGCATGACCGACGGTCCAGGCGGTCCGGGGGGCTCCGGTGGGGCGGGCCATGGTCCTGGCGGGGCGCCCCATGGTCCCGGCCCGTACGACCAGGGCGACGGGGCCGGCGGACCGGCGTACGGTCCGCCGGGCGCCTGCGGCGGACCGGGCGGCGGCTGCTGAGATCCGGGAGGGGGCTGCGGCGGACCGGCGGACTGCTGGGGTCCGGCGGGGGGATGCTGCGCCCCCGGCGGGGGCTGTTGGGATCCGGGAGGCGGCTGCGGCGGACCGGCGGACTGCTGGGGTCCGGCGAGGGGATGCTGCGCCCCGGGCGCGGGCGGCGATCCGGGTGCCGGCCGGTCGGAAGAATCGGGAGTGGGTTCTTCGTTCGGTTCCGGCTCGTCGGGGGACTGACTCATGATCGCCTCCCAGGACCCTGTTTAGGCGCGGAGTCTAATGAACGGAAGCGATCACGGATAGGTCCGTTTCCGGTCGTCGCACAGGGGTTGCGGTCGGCGGAGGCGCGTACCTGTGTTCGCCGGAGGTCCGGCTTGCCTCCGCCGTCAGGTCGCGGGGATGCCGAACTCGGCGCGGTCGACGTCGATCAGCTCACCCAGAAGCGCGACGGTCGCGTCGGCCAGGTCCCCCACGGCGGCGTCGGCGGCCGGTGACTCGCTCTCGAATGCGCGCTGGACGGTTCGCGCGAGGAGGTCGGCGCGCTGCTCGGGACCGTCCACGGGCGGAACGCCCTCGGCCCGCAGGAAGCCCTCGAAGGTCGCCTGGTAGGCGAAGCCGACCTCTTCAACGCTCAGGTCGTCGCGCAGCAGGCCGTGCCGGCCGAGCATCTGGAAGTATCCGTGCATCACGCTGCTGTGCCGCTCGTCGCGGGTGGTGTCGGGTGCGCTGCTCAGCTTGCCGAGCAGATCGGGGTCGCCCAGCAGGAAGCGGCGAAGCAGTGGCCGGTTCACGATGGCCAGGAAGTACGTGCGGGCGAAGCGGTGCAGCAGGCACGTCCGGGGATCCTGCCGCAGGGCCTGGCACAGCTCGTCCACCGCGTAGAGCACCTCGCGCGCGAACACCGCGCTGAACAGCTGCTCGCGGGCTTTCCAGTGCAGGTAAACGGTGCCCTTGCCGATGCCGGCCCCGGCGGCCACGTCGTCGATGGTCACCCGCCGGTAGCCGTGGCGCAGCAGCAGGTCGGCTGCCGCGTCGAGGATCCTCGTGGCTCGTTCGGCTCGCTGCCGGGGATCCCGGAGACGTTCGGTGGACGCGCTCACACGCGGACCATATGACCGAATGCCGAATCGAGTCAATCTTCGCTTAGCTTGGTTTCCGGGGAGTGCTGGGCTGGGTCATGGGGCGCGGGTGAGCAGTTCCATCGCGTGGTGGTCGGGGTCGTCGAAGTAGATGCCGCGGCCGCCCCAACGGTGGTTGATGTGGCCAGGTCGGCCACCACCGGGCTCGGCGTAATAGGTGAGGCCCTGGTCTCGGATACGGGCGAAGGCGGCGTCGAATTCGTCGTCGTCGACGAGGAACGCGTAGTGCTGAGGCTGGGGTGGGTCGACGGTCATGTAGTCGAGGGTTACTCCGTTGGCGAGGTGTAGTGGCACGAACGGGCCGAACTCTTCGCCGACGGGCAGGTCGAGGATGGTGGCGAGGAAGCGGGCGGAGGCGTACTTGTCACGGGCCCGGACGATGGTGTGGTTGAGCTGGATGGACATTGACTTCTCTCCTTAGTCGGCTGCTTGCGGGGTCGTCTGCCCGTGCTCGGCGGGTCGGGGTGCGGGGATGAGGACGTACACGAGCACGGCCATGACGGCGAGGAGACCGGTGGCCCAGGTGGTCGCCGTCACGTACCCGTGGACGAGGGCTGTCTCGTATCGGGTCGTGGTGGGAGTGTGGGTGGCGAGGTAGGTGGTGGTGGTGCTGACCGCGAGGGCGTTCAGGATGGCCGTGCCGATGGAGCTGCCGACCTGGGTGGCGGCGTTGATCACGGCCGACGCCACGCCCGCGTCGCGTTGGGTGACGCCGCGGATCGCGAGCTGGAACGCCGGTGGGAACAGCGCACCCATGCCCGCGCCCATGAGTACTTCGGCCGGCAGGATGATCGCGAGATATCCGCTGTGCGGTGTCAGTCGGGTCATGAGGCCCAGTCCGGCGGCGGCGACCAGCAGCCCACCGGCGATCAGGATTCGCGACGGGATGTGCGGCATCAGTCGGTTGCCCAACTGGTAGCCGCTGAGCGCGTTCGCCAGCGTCATCGGCAGCACGCCCAGCCCGGCGCGTACCGGCGAATAGTGCAGCACCACCTGGAGGTGGTAGGTCAGCGTCAGGAACATCCCGAACGCTCCGACGACCGCCGTGGCGGTGCCGAGGTAGGCGCCGGCGCGGCCGCGGTCGGCGAGGATGCGTAGCGGGAGCAATGGGTCGGTGATCCGAGACTGCCGCAGCCCGAACACGCCCACCATGGCCACCCCGCCGAGCACTGCGCCGAGCACGAGCGGCTGCGTCCAGCCGTGCGCGGCGGCCTGACTGCATCCGAACACCACGGCCGCGAGTCCGCCGGTGACCAGGGCGGCAGAGCTCGCGTCGAGGCCCGCAGATCCGGATCGGGGTGGATCGGGGAGTACGACGTGACCGGCGGCCAGCACGGCACCGGCGATGGCCACGTTGACGAACAGGCACCAACGCCAATCCAGGTAATCCGTGATCACGCCGCCGAGCAGCAGCCCTGTCGCCGCCCCGCTGCCGGCCACCACTCCGTAGATCGCGAACGCCCTGGTCCGCTCCCGCTGTTCGGTGAACATGACCGCGAGCAACGACAGCACGGTCGGCGCGATCAGCGCGGCGAACGCCCCTTGCAGGGCACGTCCCACGGCGAGGACGAGCAGTGTGGGCGCCAGCCCGGCCGCCAGTGAGGCGAGCCCGAACCCGCCCAGACCGATCTGGAAGGCTCGGCGCCTGCCGATGGTGTCGGCCACCCGCCCGCCGAACAGCAGCAGGCCGGCGAAACACACGGTGTAGGCGGTCACCACCCACTGTCGCTGTGCGTCACTGAACCGCAGCGCGTGCTGGGCCGAGGGCAGCGCGATGTTCACGATCGTCGCGTCCAGCGCGGTCATCAGCTGTGCGGCGGCGATCACGCCGAGCGCGAACCAACGCCGCTCCGGCCTGCCCGACCCGCGCAGTCCAGTCTCACCGGTCGCCTGCACACCGGTCATCTCACTCTCCCTTAAACGAAGGGGTGTCCTCCGGTACCATAAGCGAAGGATTCCCCTCCGTCTAGTAGAGTCGGAGCGAGCCGGGAGAGGGAGGGGTGGATGCGAGCCGACGCGCGCCGCAACTACGAACGGTTGCTCGAGGTGGCCCGGGACGTGTTCGTCGAGCAGGGCCCGAGCGCGTCACTCGAGGAGATCGCCCGACGCGCCGAGGTCGGGATCGCCACGCTGTATCGGCGCTTCACCGATCGCGACACGCTCATGCACGCCGTTGTCCTCACGGCGCTGAACGGGACGATCGCGGCCGCGGAGCGGGCCCGGCAGGACAACCCAGACCCGCTCGACGCGCTGGCCGCCTACGTGCACACCGTCTTGGACCTGCGGACCTCAGCGGTGATCCCGACGCTCCTGACCGTGCTCGATCTGAACGAACCGCGACTCAAGGCGGCCCGCGCCACCTCCGCACGCCTCGTCGAGGAACTGCTGGCGGAGGCGCACAAGACCGGCAGGCTCCGCAAAGACGTGACCTTCGGCGATATCGGGCTCCTGCTCACCCGGTTGTCACAGCCGCTGCCCGGACCGATCCCCGCCGAGACCCAACACGCTCTCACCCACCGGCACGCCACCCTGTTCCTCGCCGGACTACGCGCCGACCCGACCGCACCACCCCTCGGCGGCCCCGCCCTGGAACTGGACGACCTGCAACAACTCCAGCAAGACACCTGAGCGCCAGTGAACAAACCGCCGACCTGGACTATGCGGGCCGGGTGCGGTCCGCGCCGACGGCGACGCCGACGATCGTGCAGGGCTCGGTGCCGTGGTTGCGCCAGGCGTGCCGGGTGCCGTTCTGGATGACCACGTCGCCTGCCCGCAACACCGTCTGCTCGCCGTCGTCGAGCTCCAGCGTCACCTCGCCCGAGACAACCAGGACGTAGTCGATGCTGTCGGTGGTGTGCATCCCCGGAGCGTCGGGCTCCATCGCGGCCATCGCACCCGGCATCTGCCGCTCCAGCTCGTCCAAGGCCGCGACCGTATCCAGATCCGCAGGCAGGACCAGCTCACCCGGCGGGATCATGTTGATCATGAAGCGCGATCCATCCCGGGGCGGGTACCACGCCTCGGCGCGGCGCGGCGAGCCGTCGTCCGGGAACGTGGGCCGCTCGTCCCGGCCCCACAGCCGGTAGGCCGCATAGCCGGGCATCAGCTCGGAAGTGATGGGCTCGACATCACGGTCGTCGACCACGCGGGCGTTGCCCTCGGTGTCGTGCCCGGTGACCACTCGGCGAATCTTCGTGTGCCCCATCGACCGCCCCTTAATACTGTGCCGTATTGATACGGTGGCGTATTAATACGCCACCGTATCCTGCGCCTGTGAACCCGTCAATCACGTCGGCGTACCCTGTTGCCCGTGGTGAACGGGTCGACCCGGCTTTCCGCCCAGGACTGGGCGCTGGCCGCACTGAAGGCGATCGCGGACGGCGGGCTGGCCGCGGTCGCGGTCGAACCGTTGGCGCGGACGCTCGGCGTGACCAAGGGCAGCTTCTACGCGCACTACCGGAACCGGGACGAGCTGATCGCCGCGGCACTCGCGGAGTGGGTGCGAAGTCACGGCGAGGGGGGACTCGCCGAATTCGCCGCGATCGCCGATCCGGCACAGCGGTTGCGCGAGTTGCTCACCGCCGTCGTGCAGGCCGTCCAGCCGCTGGCGCCGTCGGTGCACCTGAGCCTGCTCGGCGACCGCAACGACCCCCGGGTCAGCGACGCGGTTCGCCAGGTGAATCGGGCCCGGCTGGAGCTCCTGGCTCGTACCTACCGCGAGCTCGGCCTGCCGCCGGACCGGGCGGAGTCTCGGGCACGGGTCGCCTACGCGGCCATCCTCGGGCTCTTGCACCTGGCACAGACCGACCCGGACGCCCCGCACTCCGCCGTACTCACCGACGAGGCGACCGCGGTCTTCCTGCCGTCATGACGGTGCACGCCGGCTGAGGTCGGCCCGTGAGCCGAGCCGCGGTTTGCCCCGGGGGACGACGACTGGCAGCGTGCGTCGACATGAATGAGGATCGTGATTCCGCGTTGGCGCAGGCCGTACGGCTCCGGGAGGAGGGGCAGGCCGAGCAGGCCCGCGTACGGTTGCTGGCCCTGGCGGAGCGGTATCCCGACGACGCCGAGATCTCCTATCAGACCGCGTGGGCGCACGACGTACTCGAACTAGAAGCCGAGGCGGTTCCCTTCTACGAGCGGGCGCTGAGCGGGTCCGGTCTGTCGGTCGAGGACCGGCACGGGGCGTTCCTCGGCCTGGGCAGTACGTACCGGGTGCTGGGCCGCTATGAGTCGTCGGCGGCGACATTCCGCCGAGGTCTGGAGGAGTTTCCGGGGGACGCGGCGCTGACCGTCTTCCTCGCCATGACCTCGTACAACCTCGGTTCCTCCCGCGACGCGGTGGGGAGCCTGCTCAAGGTCCTGGCCGCGACCAGCGGCGACCCCCGGGTCCAGTCGTACCGCCGGGCCATCGAGTACTACGCCGACCACCTCGACGAGATCCTCTAAACGATTGATTCCAGGGGATCCGACCAGCGATCAACTTGGGTGGGTCAGCGTCCGGTGGCACCGTCGATGAGTTCGCGCAGGATGTCGGCGTGCCCGGCGTGGCGCCCGGTTTCCTCGATCAGGTGGGTGAGGGTCCAGCGCAGGGACGGTGCCGGCCCGGGCCGCCCGCCCGGGCTCGGTCCGGCCGTGGCGAGGTCGGGGCAGGCGGCGATCACCTCGTTCGCGCGGGCTGAGGTTTCCCGGTAGGCGAGGAGAATGTCGTCAGCGCTTTCGTCCGGTTCCGGGCGGAAGGTGGCTTCCCAGTCGGTGACCCGTTGGGCGAGCAACCAGTGGCGTTCGACGTGGGTGAGGTGCTTGACGAGGCCGAGCAGATTCGTTCCCGACGTCACGCCGGGCGTGCGGACCTGTGGCTCCGGGACGCCCTGCGCCTTGGCGATCACCGAGGCGCGCAGGTAGTCGAGGAAGCCCAGCAGCACATCCTTCTCCCCCGGTCCCGTCTTCGGGGGGCCGGTGTCGCGACGGTGCTCGGCGGAGCGGGGCGTTGGGGGCATGGTCGTCCTCTCGGTTCAAGGGAGCAGGGCGGGAGGTCAGGCTGTCGTCCGGCGGATGACCAGCACGTTGTCGACGACGGTCGCGGTCTGACCGTCCGGTCCCTTCGCGTGCCGCCGGGGCATGTCCGCGCGCTCGACCTGCCACCGGACCGGATCGAGGGCCAGCTCCGCGGACACCTCGTCCGGTGTGGGGTAGTGGATCCCAGGATCCTGGTTCCAGGACCAGGGTGCCGTGGAGCCGTGATCGACGACCACGAGCCGCCCGCCGGGGCGCAGCGCGTGCGCGGCGGTGCGCAGAACCCGGCTCCGCGGCAACGCGAACTGTGTCTGGAAGTACTGGGCGGACACCAGGTCGAAGCCGCCCTCGGGGAAGTCCTCGGCCAGGTCGATGCATTCCACCGACATCAATGCGTCCAGGCCGCGCGCCTGGGCGTTCTCGGCGAGGCGACGTACGGCGTTGGCGGAGATATCGACTGCGGTGACCCGCCACCCGCGATCGGCGAGCCAGAGCGCGTCACCGCCGGCTCCGCAGCCCAGGTCCAGGGCGGCGCCCGGGGCGAGGTCTCCTGCGATCTCGGCCAGCAGGGAGTTCGCCCGGCCGGTCGCGGTGGGCCGGGGGGCGCGGTAGTGCTCGTCCCAGAAGCGGGCGGCGTCGGCGCCCGGCGTCGTGCCGGTGAAGTCCGGGCCCATTGTTGATTTCTCCCTCGTCCGGTCGTCGGATACGGCGACCACCCTCGCCCGGAGCCGCCGCCGATGGCACAAAAATTTGCCGAATCGGCAAGTCTGGGGGCATGAGCGAGGAAATCAAGGGCGTGCTGGACGCGGTCGGGCCGCGGCTGCGCGTCAGCGCCAATCGTTGTACTCCGGGGCGTTGAAGCCGTACGCCAGATATCGGCCCGGCGACCCGAACTCCTTCTCGAACAGTTCGTCGGGGTTGTCACCCGGGCCGAAGGCGGTCGTGGCCGCGACGGCCTCACACGATCAGGGCCACTGGGGTAGCAGCTCGAACCAGACCGCCTTTCCGTGCGCAGTGGGGTGCCAGCCGGCGTCGGAGGACAGCGCGCCGACGATGAGGAGGCCCCGTCCACTCGTGGCGTCGAGCGCCGGGTCCTTGGCCGCCGGAGGCTCGGCGGACGGGTCGTGGACCTCGACGCGCAACCGGTCGTCGTCCCGGACCAGCAGGAGCCGCAGCGTCGACCCCGGCATCGCGGCGGCGTAGCGGACCGCGTTGGTGACGAGCTCGCAGCCGAGCAGTTCGGCCGTGTCGGCGGCGTCGGGGATCCCCCACGCGAGAGAGACCGCCGTGAGAAAACGGCGAGCGGGCGTCGCCGATTCGGGTCTTATCGGGAGTCGTATCTCCCCCAGCAGCACTCCTCTTATCTCCCCGCGCTCCCATGCGATACGACGTTCTTCTACCCGACGCATGACCCGCACCGCCCCTCGCGATCTCTGATTCCGTCGATTCGTCACCATCCTGACCACGGGTAACTACGCTTGGTGTTGGCATCGATACCCAGCACGGAATGCATTTCACTTCGTGAATTCGGGATGCACTGAAGTGAGGCTCCGTGAACCCCCCGGAAAGCAGCACAGAAAGGGACATAGATGCGCAGTCCAACGCTGATCGCGCTCGGTTCCGAACTACGCCGCTACCGGCTCGCCGCCGGCAACATGACCCAGGGCCACCTCGCCAAGCTGATCAACTACTCAGAGGGGATGATCAGCAACGTCGAGACCGCCCAGAAGGTCCCCCGCCGCGACTTCGTCGAACGCTGCGACCAGGCCCTCAAGACCGGAGGCACCCTCATGGTCCTCCACGGCCTCCTCAAACACGAGACCCACCCGGTCCAGTCATTCGCCCGCTTCGCCGAAGCCGAACGCCAGGCGTCAGGCATCCACATGTGGGACATCGTCGTAGTTCCAGGCATCTTCCAGACGCCGGAGTACGCCCGCGCCCTGCTGGCAGCAGGGCGCCCGGCCGCCCGCCCCGAGGTCATCGAGGACCTGGTCACTGCCCGCATCGAACGTCAGGAGGTTTTCTCCCGCGAAAGGCCGCCCGCTCTGTGGGCGGTGCTCGACGAGTCGGCACTTCGCCGCCAGATCGGAGGCACGAAAACACAGCGAGGCCAACTGGAAAGGCTGGCCGAACTCGCGGAGCAGCCGGGAGTCAACATTCAGGTGATCCCGCACACCATGGGCGCCCACCCGGGGTTGACTTCAAGCTTCATCATCTTGAGCTTCGACGACGCCCCCGACATCGCTTACAGTGAAGATCCAGCAACCGGACATCTCCACGAAAAACCGGACCTCGTCAAAGCGATGTCTCAAGCGTACGAAGCGCTCCGCGTCTTCGCATTGCCGGTGCCCACGTCCTTGGACCTCATCCGGCAGATTCGGGAGGAACTGTGAAGTTCGAAACCTCCGAGTGGCGCAAGTCAAGCCGTTCTGGTGCGAACGGCGGCGCCTGCGTCGAGGTCGCCGTCATCACCACCCACCGTGGTTGACGGAGCCATGCGCATGCCGACCAGCAATGATTGGCGTAAGTCGAGCCGCTCCGGCGCCAACGGTGGGACGTGCGTCGAGGTCGCTGTCGTCACCGCCCGACCGTAAAGGCGGCTCTTCGCCTCAGGCACCGCCAGGGGGTGCCTGAGGGGCCAGGGGTCAGAGCTTGCGGATCGTGATGGCGATGTCGCCCGGATCGGCCATTTTCACATGTCAATGGTGTGGCCGCAGATCCCGACATGGGCGGCAGAGACTCCGCACTCCAGGCGACGTTGGATGAAGGCGAGTTTGCGCGGGTCGGCGATCGTCCGGATGGCGTGAATGCGGCTGTCGTCGATCTCAAAGATGGTGACGCCGAGCAGTGCGCCCGTCCGTACGAAGAGCAGGGCCGGAGCACCGTTGACCTCGGTGACGATCGTCTGCGGCGCGAAGCGGGCCAGTGCGGTGCCGGCCAGGCGGCGGACCTCGTTGCGGCCGCGCACCGATAGGCGGGCGGGCGGTCCGGCGTCCATCCACGCCGTGGTGTCGGCCGTGAGCAGGTCCTCCAGGGCGGCCAAATCGCCGGACCGGGCGGCGGTGAGGAAGCGCTCGATGAGGCGGCGCGCCTGTTCGTCCGGGGGCGAGAAACGGGTCCGGCCGTCTCCGATCCGGCGGCGGGCGCGGCTGTGGATCTGCCGGCAGTTCGTCTCGGACGTCTCCATCAGCTCGGCGATGTCCTCGTACGGGTACCCGAAAGCCTCGCGCAGGACGAAGACGGCACGCTTGGCCGGGGTCAGGCGCTCCAGGAGGACCAACAGTGCCAGTGACACGGACTCCCGCTGTTCGGCACTCTCCAGCGGTCCGAGGTCGCCGGCGAGCACCGGCTCGGGGAGCCATGGGCCCGTGCGCTCGCGCCGGACGCGTGCCGAATTCAGGTGGTTCAGGCAGAGGTTGGTGACGACCTTCGTCAGCCAGGTGCCGGGGGTGTCGATCGCCGACTGGTCGGCGGTGTGCCAGCGCAGGAACGCCTCCTGGACGATGTCCTCCGCGTCGGTCGCCGAGCCCAGGAGCCGATAGGCGAGCCCGAACAGCCGTCCCCGCTCGTCGTCGAAAACCTCGCTCATCGTTGTCACAGAACGTCCCCCTGTCTTGTCTTCACTGGCGCCGACATCCAGCGGACCGACGAGAGGGAGCGAGATGACGTCGAAGGCAGGGATCGTGCACCGATTCTACGAGGAAATGCTCAACCAACAGCGGCCGGAACTGGCCGAGGAGCTCATCACACCGGGCATGACCACCCATGCTCCGGAGGCTCCCCGAGGGCCGGCGGCCGTACGGCGGGTGGACGAGTTCTTGCGGGCCGGGTTCTCGGATCTGCACTACCAGGTCGAGGATGTGATCAGCGAGGGCGACAAGGCCGCTGTGCGCTGGACGATGACCGGCACGCACGATGGTGACTTCTTCGGCACCCCGCCGACCGGCCGCAACATCGAGATCACCGGCAACGTGATCTTCGGCTTCGACGGCGACCGGATCAACGAGATCTGGGCGGTGGTCGACGTGAACCGGCTGCAGCAGCAAATCGGGGTCGTACCGAGCTGACCGGCCCGTCTATCCGATCGGAGGCGGCTTCCGCATCGTGGCCGCCCACTGGGACTGTGAGCCGCGCGCGGCATGGACGTGCAGAAATCAACGCCCCTGGCGCCTGTCGTCATCGACGCCTGCCCTACCGCGCGCGGCTCGCTCGGCGTACGCCACACCGACTGACAAAAGTCGTTCGAACGGTCACATCCATCCTCCGGGATCCGTCATAGCGGCGGACCCCATCGAAGATCGAGGAAGGAACCCGTCATGACGACCGAGTCGCGGCTGCCCAACCCCGTCAAGCTCGTCCCCGAGTTCGGGCCGGTCACCGGCGCCCTGTTCAAGGCCACCGGGAACGGTACGGTCCCGCAGACCACCATCAGCCTGATGCAACTGCGCGCCGGCCAGATCGTGGGCAACACCTACCTGACCGTTCTGCACACCGGCAGCCTGCGTAAGGCCGGGGAGTCCGAAGAGCGCATCACCGCCGTGGCGACCTGGAAGGACGCGCCGTACTTCACTGAGGCCGAGCGTGTCGCACTTGCGCTGGTCGAGGCCGTGTACACCCCGAACCCGCGCGGCGAGCGCGTCTCCGACGAGCTCTACGCCCTGGCGTCCGAGCACTACGACGACAAGGCTCTCGCCACGCTGGCCATCGCGATCGGCCAGGTCGGTTTCTTCGTCCCCCTCGCCCTCATCGGCAGGCCACTCCCCGGCAAGTCCCCCGCGGAGCAGTGGCGGGACTGAGCACCGACCCGCACAGGACGGCGAGCGGATCGTCGTCGTCCTGTGCGAGGGCCGACACCGACCCCGGCGACCTGATTCAGCCACCGGGAGGACGTCGGCCGGCAAGGCCGCGCAGAGGCGTGGATCGATCCCGCGTCCGTACCGCTCCGGAATGACCGAGACCGTCTCCAGCGGGGTTGCCGATCGGAGGCGGCCTCCGTATCGTGGCCCGAAGCCACAATCGGAGGTTACCTCCGCTTAATCCCAAGGGGGCGGTCATGACCGTAGAGGAGACTCGGCGACGGCTCGGCCGGTTCGGTGTGTGGATCCCGCCGCAGACACTGCTCGTGACCCCCGTCGCGGTGCAGCGGCGGGAGTTCGCCCGGATCGAGCGCCTCGGGTACGGCTCGCTGTGGAGCGGTGAGCCGCCGGCGGCCTCCCCGGGTGTAAGCCGTGACGCACTCGTCCAGCACGGGCTGATGCTGGCCGCCACGGAACGAATCGTCGTCGGCACGGGGATCGCCAACATCGGGATGCGCGACCCGGTCGCCATGCACACGGGCGCGGCCACTCTGGCGGAGGCGTACCCTGGCCGGTTCATCCTCGGCCTCGGCGGCCAGAGCGGCGACCGGCCACTCGCTCGGCTCGGTGAGTACCTCGACGCGATGGACGCGGCCGCCGAGCGGCTGCTGCCCGACGTCCGATACCCGCGTGTCCTCGCCGCCCTCGGCCCGAAGGCGCATCGGCTGGCCACCGAGCGCGCGGACGGCGTGCACCCGTTCCTCCAGCCGGTCGAGCACACGGCGAACGCTCGGGCGGCCCTGGGCTCCGGCCAACTGCTGATCCCGCATCAGGCGGTCGTCCTCGACACCGACCCGGCGTCCGCACGTGGCCGGTTGCGCGCCATGTTCGGGACCGCCCGGCGGGGCGTCGACTCCCCCTACACGCGGCACTACCGGCGGCTGGGGTACGGCGACGAGGATCTTGCGGGCGACCGGAGTGACCGGCTCATCGACGCGATCCTCGCCTGGGGCGATGAGAAGGCGATCGCACAGCGGCTCCGTGCCCACCTGGACGCCGGCGCCGACCACGTACTCGTCCATCCGTTCGCCGCGGACCTACCGGCAATGGCCGACCAACTCGAAAGGCTCGCGAACCCACTGGCCCTGTAGGCGGAATGCCTTGATCAAGTGCGCGCCGCCAGGGACTCGGGCCCCGGGTCGCCGGTCGCGTGGTCGTGGCGGTCGCGCGCGTGGCGGATGTCCATCCTTGGCGCCAACGTCGCCCGGCAGTGTCTCGCGGCCGGGCTCCTGAACGAGATCATCGTGCATATCGCTCCGGTCCTCGTCGGCGAGGGCGTTCGCCTCTTTGAGAGCGCCGGTGGCGCTCCGATCAAGCTTGAGGCGGTCTCTTCCCACGCGGAGGGCGAGACCACGGTGCTTCGCTACGCGGTGCGTCAGACGCCAGAGGAACGACGGTGAGGCAAGTCAGTCCTGCCTTACCCACGACTTTCCTTCGTGTCAGAGAACCCTTGCCCTGTGGTGATGTGACGCGCCGTTCGGATGCTGGTCCGGGCGGGGTGTCGCCAGGCTGTCTGGGTGGCAGAACGAGTACGCGTCCGCGAGATCGATGACGACGAGAAGCACAAGGACCCCGACCGGGAGCCGAGGCCCCGCAGGCGGGCGACCTACACCCGCCCACACGGAGTCCGCCACCTCTTCGCCGCCTACGACCTGGGCAAGGATAAGCTCTACGGCCACATCAAGCCGAGGAAGCACCGGACCAAGTTCCTGGAGTTCTGCCGCTACCTACGCAGCCTCTACCCGGCCGAGATACGGATCGCGATCGTGCTCGACAACTACTCCCCGCACCTGACCACGAAGAAGGACACCCGGGTCGGCGACTGGGCCGCGGCCAACAACGTTGAATTCGCCTACACGCCGACCAACAGCTCCTGACTGAACCGCATCGAGGCCCAGTTCACCGCCCTGCGCTACTTCGCGCTGGACGGCACCGACCACGCCAGCCACAAGGAGCAGGGCAACATGATCCGCCGCTACATCATCTGGCGAAACAAGCACGCCGCGGACGAACGCCTCCGCGAGGTAGTCAATAGGGCGAACGCTGCCTGATGCGGCACTAGAGCGTGTCCCGTGGATCAAGGACTAGGCCAGCCGCGGCAGTGCCCTTGCCCGCCGTGGCTGCGCGCCGAGAAGCCGGGTGGAGGGTCAGGCGCGCAGGGCTCGTACGGCGAGCAGGGTCAGCCATGCCCAGCCGATAGTGATCGAGATGCGCTGGATCAGTCCACCTAGATCGACCAGGTTTTCTTCTTGGGCGAACGCGGTGTTGGCCAGCATCATCGTTGCCGCGAAGAGCAGGCCGCTTGCGATCGAGTAGATCGTCCATCCGCGCGTGCCCGACCAAGCGAGCACGATGCAGGCCGCGGTCAGTGCCACGAACCCGATGAGGGAGCAGAGGTCGTGGAGAGTTCCGTGCCCGGTGTTGTGCTGGAGCAGGTCGGGGGTTCCGGGAGGGTAGCCGCTCACCGGATCTGTCCGGAAGATCCCGGCGCACAGCAGGCCGATCGCCCACACACCGACGAGCAACGAGCCCCAGCGTGAGGTTCCGGCACGCCACAGGCCCACAGCGAAGGCCAGGGACAGCAGGCCCGCGACGATGAAGTTGGCGGTCTGGGTCCATCCGTGGTCGCCGAGGGCGAGCGAGCTGACCGGATGGCGTAGCGGCTTGTAGTGGGCGCGGGTGGCGCCTTCTAGAAGGTACGCGGCGGTGAAGAGGGGACCGGCGGCCACCCCGCAGGCGAGCAGTATTCGATCATCCATGCTGTCAACATAGGTTGACATCGACTATGCGTCAACCTATGTTGACGAGGCCCTAGGTTGGGACCGGTCTTGTAGATCAAGGGACTGGGTCTCGGAGCCAGATGCGGATCGAGGCGACGTCGATGGTGCCCTGGTAGATGCGGACTCGCTTGTCGAAGCGCATCGCGACGGCGCGAAACTGGCGGAGCTTGTTGAAGCAGCGCTCCACGGTGTTGCGGCCCTTGTACGCCTCGGGGTCGAAGGCGGGTGGGCGGCCTCCGGCGCTGCCGAGCTTGCGACGGCTGGCGGCCTGGTCCTTCTTGATGGGGATGACGGCTTTGATGCGGCGGTGGCGCAGGTAGACGCGGTTGCCCTTGGAGGAGTAGGCCTTGTCGCCCATGGCTTTCACTGATCCACGGGACACGCCCTAGTGCCGCATCAGGCTACGTCAGCCCTGCTGACGATATGGCGGAGTCGTTCTTCGCAGTTGTGGTTATAGCACCAGATGGACGCGAGGCGGATCAGCCCTCGGGGTGCACCACCCACTCGCCGGGTAGCGTCTCATGCAGCCAGGTCAAGGCCGCCTTGGTGCGGCAGCGGGCACACGCGTACGACCCGTCATCTCGGAGGAGCACGTCGTGCCCGCCGAACCAGCGGGTGCCGGTGTTCCGTCCCGGCTCTGGAGCGTAGAGATAGCCGGGGACGGCGAGCCGCTCGAAACGGCGCTCCACTTCGGCGACGCCAGCAGCGTCCCACCACAGAATGTCAAAGAGGGCTTCCTCGCCCATCGATTCCGACAGAGCCATCTCCACCCACGCCCACGACACGCTGGGCAGGTACGGTTCCCACTCCGTCATCGGATCGGGTGCCCGCCAGACCACGGGCGGGTCGGCCTGGCCGGTCAGACGCGTTCCAACCTCTATGACGTACTCATGCTCTTCCTGGTAGACCAGCACCTTCCCCTCCGCATCGAGGCGGAGCTCGTGCGGCAGGAGCAGGCGCATCTGGCGCCTCAGATCGTCACGCTGGCCGCAGAGCCGGTAGCCGTGGCGCAGGACCTCCGGTAGCACGATGCCCAGTCTCTGCTCCGCGCGCCGGATCTCAGCCTCGTCGCAGCCGTCGCCGTCGCGCAACGGCCGCGACCAGTGCTCGAAGAATTCCCGGATGAACCTCCAGGCCCCGGCGGCATCGCGCACCTGTCCCAGCCCGGCGCGCAGGTCGAAGGCGTTCCCCACGGGTGGGGACCTTAGCAACCACTGCCGACAGCCTCCACGCCCACGTCCTCTGGTGCACAACCACGGCTGCAAAGAACGATTCCGCCATATCGCCAGCGGGGCAAACGTAGCCTGACGCGGCACTAGCAGTACGGATTGACCACCCGCGCGATCGGACACCGGCTGGGAATCTCCCCGCATACCGCGAGCCGGCACGTCGAGGCCATCTACGCCAAGCTGGGCAACCGCGACCGCGCCAGTACGGTCCTCGCCACCCACCGGCTCGGCCTGCTCGGCGCCTGACCGAGCGCGAGTAGACCGAGCCGCCTGTGCGGGATCAGTACCAGACGTAGCCCTTGAAATCGCCGTCGATGTTGGCGTGGCCGAATTGGCCACAGACGCTGAAATCGGTGCCGGGGCGCACCTCGGTGGCGACGACCTGGTCGGTGTAGTTGGGCACCCCGAAGAATGGCGTCGGGTCGAAGAAGGCCCCGGCCACTCTTTGTCATCGAGTGGACGCGATCAGTATTCAAAGGGAGCGCACAAACGCGCAGTAGGGAGAACGCCCTATTGCCACTGGGGCGGGGTGGAACCCGTTTCGCGGAGTCGGGGAAAAGCGGGTGAAGCGCACACCGCGCACGGCCGGAGCACCGGCTGCAAGAGACGGGAGCCGTATGACTGTGACGACCCGACAGGGCGTGAGCGACGCCGCTGTGATCGAGCAGTCTTGGCAAGAGCCCGGGGTCTTCGCCGCGCTGTACCGGCGGCACGCCCCTCACATCAGCCGCTACGTCGCCCGAAGACTCGGCGACGACATGGCCGACGACGTCACCGCCGAGACGTTCTATCGGGCGTTCGAGAAACGCCGGAAGTACGACCTCGGACGGCCGGACGCCAGGCCGTGGCTGTACGGGATCGCCGCCAATGTGATGGCCCAGTACCACCGCAAGGAGACCCGGATGTTGCGGGCGTTCGCCCGCAGCGGCGCCGACCCTGTGGTGCAGACCTACGGCGGCCAGCTGGAGGGCGCCGACGACCGGGTGGTGGCGGCCGGCATGCACCAGCCGCTCGCGGCCGCCCTCGCCGGTCTCAGCCGACCGCACCGGGAGGTTCTGCTGCTGGTGGCCTGGGCGGATCTGTCCTACGAGGAGACCGCCCAAGCGCTGGGCATCTCCGTGGGGACGGTGCGATCGCGGCTGCATCGGGCTCGAAAGAAGATCCGCGCCGCTCTCGGCGACGGAAACCCCCTGTCCATTTCCGATGAAGGCTGAGGTACCGACCGTGAACGACCTCGATCTGATGCGCACGATGCGCAGCGACGCCCCGATCCCGTCGCAACAGCGTCTCGACGCCGGCGAGAAGCGGCTCATCGCGGCCATCGACGAGCCCGGGGCGCGGCGCTCCGTACAGACCCGCCGGCGTTTCGGAGGTCTCCGGGTCATGCTGCTCGCCGGTGGGGTGGCGGCCGCCGCCGGCGTCGCGATCGTGGCCACCCAGGCGGGCGTCTCCCCCGTCACCGTGCACGGCACTCCCGCCGCGGAGGCGGCCAAGTACAGCGACCCGCTCGTGGCACGCGCGACCTTCGGCTGGCTGCCCCGCGGCATGCACGCCAACGGCTACGTCGCCGACCACCAGCACGAGAAGTTCTTCCAGGTCACCGCGCAGGAAGGAGCGAAGAGCGGCGCCTCAGTGACCCTCACCGCGTACGAGCGCGGTAAGGAGCCGTTCCTGGGCTACCTCCCCGGCGGCGTCCCGGCCAAGCGGATCCCCGCCGCGTCCATCAACGGCCACTCCGCCTACTGGATCTACAAACCGAACCCGTCCGGGCAGTCGTCGTTCGAGCTGCGCTGGCAGTACGCGCCGAACAGCTGGGCCGACCTCCAGGGCGACGAGCTGCGCGGAAGCAGCGCCGAGCTGACGAGGACGGCGTACAGGATCGCCACGTCGGCGAAGTTCGGCGACAACCGGCCGATCGAGATGCCCCTGCACATCGGCGGGGTGCCCGGCGGGTTGAGCCCGGATCGTACGGTGCTCAACAACGGCGCGTACGGGGAGCTCAGCGCCATCGTGGGCTACAACGCCGGGGGTCCGTCCTCCGACCTGCAAATCAGCATCGTCAAGTCGAACGGCACCATCGGGACCGCCGTCCCCAACGGCCCCGGAAAGCCCATGAAGGGTCTTCCGCGTCCCAACACGAAGCTGAAGGGGCACCCGGCGTACCGAACGCCGAGCCTCCTGTACGTCTACGGGGACAACGGCTTCGACGTGGAGATCAGCGCGTCCGGTGCGGTGCTCGCGAAGCTCAACAAGACCGGCGGAGTCGTCGGCCTCTACCAGCGGATGACCGTTCTCGGCACTGATCCGGCGAACTGGACCCCGAACCCGATCAACTGATCTCCGATGCCGGTACCGCGCACAAGGGACGGTACCGGCATCGCCGTGCTCGCCGAGTCAGCCGGCGGGCGAGGTGTCGCCCCTGCGGCGAGCGAGGGCCTCGCCGGACGGAAAGGCGTCCGCCACGCTGCGCAGCAAGGCCAGCGGCTCTTCGAGCGACCGGCCTGCGATGAGTTCTTCCAGGGTGGCGTACAGCCGGTCCTCGATGGCCACGATCTCCCGCTCGAGTCGGCGTCCTTCCGCCGTCAGCGTCAGGGTGACGAACCGGCGGTCATCCGGATCGGTGGTCCGCTCGACGAGCCCCTGGGCCACGAGCCGGTCGACCAGGCGGCTGGGACTCGCGGTGGTCTCGCACACCAGGAGCCGCCCGAGGGCCGACAGGGTGAGCGGCTGGTGGTCGTGCAGGACCCGCAGCACCTCGGCCTGGGACGGGGTGAGCCCGAGAGGCCGCAGGGCGGCGCCGAGGAGGCGGTTCCCCTCCCGCTGAACGGCGAGGATGAGGTAGCGGAACTCCTCGATCGGCTTCATGTCGTGCACACCCCTCGCTGTTCGGTACGCCGACCCCCGGCTCCGTGAAGTCAGGTTACACGACACGTATGACACGACAACTGATTCGTGGAGAAGACTTGACGAGACTAGATGTCGTGTCATCTAATGTCGTGTAATCGAACTCAAGGAGATCACCATGAACGACCCCATCAGCGCCGTATCGGTCATCAGCACCGGCACCGTCGCCATCCGCCCCGAGCACGTCGGGCCGACGCGGAAGAACACCTACGTCTGGCTGTTCTCCTCGCGCCGGTGGACCGCCCCCCGGCCGATCAACGTCTACGTCGTGGAGCACCGCGAAGGCCTCGTCCTGTTCGACACCGGCCAGGACCGCGCCTCCGTCACTGACCCGCGCTACTTCCCCGGCGGCCTCAACGGGTTCGTCTACTCCCGGCTCGCCAAGTTCGACATCGACCCCCAGGACACCCTGACGGCCGGGCTGCGCGGGCTCGGCCACCGGATCGAGGACGTCCACACCTCCGTCATCTCCCACCTGCACCAGGACCACATCGGCGGACTGCCCCACCTCGGCCGCTCCGAGATCGCCGTCAGCCGACCGGAGTGGGAGTCACTGCACAAGCCGCTGCCAGAGGCCCGCGGTCTGATGCCCGGCCACATCGACCTACCGGGCCTGAGGTGGAACCTGATCGACATGGAGGGCCTCACCGAGCCCTCGCTCGCGCCGTTCACCCGTGGGCACGACCTGTTCGGCGACGGCAGCCTGGTCCTGCTGCCCACTCCCGGCCACACGCCCGGTTCCCTGTCCATGCTCGTCCGCCGGCCCGGGCACGCGCCGCTTCTCATGGTCGGCGACCTCACGTACGACGACCAGTTGCTCATCGACGGCAAGCTCCCGGGCGTCGGAAACAAGCGCGCAATGCGTACGGCGACGCACATGGTGAACGAGCTCCGCTCGCGGTTCCCGGGGCTGGTCGTCCTCCCCGCCCACGATCCGGGCGCCGGCGACCGTTTGGCCGCGGCGCTCGCCGATGAGGCGCCGGCGCCTTCCGGGAGCCGCTCGGCCACCATCTAGCTAGAGGGTGTCCGCACGTCAGCCGGTGACGCGCAGGAAGCGAGTGCCCCACTCGCGGACGAAGTCGGTGAGCTCCGGCGGGCCGACGATCTCGGCCTCGGCGCCGATCGCGCCGATCAGCATGGTGGGCCACTCCAGGCCGTCGACGGTCATCAGCAGGCGGCATCGGTCGTCGGCGATCTCCTCGACCGTGCCCCAGCGTGAAACGGTGGCGCGGACCTTGCCCGCCGGGGCGTGCACGATGACCTCGACGGCGTAGGTCGTCGGCATGGTCGCGATGCCCGCCCGGACGAAGTCCGCGGCGTCCTCGGCGGGCAGCTCGCGAGGGCGGAACCGCTCGCCCGTACTGCCCGGGTCGGAGAGACGGTCGAGGCGGAAGCTGCGCCAGCCGTGCCGGCCCAGGTCGTACGCCACGAGGTACCAGCGGCGGCCGAGCGAGACGAGGCGGTGCGGCTCGACATGGCGGGCGGACTGCTCGCCGGCCCGGGCCCGGTAGGAGAACCGCAGCCGCTCCTCGTCGCGGCAGGCCTGGGCGACGGCGGTGAGCACGTCCGCGTCGATGGTCGGGCCGGCGCCCCAGGCCGCGGGGACGGTGACCGCGCGCAGCGCGTCGATGCGGCGGCGCAGCCGGGGCGGCATCACCTGGACGACCTTGGTCAGGGCGCGGACCGCCGACTCCTCGATGCCGGCGACGGCGCCCTGCGCGGCCATCCGCAGGCCGATGGCGAGGGCGACGGCCTCCTCGTCGTCGACCACGAGCGGGGGCAGCGCGGCCCCGGGCGCCAGCTGGTAACCGCCGTCCACGCCCCGGTGCGCGACGACCGGATAGCCGAGCTCGCGCAGCCGGTCGACGTCACGGCGGAGCGTACGGGGCGAGACTCCGAGCCGGTCGGACAGCTCGGGGCCGGGCCAGTAGCGGTGGGTCTGCAGGAGGGACAGCAGCCGGAGGGTGCGGGAGCTCGTGTTCGCCATGTCTTTCAGGGTTCCGGTCATTGCGGTCAGGAAGTGGCCGCTATGAACTCTAACGTCTTATCCATCGACCTCGTTCACAGGAGATGGCCTTGACCGAAATCCTCGAATCCCCGCTCGCGGCGGACGAGAAGACCACCGCGCCGTACCGCTGGCGGTGGCTCGCGTTCTCCGCCGTCCTCGCCTCGAGCGTCATGGACCTGCTGGACAGCACCGTGATCAATACGGCGGCCCCGGCGATCCGGGCGAGCCTCGGCGGGTCGTACGCGACGCTGCAGTGGATGGCGGCCGGCTACACGATGGCGCTCGCGGTCATGCTGCTCATCGGCGGGCGGCTCGGCGACATGTTCGGCCGCAAGCGGATGCTGCTGATCGGCGTCGCGGGCTTCACGGTCGCCTCCGTGGCCTGCGCGACCGCGGTCTCTCCAACCATGCTGATCGTCTCGCGGGTGCTGCAGGGCGCGTTCGGGGCGGTGATGCTGCCACAGGGGTTCGGGCTGATCCGCGACCTGTTCCCGGCGGAGGAGATGAAGAAGGCGTGGACCGCGTTCGGCCCGGTGATGGGGCTGTCGGCGGTGCTCGGCCCGATCATCGGCGGAACGCTGATCCATGCCGACCTGTTCGGCACCGGCTGGCGGATGATCTTCCTGGTGAACGTCCCGATCGGCGCCTTCGCGCTGGCCGTCGCGGCGCGGTTCCTGCCCACGACGCCGCCCGCCGTGCGCTCGGCGCGGCTCGACCTGCCCGGCGTCGCCCTGGCCGCCTCCGGCACCTTCATGCTGATCTTCCCGCTGGTGCAGGGCCGTGAGCTCGGCTGGCCGCTGTGGACCAAGATCCTCCTGGTGTGCTCGGTTCCGGTGCTCGCCCTGTTCGCCGCGTACCAGGTCCGCCGCAAGCGGGTGGGCGCGACGCCGCTGATCGAGCCCGGCGTCTTCGCCCGGCGCTCGTACGCCTCCGGGGTCGTCTTCGCGATCGCCTTCACCGGCGCGATGGGCGGCACGCTCCTCACCCTCGGCGTGTTCATGCAGGTCGGCCTCGGATACAGCCCGCTGCGCGCCGGCCTCACGACCGCGCCCTGGGCGTTCGGCGCGATGATCGGCTCCGCGATCAGCGGCACGCTCATGGTCAAGCTCGGCCGGCGGCTCCTGCACTTCGGCCTGGCGGGCATGGGCATCGGGCTGGCCGTCCTCTACGGCGTCTTCCAGTACGTCGGACCCGGCCTCACCAGCGTCGACTTCATCGCCCCGCTGCTGATCGGCGGTGTCGGGATGGGCATGATCTTCGTGCCGATGTTCGACATCATCCTCGGCGAGGTCACCGACCACGAGGTCGGCTCGGCGTCCAGCGCCCTGCAGGCCATCCAGCAACTCGGCATGTCGCTCGGCGTCGCGGTCATCGGCACCCTGTTCTTCGGGCTGCTCGGCGCGCAGGCGCACCACAACTTCGACGCCTCCGCCGCGCCCCGGCTGCGCGCCGCGCTGACCCGGGCGGGCGTGCCCGCCCCGGCCCAGGCCCAGATCGTCGCGGGCGTCCGGTCCTGCGTGCACGACCGCGAGGCCGAGAAGGACCCGGACACCGTGCCGGCCAGCTGCCGGACCACCGGCTCGGCCTCACCGGCGGTCGTGCGGGCGCTGACCACGGCGGGTCTGGACACTCACCGCCGCGACTCCCTCGACGCCGCCGGAATCACGGCGCTGGTTACCATCGGGCTGATCGTCCTGGCGTTCGGACTCGGGTTCCTGCTCCCGCGCAAGGCCCGCGCGGAGGCCGCCCCCGCCTGAGCCGCGACGCCGGCGCCCTCGGCCGCCCGGCCGGGGGTGCCGGCGTTTCAGCATGTTCTTGCGAGGAGCCCCAGGCGGAATCGCATCCTGATCTTTGCTGTGCGGAGCGCCGCGGCATCGCTGTGGAACGCTGCCCTGTTCAGGAGGGGCGCTGTTGGTTCTCGATGTAGTCCTTGATGATCGACAGTGGGGCGACCGCGGTATGAGGCGGCGGAGTAGGAAGGGGACCAGAAGTGATCGGCCCCACAGGTACGTGCGGATGTGGCTGGGGAACTCTTGCTTTCCTGCGAATATCGGGGGTTCAATTTCCCGGCATGGTGACGTAAAGCGATGATAAAGTCGCGGACTGTGAAGGTCGTGACGCAGGTCAAGCTGATGCCGACGCCCGTGCAGGCGGCGGCGCTGAAACACACCCTGCGCACGGTCAACGAAGCCGCATGCTGGGTCTCTGATGTGGCGTTCGAGCGCGGGGTGCCGCGCGAGTACGAACTGCGCAAACACACCTATGCCGAACTCAGGGAACGTGGTCTGGGTGCGCAGGTGGCCCAGCATGTGATCAAGAAGGTCCGGGACGCCTACACCAGCCTGCACGCCAATCTGCGGGCGGGGAACCTGGGCAAGAAGGGTTCCAAGCGCTGGGCCAGGGCGGTCTCTAAGCCGATCACCTTCCGGCCACAGGCCGCGCAGCCGTATGACGATCGGTGCCTCAGCTGGCAGTACGACGCCCAGACGGTGAGTATCTGGACGATCGCGGGCCGATTGAAGGGCGTGCGCTTTGCCTGTTCACCGGCTGGTCTGAAGATCCTGCGGGAGCACCGCCAGGGCGAGAGCGACCTGATCGAACGCGATGGCGTGTTCTACCTGATCGCAACCTGCGAGGTGCCCGCGGCCAAGACCTGTGCACCGGACGCCTTCATCGGGGTGGACCTGGGCATCGTCAACATCGCCACCACCTCCACCGGCCACCAGGCCGCCGGACGCAACCTCAACCGCTACCGCAGGCGGCAGGCCGCGCTGCGGGCCAAGCTGCAGAAGAAGCGCACCAAGTCCGCCAAACGACTCCTGGCCAAGCAGCGCCGGAAGGAATCCCGGCGCGCCAGAGACATCAACCACCGCATCTCCAAGACGATCGTGACCGAGGCTGAACGCACCGGACGCGGCATCTCCCTGGAAGACCTCACAGGGATCCGTGAACGGGTACGGCTCCGCAAGCCCCAACGGGTCGCCCTGCACTCCTGGGCCTTCGCCCAGCTGGCAGACTTCATCGTCTACAAGGCACGCCGGGCCGGTGTGCCTGTCGTGTTCGTCGACCCCGCGTACTCCTCCAAGGAGTGCGCCGAGTGCGGGCACATCGACCGGCTCAACCGGGTGTCCCAAGCCTTGTTCACCTGCCGGGGCTGCGGCGTCGTTGCGCACGCAGACCGGAACGCTTCCCATGTTCTGGCCCGGAGGGGCCAGGATGCGTGGGGTGCGGGGCGGAAGTCACACGTCCCGGCCACCCAGCCCACAAGCTGAATGGCCAAGACGCGGGAGGCAACCCCACAGCCAGTGAGGCCCTACCTGCACGCTCAGTCCTTAGAACCGAGAAGTTGACGCCAGCCAGCCGTCGCCGAAGTCCTCGCAGGCGTTCACGAGAGCCTCCTCCGAACGGGCGCGGATCGTCATCCAGGCCCGCTGATCCTCCCGTACAAGGACGTCCAGGCCCGCGAACCATCGCGAACCGGGCAGCTGCCCCGACGGGTACTCGGGGAGGGGCAGGCGGGCGTACCGCTCGAGCACCTCGAGATCGTCCTCGTCGGCCTCGCGATAG
Organism: Actinoallomurus sp. NPDC050550; assembly: GCF_040655075.1. NCBI lineage: Bacteria > Bacillati > Actinomycetota > Actinomycetes > Streptosporangiales > Thermomonosporaceae > Actinoallomurus > Actinoallomurus sp. NPDC050550. Next base: position 14,423 of record NZ_JBFAJC010000025.1, on the reverse strand, counting down.
TCGGCGAGCGTCTCGTCGGCGTGCAGGGTCTCCGACAGCACCATCTCGACGCAGGTGAGGGAGAAGGAGTCCAGCCACGGCTCCCAGCCCTCGGCGTCCTCATCGGCCAGGTCGGGCCGGATGAACACCGCGTCGTCGGGGCCGTCGAGCCGGACGCCCCACCGCGCCGCGCCCTGGTTCTCGTCGCGAAACACCAGCAGCCCGTCGTGGACGTACAGCTGCTTCGGCTCGAGCAGTTCGTCCTGGTTGCTGGTCAGGTCCCCGCGCCGGCCGAACAGCGCGTACGCCTCCCGTACCGCGGCGGGCAGGGTGACGCCGAGCCGCGTCTCGACGGCGTTCAGATCCGCGTCCTCCCAGCCGTCGGCGTCCGTGAGCGGTGTCGCCCACGCCGCCGCGAACCCCTGGATGAACCGCCACGCCCCGGCACGGTCCTCGACGCCGGCCAGCTCCGCACGCACATCGAACGCATCGACCATGCCGGGCACCGTACCCGAGCGGTACGGCGCCCGACAGGGCGAACAGATGACGATCCGGTCGCGGATCAGGGAGATCATAACGCGCCGAGGGCAGGGCGACCGATCCCCTGTGCCGCACCGGGATGGTCGTGCCCGACACCGCCGACGACAAGTCCGCGTCCGGGTGGAGTGACAGGTCGAGAGGGGTCGAACCGCGCGCAGCGGGTATGGCATCGAATCAATGGCGAACCCTCGAGGAGGCGCCGAGTCGATCGGCCGCGAACCGAAGGGACGGGTGAGCTGACATGTCGACCTCTGTACACGGCACCGGAATCCAACGGACCGCCGCGTCCGGAGACACCTCGATCGGCCGGCTCGTCAGTGAGGCGACCGCCGACCTGCAGAAGCTGATGCGGCAGGAGGTCGCGCTGGCGAAGGCGGAGGTCCGCCAGGAGGCGACCAAGGCCGGGAAGGCCGCCGGGCTGTTCGGCGGGGCGGGATTCGCGGGCTACATGGTGCTGGTGTTGCTGTCGTTCGCGGCGGCACTCGGCATCGGCCACGTGCTCGACATCGCCTGGGCCTTCCTGATCGTGGGGGGCATCTGGGCGGTCGCGGGAGCGATCATGTACGCCATGGGCCGCCACCGGATGCGGACCTTCTCTCCGACACCGCATCGGACGGTCGAGACCCTCAGGGAGGACGCCCACCTGATGCGGCACCCGACCGCCGCCCGGGCGATCCCCGCCGAGCCGATCCCGGCCGAGCTGCCCGCGCCAGCCCACCCGCGTTGGCCGACCAGCGTCGGATAGCCGTAACGACCGGTGCTGAACGCGAAGAACGCCGTGGCCTTCCAGGGGTTCCTGGAGGACCACGACGTCAGCGCAGGTGCTCTCTGCCCGTAGGAGTGACCTCTACTCGGACAGGTCCCAGCTTTCGATCTCGGCGTCGCTGAGCGGGCGGACGCACCAGATGGCGTCCTGCATCGTCGGGCAGATCAGGGCGACCTTGTCGACGCCGGTGATCCGGAAGGGCCGCTCGACGCACGGCATGAGGCCGAAGTAGGCGATCGGAACGCCCCGGCTTCTGGACAGCTTCTCGGCGGCGACCACGGCGTTGAGCCCGGCCGCGGAGAAGAACGGCACTCCGCTCATGTCCACCAGCAGCGGCCGGTCGGCCGTGGTGACAAGCTCGATCAGACGCCCCCGGAACGTATGCCCGGTGAAGGCATCGACCTCACCGCGCGGCATGGCGAGGGTGTAGTCCTCGCACTCCATCGCGAACATGTCCAGGGCAACGTCCATGGGACCTCCAGTCCGGAACACCGTGGGGCACCCGTGACCATCACAGCATCGCGCGATTACTGATCGTTTCCAAGAGGGTGACGGATACCGTCCACGGCGCGGCGCGCTAATGAGGCACCGTGCCCGCTTTGGGAGTGCGCAAACCCCCCAATGGCGGGGACATCACAATGCCGCGCCCGGAAACTTCCCCCGGAAACCGTATGACTCTCCGAAGTCACCGAACGGTACGCATCGTACAAAAATTCCGGTTCCTACCAAGAATCGCCGCAGTCGTCGGCATCGAGCGCATGGGCCGCATCCGTCCGCCGCAGGTCGCGCGCGGCCTCCTCCGGAGGTCGCAGGGCGGGGCGACGGGATCACCCCGGCGAACGACGCCCCGGAGGCGACTACTTGAAATGCTCTCTGTGGCCGCTTTGCGAGCACGCGTGCCTCCAATCCCCTCCGAACTGGAGTCCCGATGAAGCGTTCGTCCGTCGCGACGGTGGCCATGACCGCGACCGCCGTCCTGACGCCGGGTTCCGCCGCGGTGGCGGCGGTGAGCGGGCCCACCTTGGCCCCGGCGCCCGCCTGGCGCGACTGTCACACCGCGAACACGCCGCCTCAGCTGGAGTGCGCCACGATCACCGTGCCGCTGGACTGGTCCCATCCGGGCGGGCAGCGGATCACCCTGGCGCTGAACCGCCTGCGGGCCACCGACCCGGCGCACCAAATCGGGTCGTTGCTCGTCAACCCCGGCGGCCCGGGCGGATCCGGCACCGCGGTGGTCGCCCAGGGCGGGATGCTGCTCGGGACGCCCCAGCTCAAGCCCCTGCGCGAACGTTTCGACCTGGTCGGCTTCGACCCGCGCGGAGTCGGCGACAGCACTCCCGTACGCTGCTCCACGCCGGTGTACGACCCGGCCGCCCCCACCCTTCCGACGACGGCGGCGGAGTACCGGCGGCTCACGGAGAGCAACCGCCGCCACGGGAACGACTGCCTGCGCACGACGGGCCCGCTGCTCCGGCACGTCGACACGATCAGCGCCGCCCGGGACGTCGACGCGATCCGCGCCGCGCTCGGCGAGTCACGGATCTCCTGGCTCGGCGTCTCGTACGGCACGGAGCTCGGCGCCGCGTACGCCCGGCTGTTCCCCGGCCGGGTACGGACGATGGTGCTGGACGGCGCCATCGACCACACGCGCTCGGTCGCCCGGGACGGCGTGGACGAGTCCACGGCGATCGAACGGGAGTTCCGCCGGTTCGCGAGCTGGTGCCAGGCCACGGCCGACTGCGCACTCCACGGCCGCGACGTCGTGGCCGACTTCGACGCCCTGACCGCGCGGGCCGACAAGGGCGAGGTCACCGATCCCGCCCTCGGCCGCCCCCTCACCGCCGCCGAGGTCACCGCCGGCGCGTACGGGTACCTGATCATCAAGTCGTTCTGGCCGCAGCTCGCCACGGCCCTCGCCGACGCCGAGAAGACGCCCTCGAACGCGACGGCGCTGGGCGCGGGCGTGTCCGGCATCGACCCGAGCTACACCGCGTACCGCGCCATCGGGTGCCACGACTTCCCGCCGCGGGTGCGCGGCTTCGCGGACCTGCGGGCCCGGCTCGCGCGCGTCAAGAAGGCGGCGCCGCACATGTGGCGCTACTCGGAGATGTGGGACATGACCACCGGGTGCACCGGCTGGCCGGTGCCGGCGGCGAACCCGCCACGCCCCGAGCGGATCACCGGCGCCCCGACGATCCTCGTCGTCGGCAACACCTACGACCCGTCCACCGCGTACGTCTGGGCGCAGGCGCTGACCCGGCAGATCGACGGCGGCCGGCTACTGACGTACGACGGGGACGGGCACACCGCCCTGTACAACTCCTCCTGCGCCCGTACGCACGAGGTCGACTACCTGATCACCGGCCAGGCACCTCCGGCCGGCACGGTCTGCCACGCCTGATCCCCGCGGCGGGAGGCCGACCCGGATCCGCGCGGCGGCCGAGCCGGACCCGCGCGGCGGCCGAGCCGGACCCGCGCGGCGGCCGAGCCGGACCCGCGCGGCGGCCGAGCCGGACCCGCGCGGCGGCCGAGCCGAATCCACAGGGTGTGGACGGCCGAGCCTGATCCGCGCGGCGGAGATGGCCGATTCGTCCATGACGAGCGGGCCACGCGGGAAGGACGATCGCGGTATGAGCATCGACCTTTCCGCGGCGGCCTCGTTCATGGCCGGTCACGCGCGTCTCCTGGACCGCCGTCGCTTTCGGCTGATCACGGAGGACGCCGGCGCCGCCCACGTCCTGGCCGCCTTGGACGCGTACCGCAACGCCGACGGAGGTTACGGCTGGGGCCTCGAGCCGGACCTGCGCTCGCCCGAGAGCCAGCCGGGCGCGGCGCTGCACGCCTTCGAGGCGTTCGAGGAGGCCGCAGCCCACGCGCCGGTCACTACGCGGGCCGTCGCGCTGTGCGACTGGCTGGAGTCGGTGACGCTCCCCGACGGCGGCTTGCCCTTCGCCCTTCCCCTCACGTCCCGTGCCGCGACCGCTCCCTGGTGGGCGGGCGCCGATCCGAACACGTCGTCCCTGCAGATCACGGCCGTGACCGCCGCGCTCGCCCACCATGTCGCGGCCCGCGTTCCGGCCGTCGCCGGCCATCCCTGGCTCGATCGAGCGACGGCGTACTGCCTGGCCGCGATCGAGGCGATCGACGAGACGCCGCACGCGTACGTGCTGGCGTTCGCGGTCCGCTTCCTCGACGCCGTGCACGACCTCCGGCCCGAGGCGCCGGGTCTCCTGGCGTCCCTGGGCACGCGGATACCGCCGAGTGGCGAGATGCCCGTCGAAGGCGGCATAGCAGGCGAGACGCTGCGCCCACTGAACTTCACGGAGAGCCTCGACCGGCCGGCTGGAGCGTTGTTCCGGCCCGAGGTGATCGAGGCCGACCTGGATCGGCTGGCCGGTCTGCAGCAGGAGGACGGCGGCTGGATCGTCGACCATGCCAGCAGTTCCCCGGCGGGCGCCCTCGAATGGCGAGGTCACGCCACCGTCCGCGCCATCGGCCTGCTGCGGCGCCACGGGAGATTGCGAAAACGGTTTTCGTTTCCCCTATAGTCGGTCACACCGAAACCCATCGCTCACTGTATTCGGGTCGCTACGTTGTGCGATATCGGAAGTGAACACCGGCCGCACTGGGAGGAAGCATGAAGGTCGCGTTCGTCGGAAAGGGCGGCAGCGGCAAGACGACCTTGTCGTCCCTGTTCATCCGTCATCTGGCGGCCGCCGGTGCGCCGGTCGTGGCGGTGGACGCCGACATCAACCAGCACCTCGGCGTCGCCCTCGGCCTCCCCGAGCAGTCCGCCGCCGCGATCCCGGCCATGGGCGCGCACCTGGCCGCGATCAAGGAGTACCTGCGGGGCGACAACCCCCGGATCTCCTCGGCGGCGGCGATGGTGAAGACCACGCCGCCGGGCCGCGGATCCCGGCTACTGCGCCTGGGCGGCGACGACCCGATCCACTCCCGGCTGACGGTCCCGGCCGCCGGCGCCAGGCTCATGGCGACCGGACCGTTCAGCGACGAGGACCTCGGCGTCTCCTGCTACCACTCCAAGACCGGCGCGGTCGAGCTGTACCTCAACCATCTCCTCGACGGCCCCGGCGAGTACGTCGTCGTCGACTGCACCGCGGGCGCGGAGTCGTTCGCCTCCGGCATGTTCACCCGCTTCGACCTGACCTTCCTGGTCGCCGAGCCCACGCGGAAGGGCGTCGCCGTCTACCGGCAGTGGACCGAGTACGCCGCCGACTACGACGTCGCCCTGAAGGTCATCGGCAACAAGGTCCACGGCCCCGAGGACGTCGCGTTCCTGCGCGAGCACGTCGGCGACGCGCTGCTGTGCTGCGTCGGGCAGTCCGGCGCCGTCCGCGCCATGGAGCAGGGCCGCTCGTTCGGCCTCGATGACCTGGCCGAGCGTGACCGCGCCGCGCTCGCCACGCTCCGGGCCACCGTCGACGCCCGCCCCAAGGACTGGGACAAGTTCACCCGCCAAGCGGTCGAGTTCCACCTCAAGAACGCCCGCGCCTGGGCCAACGCCGCGACCGGCCAGGACCTCGCCGCCCAGATCGACCCCGCCTTCACCCTCGCCTCCGATACGGCCCTCGTTCCCATGGGTTCTCACTAGAAGTACGTACGATATTCCCACCAGCTCTTGGAAGGTAAGTATGAGAGCAGGTATCCTAAACAGCATGAAGGTAGGTGTGAGCATCCCTGACGAGGATGTTGCGTTCATCGATGAGTACGCCGCGCTTACCGGAGCGAAGTCCAGATCGGCCGTGCTCCATGAGGCCATCGGACTGCTCAGGTCGGCGGCTCTCGAGGACGCATACGCAGCGGCCTGGGCGGACCCGGACTACAGCAGCGAGGCCGAGCTCTGGGACACGACTTCAGCGGATGGCATCGCCGATGCGGCGAGGTGACGTCTACCTCGTCGATCTTGAGCCGGCACAAGGATCCGAAGCAAACAAACTACGACCCGCGGTGATCGTCAGCAATGACGCCGCCAACCGCACCGCAGAACGCACCGGCCGCGGAGTGATCACGGTCGTACCGATTACATCCAACATCGGCCGGGTTTATCCCTTCCAGGTCCTGCTCGACGCATCGGACTGTGGGCTCAAGACCGACTCGAAAGCCCAGGCCGAGCAGGTTCGGTCCGTCGCGCCCGGGCGACTGCGGCGACACCTGGGCACTGTGCCCAGGACGACGCTGCGGTTGCTCGACACGGCGCTCCGCCAACACCTGGATCTTTGACCTCCACGAGCGATGCTGTACCGACCACTGGCGAATTGGCCTGATTCCCCACTCGTGGGGTAGGCAGGAAAGGTGCGCCTCGGGCAGCACTTGCGCGATCTTCGCCCGTCATGGCAGCCGGCTCATGCACTGGTGGCAATACCACTCGCGTTCATCCTGCTGATCAGCGTCGTGGACGTGAACCTCCCCACGACCATCCACCTGGGGCCGCTCCTCGTCGTGGCGCCCGCACTCACGGCGTCCTTCGGAGGGCCGGTGATGACCGGGTTCGTCGGCGCCGTGGCGGTGGTGGCGCAGGTGATGATCGCCTTCCTGCACGGCGGCATCGAGACGCTCAACCACCAGGTACAGATCTTCGCGCTGCTGGCGGTCTCGTCCGTTATCTTCGTGTACTCCTACCTACGCGATCGGCGCGTGCGGCAGCTCGCCCAGGTCCGGTCGGTGTCCGAGGCCGCGCAGCGAGTCATTCTCCGCCCGCTGCCCCGCAGGATCGGCCCCCTGCGGATCTCGTCGATGTACATCGCCGCCACCGCCGAGGCTCACGTCGGCGGTGACCTGTACGCCGCCGCGCGCACGGTGGGAGGCACCCGCCTGCTCATCGGCGACGTACGCGGCAAGGGCCTGGGCTCGCTCAGCGACGCGGCGCTCCTCCTGTGTGCGTTCCGTGAGGCGTCGCACCGCCACTCGGCACTGCCGAAGCTCGCGACGCACCTGGAAGGCAGCGTCTGCCGGAACCTCACCGAGCTCGCCGAGACGAACGCGATCGCCTCGGAGTGCTTCGTCACTGCGGCCATCACCGACATACCTGACCGCGAGCCGGTGGTGCACGTGATCGACTGCGGTCATCCGCCGCCGCTGCTGCTGCACGGAGAGCAGGTGCTGCCGCTGGAGCCGCGCCAGAAGTGTCCACCGCTGGGGCTGGGCGAACTCACCGAAGAGGACCATCGGCCGGAGACGTTCCCGTTCGAGCCCGGCGACATCATGCTGCTCTATACCGACGGGATCATCGAGGCCCGCGACGGCGCGGGCCGTTTCTATCCTCTCGCCGAGCGCCTTCCCGCCTGGGCGGACGAGGACGCGGACACCCTGATCCGGCTGCTCCACGATGATCTGCTCCGCCACGTCGGCGGCCGACTCGACGACGACGCCGCGGCGATCGCGATCCAGCGCCTGCCCACCGGGCCCGCGGGCCCACCGCGCCGACGCGCTCCGGGTGGACGCTCGCCGTGACGACTGCCGCCGTCGTCGTCCGTCTCAGCGGCGTCGGTCCTGCCGGGTGGCGGCCACGGCGATCTGGCCGAGGCTGATGCCGCCGTCGTTCGGCGGCACCCGATGGTGGGTGAGCACCCGCAGGCCGTGGCGTTCAAGGCCGTCGGTGACCCGGCCCAGCAGGAGCCGGTTCTGGAAGACGCCGCCGGACAGCGCGACCGTGCCGATCCCTGTCGCGGCGGACAACCGCCGGCACGCGGCGACGGTGACGTCGGCGAGCCCGTGATGGAAGCGCGCGGCGACGGTCGCGGGCGGGACGCCGCCGCGCAGGTCGGCCACGACCGCACGGACCAGGTCACCGACCCGGATGACCAGGAGGTCTCCGTCGTCGATCGCGGCCGGGTAGGCGGCCGTCTCAGCGGGGTCGGCGCGCTGCTCGAGTTCGATCGCCGCCTGTCCTTCGTAGTCGACGGCGTCGCGGACGCCGAGGATCGCGGCGACGGCGTCGAACAGGCGGCCGGCGCTCGACGTGAGCGGCGAGTTCACACCGGACCTCGCCACGGCCAGCACGTCGTCCCAGCCGCTGCGATGCCGCGCCTGGACGCCCAGTTCCGGCGGCGGAGCCCCGTCGTACGCCGCGTCCAGGTGGGCAGCGGCCATCCGCCACGGCTGCCGGATCGCGGTCGTCCCTCCGGGCAACGGCACCGGGGCCAGGACGCCGGCCCGGGAGAACCCCGCCAGGTCGGCGACGAGGAGCTCACCACCCCAGATCGTGCCGTCGGCGCCATAGCCGGTGCCGTCGTAGGCGACGCCGATCACCGGGCCGTCCTCGCGGTTGTCGGCCAGGCAGGAGGCGATGTGCGCGTGGTGGTGCTGCACGCCCACGAGCTCCACGTCCTCCAGCGCCAGGGCGTACTTCGTCGACAGGTACTCCGGGTGAAGGTCGTGGGCCACGACGCGCGGCGTGATGTCGAACAGCCGCCGGAAGTGCGCGATCCCCTCGGTGAAGGAGCGCAGCGTCTCGTGGTTCTCCAGGTCCCCGATGTGGTGGGAGACGAAGGCGCGGTCGCCCTCGGCGAGACAGAAGGTGTTCTTCAGCTCGGCCCCGCAGCCCAGCACCGGGGACGGCACCGGCCGGGCGAGCCAGACCGGCTGCGGCGCGTACCCGCGCGACCGGCGCAGCGGGAGCTCCCGGTCTCCGACGACGCGGACGACGGAGTCGTCGGTGCGGATGTGGATCGGCCGGTCGTGCGTGAGGAACCGGTCGGCGATGCCGGCGAGCCGCTCGTACGCGTCGGCGTCGCGGTAGGCGATCGGCTCGTCCGAGACATTGCCGCTGGTCAACACGTACGGACGGTCGAGCTCCCGCGCCAGTAGGTGGTGCAGCGGCGTGTACGGCAGCATGATCCCGAGTTCGCGGTTGCCCGGCGCGACCGCCTCCGCCACCGGCGCGCCGGGCCGTCGGGGAAGCAGCACGATCGGGCGGCGCGGGCCGGTGAGCAGGCGTTCGGCGACCGGGTCGAGCAGGCAGAGCCGGCGGGCGGCGTCGAGATCGGGAACCATGACGGCGAACGGCTTGGCCTCACGGTGCTTGCGCGAGCGCAGCCGCCGGGCCGCCTCCTCGTCGCCGGCGTCCACCGCCAGGTGGTAGCCGCCGAGCCCCTTCACGGCCAGGACACCGCCCGCCCGCAGCACCTCCACCGCCGCCGCGATCGGATCAAGGGAGGCCGACGCACCTTCCCGACGCCGGACCGCCGCCGTCACGTTCGGGTCACCCCCCGCGCCCCCTCCACCGGAGGCCGACGCGCCTTCCCAACGCCGCGCCTCGGCCGCCGCGCTCGTCACCCCAGACGCCGCCGCGCCGCCGGCATGCGGCACCTCGACGGCCGGGTCGCCGTCGTCCGCACCGGACAGGCGCAGCGTCGGGCCACAGGCCGGGCAGCAGGTCGGCTGCGCGTGGAACCGCCGGTTCCCCGGGTCGTGGTACTCCGCCGCGCAGTCCTCGCACAGGGCGAACCCGGCCATCGTCGTCACGGGCCGGTCGTACGGCACGTCGCGGATGATGGTGAACCGCGGCCCGCAGTTGGTGCAGTTGACAAAGGGGTAGCGGTACCGCCGGTCGGCGGGGTCGAACAGCTCGGCGAGGCAGTCCGCGCAGGTCGCGACGTCCGGCGAGATCAGCGTCCCGCGGGTGTCCTCCCGGCGGCTCGGCGCGATGCGGAATCCTCGCTCGCCGCGGACCGGAAGCCGCGTCGCGGTCATCCGGTGGATCAACGCCAGGGGCGGCGGGTCGTCGCGCAGTCCCTCCTGGAACCGCGTCAAGGCGTCGGATGGCCCCTCGACCTCGACGAAGACGCCGTGGGCGTCGTTGCCCACCCATCCGGCCAGGTCCAGCCGCCGCGCGAGCGAATGGACGTACGGCCGGAAGCCGACCCCTTGCACGATCCCCTCGACGCGGATCAGCAGCCGAGCGGACGTTGATCGCATACGTCGAATGTTGCCCGCGGCGTGGCGGCCCCGAGACCTGCCCGCGACCGCCGTGGCCGAGAACTTACCGATCGCGCCGAGGCTTTACCGCTGGTTGTGCAGGACAGGGTGTTCCCCCAGAGCGACATGGACATAGCGTGACGGTACGGATCCGGAATGGAGTGTGTACATGACGGTGACACCACCCATGGAACGGGTCAGTCAGGCGTTCGCGCGGCGTGAGACGGCCGGCCGGATGCTCGCCGAGGACTCCGGGCGGGTCGCCCGCGCGTGCCAGGACATGGCGGTCCGCTTTCACCGCGGCGGAAAGCTGATCGCCTTCGGCAACGGCGTGGCCGGCACGGACGCGGCGCACGTCTCCGTCGAGTTCATGCATCCGATGATCGTGGGGAAGCGGGCGTTGCCCGCCATCGCGGTGAGCAATGACGCGGCGGCCATCACGGGGGTGGCGTGCCGCGAGGGGTTCTGCGAGGTATTCGCCCACCAGGTGCGCCAGTGGGCGGCTCCGTACGACATCGCCCTGGGGATCTCCACGGGCGGTCAGTGCGTCGACGTGCTCCGCGGCCTGGAGGCAGCCCATGACCTGGGGTTGCTCACCGTCGCACTGACCGGCGGGGACGGCGGCATGCTGGGCCAGAGCCCGGCGATCGACCACCTGCTGATCGCGCAGAGCGACGATCCGGCGATCGTCAAGGAGATCCACGTGACGGCGTACCACCTCCTGTGGGAGCTGGTCCACGTGTTCTTCGAACAGCCCGGTCTGCTCGGCCCGGAGGTGATCGGGTGACCGAGCGCGGTCCGTGTTCGAAGGAGGTCTGCGTCACCTGTTCCGACGAGGCCGTCCCCGTGACGGTGGTGCGCCTGCTCGACGGCGACCTCGCGGTCGCCGACACCGGTGGCGGCAGGTATGAGGAGGTCAGCGTCGCGCTGGTCGACGCGGCCGTCGGCGACACGATCCTGGTCCACGCGAAAGAGGCCATCGTGGTGGTGGCGCGGGGTGATCGGGGGGAGCGGCAATGACCGGGACGGAGCCACCGGAAGGGATGCGGGAGCTGTACCCGTTCCTGTATTCGCGGGAGTCCGAGATCGAGACGGTGCTGGCAGAGGTCAGCCGGTCCACCGCGGAGAAGGCCGAGGAGATCGTACGGCTCCGGCGCGAGGTCGCGGAGCGGTCGGGGTTTCTGCTCGCGGAGTGCGCCGAGGCGATGGCCAAGAGGTTCGCCATGGGCGGGCGGCTGTTCACGTTCGGCAACGGCGCCAGCAGCACCGACGCGGAAGAGATCGCCGCCACGTTCTCCAACCCGTCGCGCGGGCGGTCCCTGCCCGCGCTCTGCCTGACCACCGACGTCGCGCTGCTGACCGCGTTGTCCGACGACGTGAGCTTCGAGGTGGTGTTCGCGCGGCAGCTCGCCGCGCTGGGCGGCACCGGCGACATCGCGTTCGGCCTGTCGACGAGCGGTGAATCGGCCAACGTCATCCGGGCGGTGGAGGAGGCGGCCCGGCGCGGGATGCTCACCATCGCGCTCGCCGGCGACCAAGGCGGCAGGCTCGCCGACCTGGCGTCCCTCGACTACCTGTTCGTGATCCCGTCGGCGTCCGTGCACCGCGTCCAGGAGGCGCAGACGACCGTCTACCACGTCCTGTGGGATCTGACGCAGCACGCCCTGGGGAACTCGGTCTGAAGAGGCGACGACCTCGTCGTGGGCGCCTTCCCGTCTGCCGGAAGACCGGGCTAATCCTCTCGTAATCCGAAACGTAGGGTTGTCGCGAGAGGAGTCATGACATGCGCGAGGTTGTGGTGTGCTCTCCGGTTCGTACGCCGGTGGGACGTTTTGGCGGTGCATTGAAGGACGTCAGCGCGCAGGAGCTGGCGGCGACGGTGATCCGTGCGTTGGTCGAGCGCACCGGCGTCGACCCCCACGAGATCGGCGACGTCATCCTGGGCAACTGCAATCCGAACGGTGAGGCGCCGGCCATCGGCCGGGTCGCCGCCCTCGACGCGGGCCTGCCGGTGGAGGTCGCGGGAGTGCAGGTGGACCGACGGTGCGGATCGGGGCTGCAGGCCGTCGTGAACGCGGTGATGCAGGTCGCGACCGGCGTGAGCGACGCGGTCATCGCAGGCGGCGCGGAGAGCATGAGCGGCGTCGAGTACTACGCCGCCGGCCTGCGCTGGGACCGGCCCGGAGCCGAGATCAAGCTGATGGACCGGCTGGCCCGTGCCCGCGTCACGGCGGGCGGCGAGCACCACCCGGTGCCGGGCGGCATGCTGGAGACCGCCGAGAACGTCCGTGAACGCTATGAGATCAGCCGTACGGAGCAGGACGAGCTGGCGCTGCGCTCCCACGAACGGGCGGTGCGGGCACAGGACAAGGGGCTGTTCGCCGACGAGATCGTGCCGGTGGAGGTCCGCGACCGCAAGGGCGTGCGGGTCGTCGACCGTGACGAACATCCGCGGGCGGACACGACCCTGGAGCGGCTGGCCGGCCTCAAGCCGGTCATGCGCGTGGACGGCGCCACGGTCACCGCGGGCAACTCCAGCGGCCAGAACGACGGCGCGGCCGTCTGCCTGGTCACGACGCGGAAGCGGGCCGACGCGCTCGGCCTGACCCCTCAGGCCAGGCTGGTGTCCTGGGCCGTGGCCGGAGTCCCGCCGCACCTGATGGGGCTGGGCCCGGTGCCCGCCACCGAGAAGGCGCTCGTCCGCGCCCGGCTGAGCCTCGACGACATGGACCTCATCGAGCTGAACGAGGCGTTCGCCGCGCAGGTCATCGGTGTCCTGCGCGAGTGGGGGCTCGACGAGGCCGGCCTGGCCAAGCTGAACGTCAACGGCTCCGGCATCTCGCTGGGGCACCCGGTCGGCGCGACCGGCGCGCGCATCCTCACCACCCTGCTGCACGAGCTGCGCCGCCGCGACGCCCGGTACGGACTGGAGACGATGTGCATCGGCGGCGGCCAGGGGCTCGCCGCGGTCTTCGAGCGGATCGCCTGACGCCCGTACGGGCATGCGAGCATGACGGCGGAGGTCGGATCGAACCCAGGAGGAGCCGTGGGACTGCTGGAGGGACGGAGCGCCGTGATCACCGGGGCGGCGCAGGGGATCGGGCTGGCCATGGCGCAGGTGTTCGCCGAGAACGGCGCGCGGGTGGTGATCGGAGACCGCGACCTCGACGCCGCCCGTGCGGCGGCCAAGGAGGTGGGCGGTATCGCCGTGGAGTGTGACGTCACCTCGGCCGAGCAGGTGTCGGCGCTGGTCGATCGGTGCGTGGCGGAGTACGGCGGGCTCGACGTCATGGTGAACAACGCCGGGATCACCCGGGACGCCACCATGCGGAAGATGTCGGAGGCGGACTTCGACGCCGTGATCGACGTCCACCTGAAGGGCACCTGGCACGGCGTCCGCGCCGCCTCGCTGGTCATGCGGGAACGCGGCCGAGGTTCGATCGTGAACGTCTCGTCCATCTCCGGGAAGGTCGGGATGGCCGGCCAGACGAACTACAGCGCCGCGAAGGCGGGCATCGTCGGCATGACCAAGGCCGCCGCCAAGGAGCTCGCCCACCTGGGCGTGCGGGTCAACGCCGTGCAGCCGGGGCTGATCAGGACGGCGATGACGGAGGCGATGCGGCCGGACGTGTGGGAAGGGAAAATGCGGGAGATCCCGATGGGACGGGCGGGAGAGCCGGTCGAGGTCGCGAACGTCGCGCTCTTCCTCGCCTCGGACCTGTCGAGCTACATGACCGGCGCCGTCTTGGAGATCGCCGGTGGGCGTTTCATGTGATCGCTGCCGACGGCAAGCGATAGTCACCCTTGGCGATCCTTTAGTATCGTTCTGTCATCAGCATGCCCCGTGCCCAGGCGACGCGGGGCACCCTCCTCGGTCCTATAGCCGTGCAAGCTGGACCGACAGCGTCCGGAGGGACGTGCCACGCGGGTCGGCAGTTTTGTCTGCCGACACCAGGGCACGAAGACGATTGGCGCATACCCGGCATCCAGTCGGGACGATTCCCGAGGATTACTCGGGATCGCTTAGCCAATCAGAGACGCTTCCATGGATGTCACGAACTCCGATCAGCTCTCCCGACGGGATGCGCCGCGCCTGCCGGGTGAGCTGACGAGTTTCGTGGGGCGTCGGCATGAGGTGGCCGAGGTCAAGCGGTTGTTGTCGGCGTCGCGGTTGGTGACGTTGACGGGTGTGGGCGGTGTG